>MGTI01000194.1 GCA_001799365.1 Desulfobacterales bacterium GWB2_56_26 | reverse complement strand
GCCAGGGTGGTGGTTTTAGTTTTCATCCACCTGGGTACAAAAATATTCAATGGTCTTCTGGGCGCAGGTGGTGCAGTAACCGAGTTTGTGGAGCATCGTTTCGATCATCCGATCATAGAGCTTCTGGTTCTCTTCGTTGGTCCGGTTGGCCAAAGCGCCGATGAGGCTGCCGGAACCGGCGATATCCGATTTCAACCGGACGTCGGTTACCGCTTTCACCAGCTCCAGGTTGTCCATGAAGTCGTAATCCGGCCGCACCGAAATCTTCTGGCCATAGATCTTCCTGATCGAAGTCCTGAACGAATCCTTCTGCTCGCGGGTCTTGAGCCCTAAGCAATCCTCGACCGAGTTGATATATCGCTCGTCGATCTTCAGGGCCTGCAGTTCGCCGCTCTGGGGATTCTTGTATTTCCACATCTTGTCCGCCCCCAGGTTCTCGGCATCGATGCCGATGATCATGTTGACATAATTCATCACATCCTTGCGGATCGCCAGCGGCTCGTCCATATAGGCATTGAACATCTCGGTCATGATCCGCTCCCGATACATGCCCTTGGCAATCTTCAGATCGTCGAGGAACTTCGCCCGGTCTTTGGCCTCGGAAACGTAATCAAGAATGACCCGTTCGATGGCCCGGAAGACGTCGTAGGCGAACATGCACTTGCCCTCATTGGTCTCCGAGCTTTCCAGCATGAGCTGAATCGAACGGCCGAGGTTCCGCTGGCCGAGGCCTTTCTGGCCGAACCGCTTGGTGATGTCGTGCTCTTGGCTGAGGGTATCGATGACCTCCGACAGGGTCTTGAGGCTTTTTTCGCCCGCTACCTCGCCGGCCGCCAGTTTCATGGTCTCGATGGGGGTCAGTTTTTCCGACCTGGGCAAGCGGGAGAGCACCACCGCCACCGAGGCGGCATAATTGAGGTTCGGGTCCTGGTGCATGTCTTCGCCGGTCAGCGTGGTCTTCGATTCGTTGCCGATGGCATAGGAGGTGAGATCCCGCTGCAGCACGTGATTGGTGTTGTGCGAGACGTAGCAGATCCGGCACCGGTCGACGATCGGCGCCTCCTCTTTTTCAGCCAGGAACCGGTTGAATTCCGAGTTGTTGCTGGTTGCAACGATCAGACAGTCGATCGGCCATTTATAGCCGTCGATCTCGATGCAGCGGTTCTGGATGATGCCGAGATAGACCTGGACGAGGTCCTTCTTGTTCTTGTAAATCTCGTCGGAAAAGTGGATGCCGCCGCCAGCTACCCTGGCCAGCGCCCCGCGGCGCAGGTCGAATCGGTACGGATTGTTGGTGTCGGCGATATGCAGGAGCCGCTGGATGGACTCCTCCCCCAGCAGATCGACTGCCGAGGAGGTAATCTTATCCTTGGCCGGATATTTGCCGGTCACCGTACCGAGACTCTCGATCAGAGGCACCGGCACGATATCGATCATCTCCAGCATATCGTCCAGCTTATCGCCGGTATGCTCTCGGATATTGTTCCAGATATAGGCGGAGCAGGCGCCCAGGGGACGGTAATTTTCGAACCACTCAGCCAGTGTATCGTCAGCCACCCGATATCGCCGCGCCAGATACTGCCGGGACTCCTCTTTCGTTTCCATGAGATTCATGGCCAACACCATCGGGTCTTCATAGGTCTGGGATTCGATGGTGGTGATATTGCCGTAGGAACCGAGCTTGTCGAGCCCCGTATACCGGAAGGTATATTTCCTGTTGACGGGAATCGACAGGAACTGCCGGTACATCTTGCACAGATGCTCGACCAGGAAGGTTTTGCCGTTACCCGGTTCGCCGACCAGGACGAAGGCCATCTCCTTGGAAGATCCGCCCTGGGACGCATCTTTGACAAACGACACGAAAGAGTTGATCTCGTCGTACATGCCAACGATATGTTTGGCTCCCTTTCGAAAAATTTTGAAATCGAAAGTGGACTTCCCGTTGACCATGACTTTATCAATATCACCCTCCAATATCATCCGACTGACACTCTGGAAGGCATTTTCGAAGATTCGTTCCCCCTTCTTGACGGCGGTGATATGTTGCTGGAGTGAATTAAGCCTTTGCTCTGCCATCGTTTTCCTCCTGGACAGGTTAGTAAGGTTGCTGCGTTAGGTTATAATTTATTATCGACACAGTTAAGATTATTTTTCAAGGATTTCCTCGAAGGTATTTCACCAAGACGAGAGATAGTGCTCTGTTACGAATCCTCCATCCGACTACAATTCAACACTTTTTGAATATGTCAAATTTTTTTATTGACAGGCCGCACTTCAGCTGTCAGAATAGTGCATATTCACATAACGCGATTCATTCCCCGCCACCATCTTTGAGAAAGGACAGTGCAGACACCATGATCGACCAAAAGTGCCTTCTGCAAAACCTGCAGCATCTGGCGGACGCCGTGGTCGCCATGTTCGGAAAGAATTGCGAAGCCTGCGTTCACGATCTGACCGAATTGCCCACTTCTCTGGTGTACATCCGGGGGCAGATCACTCATCGTAAGCCCGGCGCGCCCGCCACCGATCTGCTGCTCAGGATGATCAATCGGAACGCCGGGAAGGAAGAGGAAACGCATAACTATAAAACCATCAGCAGCGACGGTAAGGCCCTCAAGTCGACGACCACCCTGTTCCGGGATGCCTCAGGTCGGCCGGTCGCCGCCTTCTGCATCAACTTCGATACCACCGAATTCTTCAATGCCAGCCAGGCGCTGATACCCTTCATCAACCTGCCGGAAAACGGCGCGCCCTTCTCGGCGGAAACCTTCGCCCATTCAACCGGCGAAACGGTTGAGGCGCTGCTGCACCAGGCAGCCACGGAGATCGGCAAACATCCCTCGACCATGAATATCGAAGAACGAGGTCGGTTCGTGGCTCTCTTAGAGGAAAGCAGGATTTTTCAGTTCAAGGGATCGGTGGAACAGGTGGCCCGGATGATGGGTGTTACCCGGTTCACCGTCTATAATTATCTCAAGAAAATAAGATCAGCCAAGGCCCCGGTAAAGGGGGGCAACGAGCAAGATAAATTGACGGAAATGAACCAGCTTCCATCATGATCCGCCGCCAACGACAACAACGAAAGGAACTTCCATGAACCGCACCGTCATCGCCACCAGTAATGCCCCGGCCGCCATCGGCCCGTATTCCCAGGCCATCGCCACCGATAGTTTTTTATTTATTTCCGGTCAGCTGCCGATCAATCCGGAGTCAGGCAAGATGGTTGAAGGAGATATCGCTGCCAAAACCCATCAGATCCTGAAGAATGCCGCGGCTGTCGCCAAGCAAGCCGGCACAGGACTCTCCCGCACCGTCAAAACTACGATCTTTCTCACCGATCTCGCCGATTTTCTGGAAGTGAACCGCGCTTACGGCAGCCACTTCCCCGAGGCGCCGCCGGCGCGAAGTACGGTCCAGGTGGCCGCCCTGCCGCTCGGTTCGAACATCGAGATCGAATTCATCCTGGCGAGATAACAAGGAATCCTGGCTCAAGGAGCACATTATGCAATTTACGGTCAAGGATATCCTGGAGATGGAGGTGACGCTCGCCCTCGGCTGCACCGAACCGGTGGCTATTGCCCTGGGGGCGGCGGCGGCAGCCACCCTCCTGCCGGCAAAAGAGTTCGACGGCATCGAGATCTGGATCGATCCCAATATCTATAAAAATGGCCTGGCGGTCACCATCCCCGGCACCGGCGGCATGCAGGGTCTCGATACCGCCGCGGCCCTCGGCGCCTATGGCGGCAACCCTATGCGAGGGCTCGAAGTTTTGGAAAGCGTAGACGAAGAGACCGTCGCCAAGGCCAAGAAGCTGCTCGCGGCAGGCAAGGTGACCGTCAATCTCCGGGAGGAAGTGGGGCTCCATGTGCGCACCAGACTCGTCGCCGGAAGCGATGTTGCCGAATCGCTGATCGTCGACCTCCACAACAACATCGTCAGCCTGAAACTGAACGGGAAGGAGGTTACCAGCTCACCATTGCTCGCCCGAGCCCGGGAAAAAGGCGGCAAGAGAACTCTTGCCGAACTCGAAGCCTGGCTGCGCGACCTGACCCTGGAACAGATCCTGGAGCTGACGGCGGAACTTGACGAGAGCGACCTTGCCTTCCTCGAAGAAGGGGTTAACCACAACCTGGCCCTGGCCGAATACGGCCTGAAGCACGGCAGCGGCCTCGGCATCGGCAAGGCCATCGACCGGCTGATCAAGCAAAAACTCATGGTAAAGGATATGTCCAGTTCGGCCAGGCGCCTCACCTCGGCCGCCGCCGACGCTCGAATGGGCGGTGCCAAGCTGCCGGCCATGAGTTCCGCCGGCAGCGGCAACCACGGCCTCACCGCTATCCTGCCGATCTGGGCGATCAGGGACTTCATCGACCACGACCGGGAGACGATCCTCCGGGCCATCGGCCTCAGCCATATCATCACCGCCTACGTCAAGGCCCATACCGGACGCCTCTCTGCTGTCTGCGGTTGTTCGGTGGCGGCCGGCGCGGGGGCGACCGCCGGGATCACCTATCTGGTCGGCGGCGACGTGCACCACATGGAGGGGGCGATCAAGAACATTCTGGAAGATTTGGCCGGGGTGATCTGCGACGGCGCCAAGGCCGGCTGCGCCATCAAGCTGAACACCGCGGCTGGGGCGGCGGTCCAGGCGGCCCTCTTTTCCCTGCACGGGGTGAATGTCAAGGACACGGACGGTATCATTGGCAATTCCACCCAGAAAACCATACAGAACATGGGCGCACTGAGCCATGACGGCATGGGGCAGGCCGACAAGACCATCCTCAAGATCATGCTGGAAAAGCAGATGACCAAAAGCAGGAAGTCAGAAGGCTAAGGTACTAATTCCTTTCATCCGAAGCCTTGAAAAAGGCCGGCGCAGGCTCGGGAACGGTGATATTGCGGCAATAGGTTTCGGACACCGCCAAGGTGGCACAAAAACCAACCACGGTAAAGCCCAGCATCAGCAGGAAACCGCTGTGATAATCTCCGCTGCCGTAGACCCGGACGGCGCCCTGCATGGTGCCGTCCCAGGTCCGGTCCGCCACCCAGCCGAAGAGCGGTTGCATCAGCGCCGTGCCGATGAAGCAGCCGGTGTTGACGACGCTCACCGCCATCCCCGAGAGCTCCGGATGGATCACCTCCTTGGCACAGGCGAAGGTGATGACGAACGAGGCCCCGGCAAAGCCCATCAGCGCAAACAGCAGCTGGCCCATGAGCCCCGGCGTCCAGTCGGTGAAGATCAGCAGCAGCCAGGAGAGGGAGTAGAGAGCCATCCCGCCGATGAGCACCGATTTGCGCCGGCCGATCCGGTCGGAAAACCAGCCGAAAAACAAGGCGCCGACGGCAAACGAGAGCAGCATGACCGTCAGGTAATGGGCACTCCCGGCCCGGGACAGCCCGTGCACATCCCGCAGGTAGGGCACGGCCCACAGGCCCATGAACGAGTAGAGCCCGCCGATGATGCCAAACTGGACGAAGAAACCCGGCCAGACCCTTGGCACCCTGATTACCCCCCAGAGATTTTTCAGCCAGCCGTTATGGCCAACCGGCCCCGCTTCGGCGCCGAGTCGTGCGTTGGGTGAGGTAAAGCCGAGATCTTCCGGGCGGTTGCGGACGATGAAAAAAGCCGCTACCGCCAGCAGCAGGGAGAAGAGGCCGATGCCGATGAAGATGGTCCGCCAGGCAAAGACCGACAGCAGGGCGGACAAGGGTCCAGCGGCAGTGACGGAACCGAGGTTGCCGATAAAAAGGGTCAGGCCGCTCATCACCCCGAACACCCGGGCGGAAAACCAGACCGCATTGTTCTTCATGATGCTGATAAAGACCACCGAGACGCCGAGGCCCACGAGAAACCTGCCGCCGCAGGCCATCTCGAACGACGGGGCCAGGCCGAAGAGAATGGAGCCGAGCCCTGCAGCAACACTCCCGCCGATGATCAAGGTCCTGGACCCGAGGGTGTCGGCCAGGACTCCCGAGGGCAGCTGCATCGCCGCATAAACGAAAAAATAAATCGCCGACAGGGTGCCGAGCCGAGTGCCCGTTGTCTGAAAATCGGCCATGAGATACTCGGAGACCACGCCGGGGGCCATCCGGTGAAAGTAGACCAAGATGTAGGTGAGAATGAGGATGGTGAAAATCGACCACCTCGCCATCCCGAATTTCTTTTCGTGCGTCATCTCGACATTTCCCTCCGGCTGGAGCTCATCATGATTCATTCCCTCACCGCACCTCGGCTTACAGTTTCCACCACGCAGGGGGCAGGCTTCCACCTTTCGCCACCAGTCTCTATAGTGTATTTCCGCAGGACGGGCAATTTTTATCTCGGCAGTCGTTCTGCCGGCTGAACATGACACCCTCTTGCTCATTTACGGGAAAATATTTACTTTTTATCAGAACACCTTCAACACCCTAAGTAGGTAAATCCTCTGTCAAGGGAGGGATCATGCTGCGATATCCGCTCTTCACCATTTTTCTTTTCTGGTCGTTTTTGGCGGGTGCATCCTGTGTGATGCTGCAACCGACGCTCCAGCTCAGCCCGCTTTCCGAGGAGATGGCAAAAACCCTGCAGCCGGGCCTCCAGCCGCGATATTTTGGCAAGTTTATGGCACGGGATGTCCGCGAACTGCCGGAAGATACCAGCTCGCAGTTGAAAACCTGGCTGGGCGAACCGATCGCGCAGCTCAATAACCAGTTCGGCGAAGGTG
>MGTI01000193.1 GCA_001799365.1 Desulfobacterales bacterium GWB2_56_26 | reverse complement strand
TCGAGATTCCGGATAACAGCACGATTAATTCCCCCGCCCCGGTGCCCGAACCCGCGACCATGTTGCTTTTCTCTACCGGCATCGCTGGACTCGTTTTCAGCAGCCTGCGAAGAAACAAAAATGCCGATGAGAAGAAAAAGGGATAGCAGTTCTCCCATCGGCAAAGCGTCAAACAGGCAGAAAAACCAGTTCTCGCCGGCGGCGGCATCGGCTGCCGGTCAGCCGGCGAGAAACTTCCTGTGCTCCATCTTCAGTCCCTTGCCAGGCAGCGCCATCAAGGTGGACGTTCCGTGGGCAAGAAGCCTGCCTTCCTCGTCCTGCACGCGGGCCTCCGCATAGGAAATGGAATTGCCGCTCCGGATCGCCCGCCCGCAGGCTCGCAGCCTGCCTCGTTGCACCGGTTGCAGATAGTTGAGTTTGAGGTCGATATTGACCAAACCGGCATCCTCCGGCAGACGAAGAAATACCGCCCAGAAAGTCGCGGTATCGATGAGTGTCGCCAGCACCCCGCCATGCACGATGCCGAACGGCTGCAGGTGGCAAACGCCGAGATCGAGAGCCACCGTCGCCTCGTCGTAAGAAATGTCGATCAGCCTCATGGCCATATGGGTGGGAAACGCACTGGTGTTGACCTTGCCGATCAGATCACGGATGTATGCGGGGTTCGGCTGCTGCATTGTTTTTTCTCCTGCTCTCGTTTATTTTCCATACGTTACTCTCACCTGCCGCCAGCCGACTGCTCCCAACGTACGGCAAAGGATTGATCACCTTTGACCTCAATCCGGACACCCCACGCTTTACTCTCCCTGGTCAATACCTTCTGCAGCCACCCTGCATCGTCTGCGGATGCTCTGTTGACTTTGAAGTGCTTGATCCGGGTGGGAATCAGCTGCAGGCGGACGAGCTTGCCGCTGGCCGGCTCCATCGTCGCAAAGTACATCAGTCCTAGGTCCCCCCGATACTCTTCATTGCCGCCGATCCCCTCATAATCGTTCAAGAAGTCGCCGCAGCCATAAATAATCGGCCGATCCCGGTAGACCTCGAGCCCTAAGGCATGGTGGGACGAATGGCCGTGGATGATATCCACCCCGGCCCGGTCGATCAGCATATGGGCGAATGTCCGGTATTTGGGCGAAATCCGATAGCCCCAGTTTCCGCCCCAGTGGATGGACAGGACGACGATATCGTCCGGCCGCCGCAGCGCCCGTATCTTGTCCCCGATGTCCCGCACCGCATGGTCGGACAGCTCGGCCAGCAGATTGACCCCCGCCTTGTCTTCCCCCGCGGCCCATTCCGCCGGAATGCCGCTCGAGGGCATGCCGTAGGAGAACGCCAGCACCCGGCCCTTGCCCGTAACCGGCAATACCGCCGGCTGCTCCGCCTCCTGCAGATTGCGGCCGGCGCCGGCGCTTTGGATGCCGGCCTGCGCCAGAACCTCCAGGGTTTCCAAAAGTCCCTGGTACCCCCAGTCAATGGTGTGATTGTTGGCAAGCGAACAATAATCGATATCCGCCGCAGTGAGCACAGCGATGTTGTCCGGGTGCATTCGGTAGTTGATGCCTTTGTGCGGCCAGAAGTCATCGCTGGCGGTGACGCTCGTCTCCAGGTTGATCATCCGAACATCAGGCGCAAGCCGCGCCAGCTCCCCGAGAGCGTCGCCCCAGATATAGGGCCAGTCCACCGGCCAAGGGATAGGTCCCGAGGCCCGCTCGGCGATATGCACATATTTAAAGGCATTTTTTACATAGGGCTCGTGAATGACCGGCTCACTGGGGTGCGGGAGGATCTGGTCGATCCCACGGCCGGTCATGACGTCGCCGGCCAGGAAAATGGTGAGGTGGTCGGGATTTGCAGTCTCGTTTTCATGCGGCTGTCGGTCCATGGCGACGCTCCTCTCGTTGTCAAAACTCATGCAAGATGCCACCACTGCCGCCAACATACCCGCCATGCAGCAGAGGCGAAGGTCGTAGCGTTTGCCACTCTCCTGCCCCATCACCCTGCCTGGCGCCTCACAAAACCCTACTGTATGGCGTCCAGCGCCGCCAGAAGAGTCTCGGCATCCGGATGATCGGCCGCATCTTTGCCAACATGGCTGAAAACGATACGCCCACCGGTGTCGATGATGAATACTCCCGGAAGCTGGCGGATGTCGCCTACCGGCAGTCCAACCGTGTGACCCTGGGCCATTGCAGTAATGGCCTTAAAGGCAACGGACGGCAGGAAAAGTTCAGGAATGGAAGCCGTCTTCAAACTAAAATCCCGATATAACCGCCGTTCGGGATCGGAGATCATGGGGACGGGGATTTCCAGATTCCTGGTGAAGGCCGCCGCTTCTTCCGGCGTGCCCATGCCCACCAGCACGAGGCGGCCGCCCGCCTGCTCGAATGGGGGAAGCTTCTGGCGCAACTGCGCCACCTGCTGGCGGCAGAACGCTCAGCCCAGATGCCGCAGGAACACGAGGACCAGCGGCCGATCCCGCCACAACTCGCTGAGAAGCCGCTCGGACCCATCCGCGAGTGTCACCCTGCTGTCCCCTGCCTGCTCATTGGCGCCCATGGTTGCTGCCTCCTATGAAATGTGTTCCATTATGAATGCAGGACGAATCCCAATTTTCCCGGAACACCTTATCCGTCAGCGGATACTATATGTCGGGCCTGCCGGATGCGCAAATTGCTCGTCATTCGTTGCAAAAACCGGTTCTCGTGGTAACTTTGCCCAGATGAAAATAAAAAACCTCTCCCATCCCGACCTTTCCATCGAAGAATTTTCCTCCTCCCCCGGCGAAGCCTGGTGTTTTCTGGGCGGCAACCGGTCCGGTATCGATCAGTTTGTGGCGCTGCTGTCGGCAAGACTGACCGGATATTCTGCCGAGGTCCTGCAACTTCCCGAACAACTTGCCATTCTGACTTTTCAGAGCCAGCAGGAAATCTTCGAGGAGGAACTGCGCAACGATGACAGCGACTTTCTTAACGCCCCCGATCCCGGCACCCTGGTACGCGAGTTTCTGCCCCATTATGGCAATTTCCTCCCGCTGCTTGCAGCCTTCCGAATGGACCATTGCCTCGATCTGGGCTACCGGCAACTGAGCTCCGGACAGGCCAGAAAGTTGCTCTTGCTTCGTGAGCTGATGGCAGGCGCAACTGCCCTGCTCATCCAGAACCCCTATGACGGCCTGGATCAGGCGAGCTGCGAGGAATTGAACCGGACTTTCCGGCACCTGATCGAAACCGACATCGAACTCCTGATAACCGTCAGTACGACGGGCGACATCCCGCCGTGGTGCAGCCATCTCGCGCTGATCTGCGGAGGAAGGCTGGATCAGGCCGGTCCGAAGGAGCAAATGCTGGCCTTGATCGAAAAGCCTGAAGCTTTTGGCCCGGTTCAGGATGACACCATCAAGGCCATTTTCCTCAACCCGCAGTTCCCGCAGGCCGGGGAAAACAGGCGGGAGGAACTCGTGCATCTGTCGAACGGCTTCGCCGGATATGGCGAAAAGATGTTGTTCACCGGTCTGGACCTGACCATCCGGACCGGCGACCATACCCTGATCACCGGCCCCAACGGCTGCGGCAAGTCGACCCTGCTCGATATGATCACCGGGGACAATTCGAAGTGCTACGCCAACAGCCTGCGGGTCTTCGGACAGAGGCGGGGCACCGGCGAATCGATCTGGGAGGTCAAGAAACGGATGGGCATCGTCTCGCCGGCCCTGCACCGAGACCACCGGATCCCCGGCAGCGCACTGCAAGTCGTGCTCTCCGGCCTGTTCGATTCAATCGGGCTGTACCGGCAGGTGGCACCCCCCGCGGTGCGGACCGCCAGGCTCTGGCTCGCCTGGATCGATCTGGCCGACAAGGCCGAAACCGCGTTCAGGCGGCTGAGCTTTGCCGAGCAGCGGCAGGTCCTCATCGCCCGGGCGCTGATCAAGCGGCCGAAACTGCTCATCCTCGACGAGCCGACCCAGGGACTGGACGATGCCAACCGCAACAGGTTCCTGGGTCTCCTCGAAAAGGCCGCGGCCGAGAATCTCACCACCATGCTCTTTGTCAGTCACCGCCAGGACGAACACCGCTCCTTTTTCCGCCGCCAGATCAAACTCGACTCCTTTACCCCATGATGGTACACTGATTCTTCGCCGAATCGGCCGATCTTACGACTTCCCAACCACTCTCGCAGAAGAACGATGATCAGAAAAATCCAGGGAATCCTGACAGCATTATGGTATCGCTTGACTTCCCCGCCTTATCGGCTGCTAAAAAAGTCCACTCTATTCGATTCGGACTATTATCTTGATCGCAACCCCGACGTGGCAGCCCTTGGCATGGATCCTCTGGTTCACTACCTGACCAGAGGTTTTGCCGAAAATCGTTCGCCAGGGCCACTCTTCGACAACAGGTATTACCTTCATCAGATGAATGAACTGTCCGAAACTATTGAAAATCCTCTCCTGCACTTTTTAAACCACGGGAGGGAGGGCCTGCGGCCGAACCTCCTCGTCGATCCGGTGCACTACGTCTTCCATACACCGGAGTTTGCTGAATCCCAGCTTGATCCCCTTTTCTACTTTCTGCAAAAAGGTGGAAAAAGCGACGGGTTCGACTCTCCCTCACCATACTTTGACCCGCAGTTCTACTGTCGGAAGTATCCCGACGCGGCCCCTCACGCACACGATCCCGTGGCCGCCTACCGTCATTTTTTCCAGATCGGCCTGACCGAAATGAGGCAACCCAGTGCCTTTTTCGACACCGGCTGGTATCTCGACAAAGCCCCGATTCTCCATGAGCAGGGCCTTGATCCGCTCAGCCATTATCATCTGTTCGGCATCAAGGAAGGCAAGAGCCCGTCGCCGCTCTTCGATCCCGAATTTTATGCGAAGACCTCTAATGCAGACGGCGAGCAGGATCTCTTCACCCACTATCTGCGCCGGGAACAGGCGGCAGACAATCGCCCCTGCGCCTGGTTCGATCCGGCCTTCTACCGGCAGAAATATCTCGCGGGGTCCCGGCAGGATTCGCCCCTCAAGCATTACCTGGAGCGGGGTGTATACGAAGAGGCCTACCCCAATCGGGAAGTCGCGGAACTCGCCGTGACACCCCGGATCTCGGTGGTGGTACCAGTGTACAATGTGGCACCAGCCTACC
Source organism: Desulfobacterales bacterium GWB2_56_26 (assembly GCA_001799365.1). GTDB lineage: Bacteria > Desulfobacterota > Desulfobulbia > Desulfobulbales > Desulfocapsaceae > Desulforhopalus_A. The sequence goes on along the minus strand of MGTI01000193.1, from coordinate 2,759 downwards.
TGAACAACTGCATCCGATCTGTCCTCTATCAGTCCTATCCGCATTGGGAGCTGTGTCTCGTCGACGACTGCAGCACCGATACTGAAATCCGCCCTCTACTCCGGCAGTGGGCGGATCTTGACGGCCGGATCAAAGTGGCCTTCCTGCCCAAAAACGGAGGAATCTCGGCGGCCACCAACGCCGCCGCGGCCCTGGCGACTGGAAAATATCTAGCCTTTCTCGACAACGACGACGAACTCGCCCCGGACGCCCTCTTCACCTTCGTCCGAGCGATGGACAGCCGCGGCGGCGACCTTTTATACAGCGACGAGGACCTGATCGGCGCCGACGGCACCCGGTTCAGCGTCTTTCGCAAGCCCGGCTTCAACCGCGAGCTGCTGCTCTGCCATAATTATGTTACTCATTGCGTGGTCGCTGAGAAAGCCCTGTTCGATAGCGTTGGCGGCTGCGACAGCGAAATGAACGGCGCTCAGGATCACGATCTCTTTTTAAAACTCGCCGAACAGGCGGAGCGCGTTACTCATGTTCCCGAGATTCTCTACCACTGGCGGGCCTCGGAATCCTCGACCAGCATCAACCACTCGCAGAAGGAATACGCGGACGAAGCCGGCAGTAAAAGCGTGGCAGGCGCCCTTGCCCGGCTGGGAATCGGCGGGAACGTGCAGAACACCGAGCTGAAATTCTTCTACCGGGCCCGGAGATTTTTGCCGCAGGATCCTACCGTCACCGTTCTGGTGTATTGGCAAAGAGCCATGGACGAGTTCAAACCGTGGCTGACGAGACTTATGGCCAGCGCGGGCGCCACGATCGACCAGCTGGTGGTCGCGGTCGGATCCCCGTCCTGGGTTGAGACGGTGCGCAGGGCCGGCGCGGAAAACGGAGTCGAAACAGACTGTCTGGCCGTGCCCGAAGATAGCGGTCCGGCCGCCGCCTACAACAGCGCCGTCGATTGCATCCGCGGCGAATTCGTCGCCCTCGTCGACTGCCTTATCGAGACTCCCGGCGACGGCTGGCTGGCAGCTTTGCTCGAATATGGAGGGCAGGAGGAAGTCGGCCTGGTTGGCGGCAGAGTCGATTATCCGCCCGTCCCGCTGGAGGTCACTCCCATTCCCGACTGCAGTGTCACCTCGCCTTCCTATTACGCCCGTTTTCTCGCCAACTGTTCGGTATTGATGAATGGCCTGCACTGCCCCCAGGAGGTGCGGAGCGTGACCGGCGAATTCTGTCTTATCCGGACCGCCGTACTGCGCGAGGCGGGCGGTTTCAACGCCGAAGATTATCCGTCTCTACTATTTGTCCAGGATCTTGCCTTTCGGCTCAACCGCCAGGGCAAGGTCCATATCTATACCCCCTACTGCAGTTTGACCCTCACCGCCCAGCCGGACAGCCGGGAACCGCACATATTCGTTCAGGAAAAAGCGCGCTTCCAACGGCAGTGGTTCGACCTTCTCAACCAGGGAGATCCTTTCTACAACACCGGCCTGCTGACCGACCGCCGACTCTCCCTCACTGCCTTTCAAGCCTGGCTGACCGGTTCTTCCTCACCTCATATTTCCACCTGAAAGGAGATTCTATGGACTTTGATGAACTTCACGGCAAAAATTTTCTGGACGAACTGTATCGGCAGACCAAGGGAGATACGGCTGCACAGGTTTCCATGTATGAGGTGGGGGCGGCCCTCGGCCTGAACAAAGGCGAGGCGGGAAGCCTTGCCGAGTCGCTGATCGTCGATGGCCTGGTGGAATTGAAGACTCTGGCCGGCGGCATCGGCATCACCAACGAGGGTTTAACGAGCCTGGGTCTTGCCGCCTCTGCCGGGCCAGTAGCCGGTGCAACTTTTTCCCTCAGCCATGGCCCCGTGGCAACCGAACAGGATCGGCAGACGATTGCCGAACTTGTCCGGCGGATCAAGGACTCCCTTTCCGGCAAATCGCTAGCCTATGCTCAACTGGAGGAAATCGTCATCGACCTCAAGACCGTCGAGCTGCACCTGCTCTCGCCGAAACCGAAGATTGCGGTGCTGCGCGAACTGTTCCGCTCGCTGCACGATGCCCTTGCCACCGCGGGTATCAAGGAGACGGCAGCGGTGCTCAAGGCGGTTTTCGGTTGACCCCCATGGTCTGATTCGCAAGACATTCAAGAGAGATAAACATATGAAAACCATCGGTCTGCTTGGCGGGATGAGTTGGGAAAGCACAGCTCACTATTACCGGCTGCTCAACCAGGGCATCAACCAGCAGCTGGGGGGCCTGCACTCGGCTAAAATCGCCATGGTCAGCGTCGATTTTCAGCCCCTGGAAAAGTTCATGCATCAGGGCAACTGGATCGAGTGTGGCAAGATCCTGATGAAATCGGCCAAGAGCATCGAAGCGGCCGGCGCCGATTTTCTGCTTATCTGCACCAATACCATGCATAAGCTGGCGCCGATCGTGGCCGAAGCCGTTTCCATCCCGCTTCTGCACATTGCCGACGCCACGGCCATGGCGATCAAGGCGCAGGATATCCGGACGGTGGGACTTCTCGGGACGAAATTGACCATGGAGGAGGACTTTTACCGCGGCCGGTTGATGGCGACCCACGGTCTCCGGGTGGTAACTCCCGCAGCCGACGACCGGCGCCTGGTTGACCGCATCATCTTCGACGAGCTGTGCCGGGGTATCGTCAAAACCGAATCACGCAATCACTATCTGCGGATCATGGCCGAAATGGCACAAGAGGGCGCCGAAGCGATCATCGCCGGCTGCACCGAGATCGGCATG
>MGTI01000192.1 GCA_001799365.1 Desulfobacterales bacterium GWB2_56_26 | reverse complement strand
GCCGGCGCTTCCTTCCTCACCGTCGTCACCCCCTCCTATCTGAAGAGTCCTATTCCGCTGTTCCTGATCGTCCTGCTGCTGGACGTGGTGCTGTGGCTGATCGTCGGGCTCGATATGGGCATGCTCGGCGCCGGGGTAAAGCCGGTAATCGGCTATCTGCTCTATGCTGCCGGCTGGATCGCCATCTATCTGGTCGGCGCCATCGTCAACAACAATATCTACGGGCGGGTCGTGCTGCCCACCTTCGGAGCCCTGATAAAATAGCCTCGGAGCGTATCGCTCTGTTCAAGGTCGTTGGTTCATCCACCCCGGGTGATGGCAGTGCAGGGCGAAAGATTTTCGCCCTGCATCACCCGGGATGAGGTAAACGAACAGCAAAAAATCCCCAATTATGGAGAATGGTCATGAAAGCATCCACCGTATGTTTCGATGTCCTCAGCCCCGTCAAATTCCTCGGCCGCAGTGCGGCAGTCTATCCGGACAAGGTGGCTGTAGTCCACGGCGACAAGCGATTCACCTACCGCGAGTTCGAAGAGCGCGTCAACCGATTGGCCAGCGGCCTGAAGAAGATGGGAATAGGGAAAGGGGACAAGGTCGCCTTTCTCTGTCCCAATATCCCGCCGATGCTGGAGGCCCATTACGCGGTGCCGATGATCGGCGCGGTGCTGGTCAGCATCAACACCCGGCTGTCGTCCGGCGAGATCGGCTACATCGTCAACCACTCGGACGCGAAAGCCGTGTTCGTCGACAACCAGCTGGCAGCGTCCATCCTGCCTGTGTTGGGCGAGCTGCCGGAAGTGCGGTTCTTTGTCAATATCTGCGATGCCGCGGCCGACCGGCCTCTGGCCGGCGAAGAATATGAAACTTTCCTCGCGGCAAGCTCGCCCGCCGCGCCCACCCTTGAAATCGATGACGAATACCAGGTGGCGACCATCAACTATACCAGCGGCACCACCGGCCGGCCCAAAGGGGTCATGTATCATCACCGCGGCGCCTATCTGAACGCCCTGGGAGAAATCCAGGAGGCGGAGATGACGAGCGACGCTGTCTACCTCTGGACCCTGCCGATGTTCCACTGCAACGGCTGGTGCTTCACCTGGGCGGTGACCGCCATCGGCGGCACCCATGTCTGTCTGCGTCAGATCGATGCGGCAAACATCTTCCGTCTGATCATGGCGGAGAAGGTCTCGCATCTCTGCGCGGCACCGACTATCCTCATCATGATGGTCTCCTATCCGGAAGCAAAGCATCTCCAGCTCCATCGACCGCTCACCATCCTCACCGCCGGCGCTCCGCCTTCGCCAACGGTGATCGAGCAGATCGAATCTTTGGGCGCAACCATCACCCATGTCTACGGCCTGACCGAGGTCTACGGCCCGCACAGCGTCTGCGCCCGGCAGGTTTCCTGGAGCAGCATGGCCCGCGAGGAACTCGCGAAAATCAAATCCCGTCAGGGCGTAGCCTATGTCACCACGCTCTATATGGATGTGTTCGATATGGTCACCATGCAGCCGGTGCCGAGGGACGGCAAGACCATGGGCGAGATCGTTATGCGCGGCAACAACGTGATGCTGGGATATTACAAGGACGAGCAGGCTACCGCCGAGGCCTTCAAGGGCGGCTGGTTCCACAGCGGCGACCTGGCGGTGATGCACCCGGACGGTTACGTGCAGATCATGGATCGCGGCAAGGATATCATCATCAGCGGCGGCGAGAATATCAGCTCGATCGAGCTGGAAAACGTCATCTATCGGCACCCCAAGGTGCAGGAGGTGGCCGTCGTCTCCTCCCCCGATCCGAAATGGGGTGAGGTGCCCAAGGCCTTTATCACCCCCAAGCCCGGCACCAACCCGACCGCCGAGGAGATCATCGAGTTCTGCAAGGCCAACCTCGCCCGCTTCAAGGCGCCCAAGGAGGTGGTGTTCTGCGAGCTGCCGAAGACTGCCACCGGCAAGATCACCAAGTTTACCCTGCGTAACCAGGAATGGCAGGGCCGTGAAAAGAAGGTGAATTAGTACCTTAGAAATTCATTCCTTGTTTTTTAGGAATGAATTTCGTGAAGGTACTTATACCCCCTTGGTTAGACGAAAAAGCAGCCGGCGCTGCCTTCTTTTGGGACAGCGCCGGCTCCCCTCTCCCCTCCCCCGCCCTCCGGAAACTGCCGGAGCAGCACCATCGAAAAAGAGTCTAATCGGCTCTGCGGCAACCCGCTTTCTCTGCCAGGTATATTGCTGGATACTACCCAACAAAAAGGTGCCTACTTTCATTTTCCACCCTACAGGGGTAAAAGGTACATGAATTTGTCCAGGGGGCAGCTGTGGCTGCCGTCACCGGCCGGGAAAACGGGCGGGAAAAGGAGTAAGAAAATCATAACAAAGCATCGAGCCAACGGAGAGAGATCATGAAAAAAATCATATGCATCCATGGTGGCCCCCGGAAAAACGGCAATACCCGGGCGGTGACCGCCCTGGCCATGGAGGCCGCCCGCAATCAGAAGGCCGAAGTCGTCGAAATCGACGCCACCGCCCTGGAAGCCAAGGTACCGGGCTGCCTCGCTTGCCATAAATGCCAGAAATCGGAGGAATTCATGTGTTCGCTCGGCGATCCGGTGGCCCAGGCGGTCGCCACCCTGCCGGCCTACGATGTGATCGTGCTGTCGACCCCGCTCTACTGGTGGAGCTATTCGGCGCAGTTGAAGATCTTCGTCGACCGCATGTATTCCCTCGGCAAGTTCGGCGAGAACGGAAATTACCGCTTTTCGCTGGCAAACAAAAAGCTGGCCCTCATCGCCACCGCGGGCGGACCGATCGAGAGCAACCTCGAGCTGCTGGAGCAGCAGTGGAGAGCCCCCGCCGAGATGATGGGCTGCTCCTTCGCCTCCTGCCTCTTCCCCAATGTCGCCGCAGCTCCGGGCAAACTGGTCGATGATCCTGCAGTTGCGGAAAAGGCCCGCCAGTTCGGCAAGATGCTTGCCGGCTGAAGGGATGGTGGAGATCGGAGCCTACTATTATCCGGGCTGGCATGCCTGCCCTGTCCGTGACGCGGCCTTTCCCGCAGGATGGAGCGAATGGGACCTGCTTGCGGGAGCGACGCTGCGGTTTCCGGAACATCGCCAGCCGCTTCGCCCTCTCTGGGGACGCGAGGACGAGTCGATCCCTGCGGTCTTTGCCAAAAAGATAGCCGCAGCCCGGCAGCACGGGATCGATTTTTTCACCTTCGCCTTCTACTGGTCGCGGGGCAAGCAGTTGCTGCAGGGAGCCCTGGACCGCGGATTTCTGCCGGCGGCGCAGGGGTCGTCGTGCCGGTTTGCCCTCATGTGGGCCAACCGCATGCCGCGCAGGGTGATGCCGGTGAAAGATCCGCAGGCGGCACTGATCGATCCGCAGCGTCTGGTGTACACCGATCCCGCCGATTTCCTCGCCTTCGTGCAGTGTGTGGGCGAGCGCTATTTTGCCCACCCCTGTTACCTTCGCCTGGGTGACGCGGCCTATCTCAGCATTTTCGACACCACGTTTTTCCTGCGGCAGCTGGGCGCGGAGCATGTCCGCCGGGCCATCGCCGATGCTCGCGCCTGGCTTACGGCGCAGGGGCTTGGCCCGCTGCATCTTGCCGCCATCGACCCCATTGCCCGGGATCGGCCGCTCTTGCGGTCCCTGGGATTCGACAGCGTGACCCACTATGTCTTTCTCCCCGAGTGGAAAGGCGACTGGCTGCAGGATTATGCCACGGCGGCGGCCCGGAAAGCCGAAGAGTGGGACATGTATGCGCGGGAATGCGGCCTGCCCTATTGTCCTTCGGTATCGCCGGGCTGGGATGCCACGCCGAGATCGGCCGAATTCGGTCGGGAAAAGCCCCGGCAATATCCCTGGTGGCCCATCGTCACGGGGAGTTCCCCCGGAGTATTTCGCACAGCCCTGCGGCAGGCCATGGAGTACGCCTGGACCCACTCTTCTCCCTGCTGCCATATCGCCTCGTGGAACGAATGGACGGAAGGTCACTATCTCGAACCCGACGCCGACTTCGGTTATGCGTGGCTCGAAGCCGTGCGGGAGGCGCGCCGTGGACCCTAAGTGGACGTTCTTGAGCGCCGATGTGGAGCTGACCAACATGTGCGCCGAAAACTGTGCAATGTGTCCGCGTAAGAGCCTGCGGCGTCCGCAGGGCTTCATGTCCCGCGAAGTCTTTTCCCGGGTGCTCGAGGTCCTGATGCACTTCCGGAGCCGGGTTACCTTCTCCGGCTTCGGCAACCCGACCCTCCATCCTTTCTGGGCCGACTGCGTCCAGAGTGTACGCGCCGCCGGTCTCCCTGCCGGTCTGGTGCTGCATCCTTCGGCGCTGTCGCCCGAGACCCTGCGGCTATTGGCGAAACATCCGCCCTCCCATCTGGAAATCTCCTTTCCGAGTGTCGATCCCGCCCTGTTTGCCCGGCTTTGCCCGCAGGCCGATTTTGCGGAGGCCGTACAGCGCGTTCTGCAACTGCGGCGTCTCAACCTCGCCCAGGTGGTGTGCGTGGGCTTGCAGACGGACGGCTCGGCTCAGCCGGCCAAGCAGTACCGCGATTTCTGGAAATCGCATGGCATTCGCACGCGGTTTTTTCCCTGTCATTCCCGCGGCGGCTATCTCCGGGACCGCTCGCTCATCACGGCGACGCCCGTCCGATCGGCTTCCTGCGGACTTCTCGCCCTCCATGCCTTCGTCGCCTGGAACGGCGACCTGCTGGCCTGCTGCCACGATCTTACGGGAGAAACCCGTATGGGAAATCTTGGCGAAGACGATCCCCTGCCCCTGGCCCAACGGAAGGCGGAATGCGCCGCAGACGGACCACCGTGGAACCTGTGCCGGACCTGCGACGAGTTCCGCAAAGGCTGGCCCCTGCCGGCGGGTGACTGCCCCTTTGATCCCGCCCTTCGGGCCGGACAGTTGCGGCGGGCGACACACGGCAGATGACGATTTGCCGGAAAAAAATTTGTGCCGGGCTGCCATTCTCGATAGACTTAGAAAACAGGTTCTCATGTGAACCCTCAATCCCGCATTGACCCCATACCCTTTCGAGCTCTGCAATCAGGGACACCAATGAACAAATGCCGTATTGTCATCATAGATGACGACCTCCAGCGCCGGAAAATGCTCAAGAATCTTCTCGCGACGACCAGGGCGGAGTTCTTCGACGCCACTGGACACAACTGCGGCGCTGCCCTCGGCAGGATCCGCCCCGACTTGATCATCGTCACGATCACTCCCACCCTTGTCGAGAACATCGGCGGCCTGTGCTTGCTTCTCAAGGAAAATCCATCGTTTTCCGAACTGCCGCTGATCCTCATCGGCCATGGCGAGGAGGCGGAAGACATCGCCCAGGGACTGGCCACCAATGCCTTTTTTTATCTCGATGCCATGGAGGTCGCGGACAAGCTCGTGCCGACCGTGCGACAGGCCTTCGACAAGCATGGCACCCTGCAGAAGAGCAGGCATATTCTCATAGTCGATGATTCACACTCAGTCCGCCTGCTGCTGGAGAAAGAACTCGGCAAGCTTGGCTACCGCGTGCGGTGCGCCGAAAACGGCAGGGAGGCCCTGACGCTTCTCCGGCAGGAGCAGCCGGACGTCATTTTGTCGGATGTCTACATGCCGGAAATGAACGGCATCGAGCTCTGCGAAACACTGCACGGAGATCCGCAGTTTGCGAGCATTCCCTTCGTGGTCATGAGCACGGAGAACGACGCCGGCAATATGAGGAAGATGATGCAGTTCGGGGCTGCCGCCTTCATCATCAAACCGTTCAACCTCGAACAGCTGATGCTGACGCTGAACAAGATCTTCTCCTATGAATTTCTTCTGCTGCTGAAGGAAAACGAACGCCTCAGCAGCGAACAGAAGCACCTGCTGGCCGGCATCACCAGCCTGATCAAGGCGCTTGAGGCCCGCGACAACTACACGCGCGGCCACTCCGAGCGGGTTTCGCAGATCCTGGCCGGCCTGGTCGGGTTCAGCGGCGGCAGCCAGCGGGAGATCGAACGCGCCATGATCGCCGGCAGACTGCACGACATCGGCAAGATCGGCATCAGGGATAACGTGCTGATGAAACCGGGACGGCTGAGCGATGAGGAATTCGACCACATCAAGCAGCACCCCGCCATCGGCGCCACGATCATCCAGAACATCCCCAGCATCGCCGATATCCTGCCGGTGATCGTCTCGCACCATGAACGGGTGGACGGCAAGGGCTATCCTCAGGGGCTGCAGGGGACGGAGATCCCGCTGTGGGCCCGCCTTACCGCAGTCGCCGACACCTACGACGCCCTGACCAGCGATCGCCCCTATCGCCAGGGTAT
>MGTI01000191.1:12356-12477 GCA_001799365.1 Desulfobacterales bacterium GWB2_56_26 | reverse complement strand
GGGGCAGGCTTTTGACGATCGTGTTGGCATTCTCGGGTACAATGAATCGCGGGCTTTTCGGGTAAAAGATAAAACCCAGGGCATCGACTCCGTAGCGTATGGCCGCAACCGCATCTTCCAG
>MGTI01000191.1:12206-12329 GCA_001799365.1 Desulfobacterales bacterium GWB2_56_26 | reverse complement strand
GATCCTCTGCACCATTTCGCCACCTCCCGCCATCAACCCTGCTCCCGCAGAAATTTCAAGAGATCGCTGTCCGACCCCGCCCGCATCAGCGTCTCGCCGATAAGCGCGGCGGCTATTCCGCCA
>MGTI01000191.1:0-12182 GCA_001799365.1 Desulfobacterales bacterium GWB2_56_26 | reverse complement strand
ACCGTCTTCAGGCCCGACTCGCTCACCACGGGGATATCGCCCGGAATGAGTTTTTTCAGCCGGAAAGTCGTGGCAATATCGACGGAGAAATCCTTCAGGTTGCGGTTGTTGATGCCGATCAGGTCGCTGCCCGCCTCGATGGCCTGCTCGGTCTCCCATTCGTCGTGCACCTCGACCAGCACATCCATGCCGAAATCCCGGGCGCAGGCCCGGTAGTCCTGCAATTGCCGGCGATCGAGGATCGCCGCGATCAGCAGGATGGCATCGGCCCCGTGCCGCCGGGCTTCTTCAATCTGCAGCTCGTCGATGGTGAAATCCTTGCGTAGCACCGGCAGCGTCACTGCCTCCCGCACCTGCATCATATAAAGGAGATGGCCCTGGAAAAAGTCTACATCGGTCAGCACCGACACGGCCTGCGCCCCGTTGCGCTGGTAGTTTTCGGCGATCGCCACCGGCTGGAAATCGGCGCAGATCACCCCTTTTGAGGGTGAAGCCTTCTTCACCTCGGCGATCACCGAGACACCGGGATAGGCGGTCAGAGCCTGACGAAAGCCGCGCGGCGGAGGGATCGCCTTATCCCGAAATTGTGCGGGTAGGTGAATGTCCTTTGTTCTCAGCTCCGCGACTTCCTCTTTCTTTCGTGCAACGATTTTATCGAGAATCATTTCCAATGCTCAAAATTTTTGTACCGATCGGCCCCGGATGTTCAGGCCTCTCTTACTGTGCTGCATCCCGGGAAAACCGGACAAGTTGTTCGAGTTTGTCGAGCGCCGCCCCCGAATCGATGATCTGCCTTGCCCGGGCGACTCCCTCCTTGATACTTTCAGCTCTACCAGCGGCATGCAGCGCCGCCCCGGCATTGAGCAGCACCATGTCGAGCTTGGCGCCCGGCTCACCCTTCAGAACGGCCCGCACCTGTTCCGCCGCCTCGAGGGGTGTGGCTCCGCCGCGAATGTCCGCCATGCTCGCCCGGGCCAGGCCGACATCCTCCGGTTCCACGGTATAGCAAGTCACCTTGCCGCCTGCGCCGTCGGCGACATGGGAGGTGCCGGTAATCGTCATCTCGTCGAGATTGCCTTCGCCCCAGACGACCAGGGTCCGCTTCATGCCGAGCCGCACCAGCACCTCGGCGATGGTCTTGGTCAGGTCTTTGGCGAAAACCCCGGTCAGCTGGACGTTGGCTCGGGCCGGATTGGTCATCGGTCCGAGAATATTGAAGATGGAACGGATGCCTATCTCGCGGCGCGGGCCGATGGCGTACTTCATCGCCCCGTGCAGCATGGGGGCAAAGAGAAAGCCGATGCCAACGGTTCGGACCGCCTGGGCGACCGTCTGGGCCGGGAGGCTGAGATTGACGCCGAGGGCTTCGAGGACATCCGCGCTGCCGCAATGGGAGGAGACCGCGCGGTTGCCGTGTTTGGCTACCGGGATGCCAGCCGCTGCCACGACAAAGGCCGATGTCGTCGAGACATTGAAGGTGCCCGAACCGTCACCGCCGGTGCCGACGATATCCATCAGCACCTCGCCCCGGGCTGTATCCACTCCGGAATCGACGAAGGTCGCCTTGTCCCGCATCACCCGCACCGCGCCGACGATTTCATCGATGGTCTCGCCCTTCATCCGCATCGCGGTGATGAAGGAGCCGATCTGGGCATCGGTTGCCGTCCCGCCCATGATCTCGTTCATGACTGCAATCATCTCGGCTTCTTCCAGACTCCCGCCGGCGACCACCTTGCTTATTGCTTCTTTGATATTCATTGTCCTTCCACCGTTTTATTTTCAGGAATCATGTAATCAGGAGCGCAGCATCTCCGGATAGTTATCTCCCATAAAGTTCTTCAACAGCTGAATGCCCGCCGGGGTCATGATCGACTCGGGATGAAACTGCACCCCTTCGATGGCCAGTTCCTTGTGCCGCAGCCCCATCAGCTCCCCCTCGTCGGTGCGGCAGGTGACCTGCAGACACTCGGGAAGATCGCTGTCCTGCACCACCAGGGAATGGTAGCGCATCCCGTCGAACGGGTTCGGCAGGCCGGTGAATACGCCCTTGCCGTCATGAAGCATCGGGCTGGTCTTGCCGTGCATGATGCGCCGGGCCCGGATCACCGTGCCGCCGAAGGCATCGCCGATGGCCTGATGGCCGAGACAGACACCCAGGATAGGGATCTTGCCGCTGAAGTATTTGATGGCCTCGATGGAAATGCCCGCCTCCCGGGGAGTACACGGCCCCGGCGAGATGAGCAACCGGTCCGGCTGCAGTGCCTCGATTTCGCCGACGGTGATCTTGTCGTTGCGGAAGACCCTTATGTCCTCGATCCGTCCTTCGGTGAGGCCGTTGGCCGCGATGGTCTGGACGATGTTGTAGGTAAAAGAATCGTAATTATCAATTATGACAATCATTTTTTAGAAACCCTTCTCTGCCAGTTCAACCGCCCGGCGCAAGGCCAGCGATTTGTTCACTGTTTCCTCGAACTCCCGGTCCGGATCGGAATCGGCAACGATGCCGGCCCCTGCCTGAATCCACAGGTTGCCCCGGTTCATGATAAACGTCCTGATGGTAATGCAAAAATCCATATTGCCGGAAAAACCGAAATAACCGACCGAACCGGCATAGGGACCGCGCTTGTCCGGTTCCAGCTCATCGATGATCTGCATGGCCCGGATCTTTGGCGCCCCGCTCACCGTTCCGGCGGGAAAACAGGCGGCCATGACGTCAAACTGGTCTTTACCCTCGGCGATCTCGCCGTGGACCCCGGAGACGATGTGCATGACATGACTGTAGCGCTCGATCACCAGCAGATCCTGAACCTTGACACTTCCACCCTTCGCCACCCGGCCGACATCGTTGCGGCCGAGATCGACCAGCATGAGATGCTCGGCGGTCTCCTTCGGATCGGCCAGCAGTTCTTTTTCCAGCGCCAGATCCTCTTCGGACGTCGCCCCCCGCCGTCTCGTCCCGGCAATCGGCCTGAGCTCGATATTGCTGCCGTCCTTCCGCACCAGTATTTCGGGCGACGAGCCGATCTGGATGACCTCGCCCAGCTGCAGATAGAACAGGTAGGGGCTCGGGTTGATGTGGCGCAGGGCGCGATAAAGCACCAGCGGCGACAGGTCGGTTTTTGTATGAAAGCGCTGGGAGAGCACGACCTGGATGATGTCGCCTGCCCGGATATACTCTTTCGCTTTCTCGACCATGGCCGTGAACTGCGGCTTTGCCATGTTCGCTGAAAAAGCGTGGTTCTCGGCGCAGCCTTCGCCGCTTTCATTGAACAGGGCGGAAGGCACCGGCTGCTTGATTTTGTCGATCACCTCGCGGATCAGCCGGCAGGCCTCCACGTAGAGCGCCTCACCCTCTCCTTCGCCGGTCCGCACCCAGCAGACGATGGTCACAGTCTGCTTGAAGCTGTCATGGACCAGCACGATCTTCGGCACCATGAAGGAAGAATCGGGAAATTCGATGGCCGGCCGGTCATCGGGGAGATCCTCCATGAACCTGACCATATCGTAGCCGAGAAAACCCACCGCCCCGCCGCAGAATCGCGGCAGGTGCTCGTATTCGGCGGCTCCCAGTTCACCAACCAGTGACTTCAGGGCGATGAGTGGATTGGCGGAAAAACTGCGTGACCTGACACCGCCTTCAGCCGCCTCTTCGATGGTGACTGTGTCGTTCTTCGAGGAGAATGTCACCAGTGGGTCGTAGCCGATGAACGAAAAACGGCCCCATTTTTCTCCCCCTTCCATACTCTCGAAGAGGAAGACATGGCTGTTGCCGTCTGCGACCTTGGCAAAGAGGGTCAGCGGCGTGTCCAGGTCGGCGACAATCCGGGTGCTGACCGGGATCAACCGGGCAGTGGCCATGTCACGCAGGAAGGCTTCTCGATCGGGGGAAAATGTGGTTTGTACCATGGTCGGTGTTGTGGCTGAGCCGTTGTCAAAAACAATTCGTCCAGGAAACCCGTATACAACAAATTCCCCGGTTTATTTCGTTACGTTAGACAGATGCCCACCATACCAGCTAACAGACCGACTTGTCCAGTCCGAGCCGGATGGAATAAAAAAAAGAGCCATGGAATCTCGCGATTCCATGGCTCTTTCAGTGCGTTTCTCCGGCCGTCTCGATCTGGCCGGCTATGAGAATTTTTCAAGTCCCCGCAAACGGGCCGAAAAATTTTTCGCCCCTACGCAGCGGCGGTCATGGCATTGACCCGTTTGGTCAAGCGAGAGATCTTCCGCGAGGCGTTTTTCTTGTGGATCGTTCCTTTGCTCGCCGTCTTGGCAACGACCGAAATGGCCTTTCTCAGCGCTTCCTGCACTTCTTCGCCAGAACCGGCGGCAACAGCTGCATCGAGTTTGGTGATAGCTGTTTTCATTTTGCTTTTGTTCATTCTGTTGCGCAGACGTTGATCCTGAGCCTGACGACTTCTTTTTGCAGCGGATTTATGATTAGCCACGTAGATGCTCCTCCTGTAAGTATATCATCTCTTCAAGTCTTTGATTCGATAGCATTGTGCCAGGCGACGGGAAGTGAATGCGTTTGCGCCGCCGGGCCTGCTTTTACTTGTCCAAAAGTAGTAATTTATAATAGAAGATCAAAACTCTGTCAATAACTATCGCGCAACCGGAAAGTATCGCGAGCAAAATCAGGGAACCGGCACAATTTGACAGAAAGAGACCGGATGGGTTATGCTTCTACACCGGAATGAGCGATTATCTCTTTCATTCCGCCACACTGAATAATAATCATAACTCGCAAGGCCGAATCCATGGGGTTTCCGAAAATCGTCTTTAGAATAGTGGAAAATCGCAGCTGTCCGCTTTACCAGTACAACGATGTCTTCGAATTGTCGGGAATCGCCATTCCCATCAGCAACGAGAGTGAAAATTCGATCATTACCACGTCGATCATCAAATACCCCCTTGGCAAGAGGGTCTGCAAGATCCTCAACGGCGACCTCAGCAGAATCATTATCCAGTACGAGCGCGGCGATAAGATTCCAGTGTGCATGATCAGCTGCAGCGGCTGCACCGGCTCGATCAAGCTCGAACACAGCAAGGACGACCATCTGGTCAGGAACGACGACAGCAGTCTGGCCGACGAACTCGGGTCGATGATGCACCTGTTGAGCAGCTTTTCCTTCTTTAAGAATATCGAGGAGAAGCATATCAATACCGTAATCAGTTATTTCAAACTGATGAAGTTCAAAACAGGCGATATCGTCATTCGCAAAGGCGATCCCGGCGGCAGGTTCTATATCATCGTCACCGGCAGCGTCAATGTGCTGAACGATGCGGGTATCATCATCTCGAACCTCGACAAGGGCGAGGTCTTCGGCGAGATGAGCCTCATCTGCAACGACAAGGTCAATGCCACCATCCAGGTCAAGGAACCGAGCTCGATCCTCTACATCGACCAGCCGAATTTCCAGAAGATTCTCGATATCTATCCGGCCATCCAGCTCTATTTTTCACGGCTCATGGCGGAGCGGCTGAATAAATCCAATAAAATCCGTGCGGAGGATCTCTCCTCGGGGATGACCGGCAATCTCGCCGAGATTCCCGCCGAGGCGCTGTTCCAGACGCTCAACATGAACGCCAAGACCGGGATCCTGACCATCACCGACCTCAGCCGTGGCACCGCCCGGTTCTCCTTCCGCCAGGGGGCGCTGATCAAGGCGAAATACGCCGATATCACTGGCGATCTGGCTTTTTATCAGATTCTCAAGGAGAAATCGGGGCGTTTCCGCTTTACCCCGGGGATCGCCCCTGAGGACTTCAGCACCCCGGAAATAGGCTTTTTCATGAAACTGCTGATGGAAGGCATGCGCCGGATGGACGAGGGAAAACCGCAGAAAAGCAATTAAGTATCGCTGGGAAGATCCCGTTACAGCAGATATTTTCCCGCTTCGTCTTACTCCAGCTTACCCAGATAGTTGAAGGTCGGCAGCTTGCCGTACCTGCCGCTGCCCGAGAGCCTTTCCTTGAGCTCCTGGAAATGGCGCGAGGTCGACAGCCCTTCACCGACATCGACCACTACGTAGTTGATGCCCATCTCCCGGAGTTCTGCGAGATACGGCAAAAGAGAAAACGGCCTCTCCGGAAAGGTCTGGGTGAAGCCGTCCTTTTTCCTGATCACATAGCCTTCGTTTTTCGGGCTGAGGATCTGCCGCTCGTAGGGGAAATGTCCTGACGCAAGGCGCGACGTGTAGAGAGGCAGAGTGCCGTAGACGGTCAGGCCAAGTGGAATCTTTTTTATCCAGACCTCCTCCTTATCGTCCCTCGTCCGCCTGTGGCTGGTGAGCAACGCCCGGAGTCCATCGCGGTCCAGTTCGATTGCGGCCTGAACCTTCTCCAGGCCAAGGGCGCCCGTGAGGCCCACCGCCTGGGAGTTCATCAGATTACAGGTATAATCGGCGCAGAGATGGACTTTTTCCCCGGCAAAAAGCGCGATCTGGCTGATGTGACCGAGCTGGAAACTTCTGAAGCCGGAGCGGATGAGAAGACCGATCTGTTTGCGGCAGCGCGTGAGCTCCCCCTCCATGATCAGCGGCGGCAAGGCCCAGGTGACCAACCGTGCCCTTTTGCCGAGACCGGTCTTGATCTGCCCTACCTGGCTGAGCAGCTGCTTGTCGAAGCTGAGCAGGAAGCGATCCGGAGTAAACGGCAGGTCGGCCAACACGGTTTTGACGGAATCGGTCTTCAGCCACCATTCGATCCCGGAGGAACCGCCCCTCGCCCCCTTGGCACCGGCAGAAGGTCCGCCGCCAAGTCCACCCTTCCCTTTCTTTTCGTCAGGGTCTGTTTCCACGGAACCACAGACATTTGCAACGAGAGTTTCAATTTCTCGCTGAAGTTTTCTTCGTATCCCGGCGAGTTCCCTCCCCGCAGCCGCCACCTCCAGAAAACCGCTGCCTGCGGCGGAAGCCCCGACAGCACTGTCGGTCTTATACACCTCGACATGCCCGGGACGAGGCTGCCAGTCCTCCGGCAGAGGGATCGATACCTTGCTGCCGGCAGCCGCGCGCTCCTGCTGCACACCGCCGACAAAGAGGGTCTTCAGTCGGAAGGCGCTGCGCTCGCCGCTCGGTTCCTGATGCAGCCGCAACCGGTCGCCCACCGCCAGTTCCCCTTTCAGGACGAAACGGCAGATCGGCTGGTCTCCCGCCGTCTTCGTTGCCGAGAACCGGCCGAGATGAATGCCCATGTTTCCGGAATGAAAGGGAGTAATGGCCTCGGCAGGCTGAGGCGAAAGAAAATAACCGGTGGAGGTCTTGCGGCTCATCGCCGTGTCCGCCAGCACCTTCGCCTCGGCCAGCGCCCTTTCCCGTTCCTCCGGGGCGGCGTCGAGCATGAGTCGATAGGCCTTGACGATATTGTGCACATAGTGGGCGGAGCGGAGGCGGCCTTCGATTTTCAGCGAGCTGACTCCTGCCTCGATCAACTCGGGCAAGACTTCCAGGCCGCTCAGGTCGTTCATTGAGAACAGATACCGGGCGGGATCGGACTTCCCTTCCCGGCCGCGCCCTCTCTGGTTGACCACGGTATAGCCCCGGCGGCACGGCTGCACGCATCTGCCCCGCAGGCCGCTCTTGCCGCCGAGGTAGGAAGAAAAAAGACACAGTCCGGAATAGGAAAAACACATAGCGCCGTGGATGAAAACCTCAATCTCGGTTTCTCCGCTTCTCGCGGCAATGGTCCGGATCTCCTTCAGGGTGAGTTCTCTCGCCAGGACCACTCGTTTGCAGCCGAGATCACTTAAGAAACGGACGGCCTCGGAATTATGGGCCAGCATCAGGGTCGAGCCGTGCAGCTTAAGCCGTGGGAAATATTTACGGACCAGATGGATGAGCCCCAGATCCTGAACGATCAGTCCGTCGGGCTGCAGTTCCTGGAGCAGGGTCAGGTTTTCGATGAGGGCCGGCAGTTCTCGGTCCAGCACCAGGCTGTTGGCCGCGACATAGAGTTTTTTGTTTAAGCCCCGGCAGTGGCTGATCATCGCCCCGATTTCTTCCAGGCGCAGGTCCCGTGCGAGATTTCTGGCATTGAAGCCGGGGGCGCCGACATACACCGCATCGGCTCCGCCGTCCAGGGCCGCCCGGAAGGTCTCGACGCTGCCGGCCGGGGCTAGGAGTTCCATTTCCGCCATCAGCTTTCGATGATTACCTCGCCGCCGGTGCCCGTTTCGCTGAGCACGACGTTGATCCGTTCCTTGTCCTGGATACCGGTGACCATGCCGGTGAAATCTGGCTGGATGGGCAGTTCCCGTCCGCCTCGGTCGACCAGGGCGGCCAGTTGAATGGTTTCGGGCCGGCCGTAATCCATGATGGCATCCATGGCCGCCCGTATAGTCCGTCCGGTGAAGATGACGTCGTCGACCAGGATGAGATTGGTGTTGTCGACATCGAAGGCGATTTCGGTAGTCTTGACGATGGGATTCTGACTGATCAGGCTCCAGTCGTCCCGGTACAGGTTGATATCGAGGGCGCCGAAGGGCACGACGCTTTTGGTCTGGCTCTCGATAAAGGCGTGGATTCTTTTCGCCACATAGACCCCGCAGGTGTAGATGCCGACTATCGCCATTCGGTCGGCCCCGTGATTTTTTTCGAGAATCTGCAAAGCTATCCGTTGAATGGCCAGGTCGATATCCTGGGCCGCCATGATTACTCGCTTTGTGGTACTCACCGTCCTACCCTCTTCCAGAAGAAATCTATGCCTCGCTCGTCGACCCGATTGATCGCCTCGGGGAAGGCCTCGCACTCAATGGCGAAGACCTTGGCGGCAATGGTGTCGATACCGTCGTCGTACCCCAGTTCCACGCATTTCTGCAGGATGATGGGCCCTTCGTCATATTTGTCGTTGGCGAAATGGACGGTGCAACCACTCACCGTGCAGCCTTTAGCCTTGACCGCTTCGTGCACGTGGTGGCCGTAAAAACCCTCGCCGCAAAAACTGGGAATGAGCGCGGGATGGATGTTGATCACCGCCCGGCTAAGAGACGGCGGCGGTGTGTAGAGCTTCAGATACCCGGCAAGGCAGACGATATCGATTGTATAGTCGGCGAGAATCCTGTTGATCTCGGCGTTATCTTTCGCATAAAAGGCGGGGTAGCCGTATTTTTCCGCCTTCTTCAACCCCAGCACGTCTTTGACGTTGCCGACCACCACCTGGATTTTCCCGGCAAGCGTTCCCTTGTCGATCCGTTCGTGAAAATTGTCCAGGGTCCGGCCGCTACCGGACAGGAGCACAGCCATGTTCAACATCGATTATTCCCCCGAGAAATAGCTGCTGGCAGTCACATCCACCTGCGCAAGCCACCGCGAAATCGCCGTATCGTAGGCGGCGGTGAGGGCATAAACCTTTTTCATCAACATGAATCTGGTTTTCAGCGTGGTGTTGCCCGTTTCTTTTATCTCTTGTATTACCTGCGGATAATCGGCCGGGTCGACGATCACCGTCACATCGTGGAAATTCTTGGCCGCCGCCCGCAAGAGAGTCGGCCCGCCGATATCGATGTTTTCGATGGCGTCGGCCAGACTGCACCTGGGGTCGGCCACAGTCTTTTCGAAGGCATAAAGATTGACGGCGATGAGATCGATGTTCTTCAATCCATTTTCGGCGCATTGCCGCTGGTGCTCGGGGTTGGCCCGCTGGTTGAGGATGCCGCCATGGACCTTCGGATGCAGGGTCTTCACCCGGCCGTCCAGCATCTCCGGGAAACCGGTAAAATCGGAAACGTCCTTCACCGCAAGACCCGCTTCACGCAGTTTCTTCGCCGTGCCGCCGGTGGACAGCAGTTCTATGCCCAGGCCTGCCAACTCCTTGGCAAAACCTTCGATGCCGGATTTGTCAGTGAGGCTTATAAGTGCCCTTTCAATCTTTGCCATGCTCTAACTCCTATTCATCTTTTCTGGTAAACGACAGAATCTTCCGCCGGTCGCGCTTGCCGGGTTTCTTCGCCGGGGCGGCAAATCCGGCATTGTTCAGCCGCCGCAGCTCCCGCTGTTCCTCCCGGGCTTTGACGCTCTCCTCCGACTCATGGTAGAGGAGTCTTGCCTCCGCCGCCGGCCGCCGAAACTTGGAAATGGCCAGCACCGTGATGCGAAATTCAACCGGACCGATACTGATAACCAGCCGGTCGCCGATTGTCACGTCGTGCGAAGCTTTGCTCCGGTTGCCATTGACATGGACCTTGCCGCCGTTGACCGCTTGGGTGGCCATGGAGCGGGTCTTGAAAAAACGGGCGGCCCACAACCATTTATCAAGTCTGACTGTTTCGGTAGTGCTTTCCATCTTCTTACCTCGTTTCCTACCTCACCTGAAGGGGTTCAAGATACACCGATTTACCGCGAAACGCATGAAAATTTCCAGCTTGGAGAAGGCTTTCCGCGAAAAGAATATTGTCGAACAGATGCAAAAAGAGTAAGTAAGAATCGTTTCTAGGGAGGCTGTCCGAAGGTTATGTGGACAGGTTTTGGAACGCTCTCCCCAACCTCTACATGATCTGTTGTTTTATCAACATATTATACGATGTTTAGGCAGGACAATGTACATTCAGACAGTTGGTTTAAAAGGTCTCAAGGCTCCAGTCAAAGTCAAGGAAAAAAGCGGCAAACTGCAGAACACCATTGCCACAATCTGCATGCAGGCCCGGCTCCTGGACAGCAACAGGGACAACTGCGTCGAAACCTTCACTTCGATTCTCAACGACTATCTGGGCGAACTGTCCGTTACCAGTTTCCGCAAAATTCTCGCCCGCCTGAAAGACGGTCTGCAAGCCAAGAGCGTCCGGCTGGAAATGACCTTTCCCTATTTTCTCGATAAACGGGCTCCGGTCAGCGACACCCACAGTCTGATGGAATACACCTGCACCTTCTCCGGCGGCGTCGGCGACGACGAAGGTTTTATTCTTTCCGTCACGGTCCCGGTCACCACTCTCTGTCCCTGCTCAAAAGAGATCAGCAGCGGCGGCGCCCACAATCAGCGGGCGGAAGTCACCTTGAATGTCAAATTCAAGAATTTCATCTGGGTGGAAGACCTGATCGAAATGATCGAGAAATCCGCATCCTGCGAGGTATATGCCCTACTGAAACGCCCGGACGAGAAATATGTTACCGAAAAGGCCTTCAACAACCCGATGTTTGTCGAAGATGTGGTGAGGAAAGTGGCGGTTTCGGCCCTGGCCGACGACAATATTACCTGGTTCTCCGCCAGCGTCGAAAGCTTCGAATCCATTCACAAGCATAGCGCCTATGCCTATGTGGACAGCGACGAGGTCCGCTGAAAGTACAGCCTCACATCTTAAAACTTCCACCCCGAGAATTTCTTCCGGAACGAGCCGGATTCCTTTCTTCCCTCCAGCATCTTCCGCAGTATCTCCAACTCCTTCTCCGCCGACCGCAGTTCTCGGGCAATCTCTTCTTTTTCCGCGGGTGCGGCAGCGTTCAGCGCCTTCTGCAATTTCTCCATGGCCTGCCGGGCGCGGTACAGATCCAGGGCCAATGCTCTGATAGACATTTCTTCTCCTCATATTACGGCAAGGGCACCGGAAGCGCGCAACGACCGCTCCTCCGGCCCCCATTGAAACGTTGACCTTGACTGCTTTTCAGACCAGTTTTTTCAGCATTTCCTCTTTTTCGACCGCCGCCTTCAGGATTCGGAAAACTTCCCTGTAGTGATTGTGAAAACGGGTCCTTACGTACTGAAAAACGGTCTTGCGGATATCCCCTGCGTCAAGAGGATACCTGCGAACCACTGCTTCCAGTTCTTCCCCCGGCCAGTCGGGTTCCCACGCCTGGCCTGCCTGCAGCGCGTATTGCTGGTGTTCGATCGCCTCGTTGATGATCACGTCACGCAGCCTTTCAGCCTCGCGGTGCAGCTTGTTTGCTTTGGCATGGGAGCCTTTGCGGTCGGTGAGATAGTCGAGGATGTTCTCGATTGAATCCTCCCGCATGACCTTGGCCAGATGCTTCACCTGGCGATTTCGCGCCCCGCCCTTTATATTGCGGCAGCGAAGAATCTCGTCCTTCACCTCCTGGCTGGCCGGCAGACTCTTCAGGTCCTTGTCGGTGAGCAGGGCCAGTTCGTGGGCCATGCTCTCTTCATCCTTGAAACGTCTCTTCAGGGCGGATTTGCTAATATATTCGGTCATGTGATCCTGGATAAGGGTGGTAGACAGATTCTAATGA
>MGTI01000190.1 GCA_001799365.1 Desulfobacterales bacterium GWB2_56_26 | reverse complement strand
CTGGACCAATCAATTTTAAAACCTTCATCGGCCATCAATTGAAAGACCGGGTAAATTGCGCCGGACAACATCATGGTCATGGTGCCAACCTCAAAGGACATGAGGATGTGGGGATGTTTCTTTGCCCGGTAAGCGGCAACACCGGCGTTGACTACCTCGCCGTAATCGCCCTTATTGGTAGCAACAACTTTATATTCGGTTTGCGATTCGTTGAAGGCCTTAACCATTTTTTCAAGGGTTTCGCCCCTTGCCCCGCGCATGGCGTGCCACCATTCAATGGTGATCGGTTCCGCCCAGACCTGGCCGGCGAGAAGAATCATAGTCAACATCATGGCTATGATTGGTAATCCGCGTTTTCCTTTCATGAGTCTTTCCTCCTGTGAATGTTAGAAGTACCCTCCGGAAGCCTGATGACGGCTTGTCCGATCCGTAACCAGACAACTGCCAAAAACCGCTTATATCTCGTGCGTTTCATAATCGGTTCTGAAAATGGAGTCAAGTTCTGTTGTAGCTTTTGCCAGCTGGTTTTTCCCCGCCTGTTCCCCTGCTAGTTATTGGTTTTTATTCTTGAATGCAGTAGTGTCATACTGTAAACAAGGCGATGATGTGGCGGCACAGAGGTCTATAGGTAATCCGAACGAGAGAAAAGCATGGCACAGGTAATTCTTAACAATGTGGTGAAACGTTTTGGCAAGACGGAGGTCGTTCATGGTGTGGATTTGACCATCGCGGACAACGAATTCCTGGTGCTGGTCGGTCCCTCCGGCTGCGGCAAATCGACCCTGCTGCGGATGGTTGCCGGGCTGGAAGAAATCAGCGAAGGTCGCATTCTGATAGACGGCAAGGTAGTCAATGATGTGGCGCCCAAAGACCGGGGTTGTGCTATGGTCTTCCAGAATTACGCCCTGTATCCGCACATGAACGTTTACAAAAATATGTCTTTCGGATTGACCATAAAAGGTTTCTCGAAGACAGAGATTGAGCAACGAGTGCAGGAAGCGGCAAAGATCCTTGGCATTGGAGAGCTGCTCGCCCGCAAACCGCACGAACTGTCAGGCGGACAGCGGCAGCGGGTGGCGATGGGCCGGGCAATCGTACGCAATCCTTCTGTGTTTCTCTTTGACGAACCTCTTTCCAATCTTGACGCCAAGCTGAGAAATTCGATGCGCACCGAAATCAAACGGTTGCACCAGAAGGTACGTTCGACGATAATCTACGTCACTCACGATCAGGTGGAGGCGATGACCCTGGCGGATCGCATTGTCGTTATGCGTAGCGGTCGAGTGGAGCAGATAGGTACACCGATCGAGCTTTTTGAACGACCCGCCAACACCTTTGTCGCCGGCTTCATCGGCAGTCCCCCCATGAATTTGGTTGGTGGCAAACTTCTCCGGACTGGAGGAGGGTGCCAGGCCATTTTATCAGAGGGGTTGAGGATTCCAATTCCTGACAAAGGTCAAATGGACACATTGGCAGATGAGCAAAAGGTGGTCTTTGGCATTCGCACCGAAAGTATCAGGCCCCTATTCGGGAGTTCCCGGCCGATCATGGAGGGGGAATGGAGCACCACCGGCTTGGTTGAAGTGGTTGAACCGTTGGGCGGTGAAACCCATCTGCACACCGATATTAACGGTGTAAAATTTACAGCCAAATGTGATGGGCGACAGCGGATCAGCGAGGGGACTGCAATGTCCTTTGCTTTCCGTCTGGAGGCAATACATCTCTTTGACGATAAAAACCAGCAAGGAATCTATTAAGGGGGTCGAATCTTTAACATTGACATGCTCCGCAACAAGATGAGGAATTTTCTGGTAATGCCACAAATAGAGATGTTTGAGGTCAATTAATTTCTTACGACATCAATCCTCTTCCTAATGTGTCCCCATGCGTTTTGGCCTGTGCTGTCTGTTCAAAGACGAAAAAATTGCCTTCCGGACAACCACCGCAAAGGTGCTTTCCCTTATGCAGCGCGGCGAGCAGCTGAAAAAACTGTCCGAGATCTGTCACAGTAATGCCGGGAGTCTGCTGCGGGCGGTGAAAGCCGTCCACCGTCTGGGGATAGGAGCCTTTCGTATTATGTCGCCGCTGTTTCCCCGGATGACACATCCCGATGTGGGCTATTCGCTTGCCGATCTCCCCGATGGTAATTCAATTGCCAACCTTCTCTGCGCCACCCGTTCTTTTGCCCTTCTCCACAACATCCGCCTCAGCTTTCACCCCGATCAGTTTGTTGTCCTCTCATCGCCGCACCCGGCGGTAGTAGCCAACTCCATGAGGGAGCTGGAATACCAGGCATGGTTGGCGGAGGCGGTTGGGGCCGATGTCATCAATCTTCACGCTGGTGGGGTCTATGGCGACAAATCCCTGGCCCTGATGCGTTTTGGTCAGGTGTTTGCGGATTTACCGGAAAATGTCAGGAGCCGTCTGACCCTGGAAAATGACGATGTAAGCTATACCGTGTCCGATTTGCTGCCAGTGTGCGAAAAACTCTCCATTCCTCTGGTGTATGATGTCCATCATCACCGATGCAAACCGGACGGCTTGTCTGTCGAAGAAGCGACCTTGCTGGCCGGTGCTACCTGGCGGCGTCTTGGAAGGGAGCAATATTGCCATCTGTCGTCACCGAGAGCCGGCTGGGGTGGAGGCGATGCGAAGCCGCACGCCGATTATATAAATCCGGCGGATGTCCCGATCTGTTGGCGGGAACAGATTATGACTGTCGATATTGAAGCGAAAGCCAAGGAGCTGGCGGTGGTACGGTTGATGAATGATTTCCTGCTATCAGAACCGCATTCCCGGATGTTCCCCAAAAGGCCTTGACCTGAAGCTGCTTCTTGGTCTATTTGAAGAACAGCTGATTTGCCAGTCCAACGCCCTTGCCGGCTATGCTGCAGACGTGGTAGAATCAGCAACCATTTGGGGACATTGTGTATGATTTCAAGTAAATAAAAATTCTACCTGGCGCGGTGCAGTGAAAACCGATGCCGGAATCGATACGATGTGTATGAGAAATCCGGGTTAAAGGCACCCAGCCATTTTCCCGGAAGTGTCGCGATACAATATCTTTATGGGCATACCGAAAGGGTGTGCCGTTGTCAACGTGCAGCCGCAGATGGCACCCAAGCTCGTTTTTTTTTGGTGAAGAGTTTCGGGCCGCGCATGTCGCCGCAGATCGATGCGGAATCTTGGGATGATGATTTCCCGCTTGTTTTATCGAATGGATAGAAGTGGTAATGAAATGTGGTAGGGGTAACAGGAAGCGATGGGTGGCTTTGGGGTCGGTCTGTGCAATTGCGGCGGTCTTGACGCTCCCGCTGTCCTGGTGGGTTGCTTTGATTTTCGCCGGACTGGGTCTTGGGCTGAGCGTACCTTGTTGGCTGGGGCGGTCGCGGGGAAGGAGTAGACTGGCGAATGGCATTCGTCGGCCTAGCACGAAGAAGAGTTTCGTGATTAAGCGCACGGGGAAGGGGTCAAGGAAAAACGCGGCGTGGGCAAAAGCGAATTCGACTCCCGCCGTTGTCGCAGCGCGGGGTCAGTGTCGAATCCCCCCGGAACCACGGGGGGAGATCGATCCTTCAGCATCACCGGTCAAGTCGTCTGCCGGCCTTCCGCCCGGAACAGGGCAACCTTCCAGGGCGCCGGCGGTTTTGATAGATATTGACGAAATTCGGCAACGGCTGGAAGCGAACAATGACGTACCATTGCCGGACAGAACGGACTGGACTCGGCCGGATCCGCCAGAGGAAAAGGTTCGTGGGTATCGGCTCGTCAGTGGGCCGAGCAGAGACCTGACAGTAATTACCGATGCCGCATATTGCGGTTGCGGTCCGCCTACGGACTGCTCGACAGGTGAAGAGGAAACTACGGCACCACCTGAGCCCCTCTCGCCGTATTCTCCACAACTTTCGACGGCTGACTCTGAAGCTGTGTCCGATGCCCCGCCACCCGATGAAGTGTTGCCGGGTGAGGTGCATATCGAGGAAGTTGATATTAAGGACGTCGATATCGAGGAAGTTGAGGATGTCGCCGACTCGGTGTGGACATCCGCACCACGTGCTATACCGAACGCAGAGCTGCCTTCGGAACCGGTGGTCGCTATGGTCGCGATGGGGATGCCTCTTGCCCGGATGTCGGATGAGTCGCAGATACCTACGGCATACCCGCCTCAGCCGTCCGAGCCGCTTTCCTTCGAACCTCCTGCCCCCGACCCTGGCGCTCCCCAGCCGGAAGAGGTGTATATGCCTGGAATGCCGGCCTGCCAGGGCGACGAAGGCGGCAAAAGCAACCCGTTCCAGCCGCGATTTTATCCCAGCGAGTGGCTGCCGCCACTCGACCTGCTGCACCCTGCCGACGCCCAGTCCGTTTCGATGAGCCAGGAGGATCTGATCGACTGCGGTATTCTGATCGAAGAAAAGCTCGCTGAATTCCGCGTCAAGGTAAATGTGCAGGACGCCTACGCCGGCCCGGTGATCACGCGTTACGAAGTGCAGCCGGCGGTGGGTGTACGCGGCGGCCAGATCGTCAATCTGATGAAGGACCTGGCCCGGGCTCTGGGCGTGGTTTCCGTCCGGGTGGTCGAAACCATCCCCGGCAAGACCTGCATGGGGTTGGAGCTTCCCAATCCGCGCCGTCAGATGATTCGTCTTTCGGAGGTGTTGTCTTCCGAGGCCTTCCAGGCGCATGATTCAAGGCTGGCCCTGGTGCTTGGCAAGGACATCACGGGAGAGCCTGTGGTGGTGGATCTGGCCAGGGCGCCGCACCTGCTGGTGGCCGGAACGACCGGCTCGGGTAAATCGGTGGGCGTGAACGCCATGATCCTGTCCCTGTTGTACCGGACGACGCCGGATGAGGTCCGCCTGGTCATGATAGACCCGAAGATGCTCGAACTTTCCATCTATGACGGCATCCCCCATCTGCTGGCGCCGGTAGTCACGGACATGAAACATGCGGCCAACGCACTGACGTGGTGCGTGGGGGAGATGGAGCGGCGTTACCGATTGATGAGCGCGCTCAGGGTGCGCAATCTGGCGGGCTACAACCAGAAAGTGCGCGAGATCATCGACGCCAGGAGCCTGCGAAACGATCCGCCTCCGCTGGCGCCGGACTTCTCCGGGCCGCTTTCGCCGCTTCCCTACATAGTGGTGGTGGTCGATGAGTTTGCCGACCTGATGATGGTGGCCGGCAAAAAGATCGAAGAACTGATCGCCCGTCTGGCGCAGAAAGCGAGGGCGGCCGGCATCCACCTGATACTCGCCACCCAGCGGCCGTCGGTCGATGTCATCACCGGGCTGATCAAAGCCAATATCCCGACCAGAATCGCCTTTCAGGTCTCGTCCAAGATCGACAGCCGCACCATCCTCGACCAGATGGGCGCGGAATGTTTGCTGGGCCAGGGCGATATGCTGTACCTGCCGCCCGGCACCGGTTATCCGCAGCGGGTACACGGCGCCTTCGTCGCCGATGAGGAGGTGCAGGCCGTGGCCGAATATCTCAAGCAATTCGGCGAACCCGACTATGTGGAGGGGGTGCTCGGAGGGGTGGAGGACCTGGACGGTGAGGGAGCGGAGCGGACGGCAGAGGAGATCGATCCTCTGTACGATGAAGCCGTGGAAATCGTGATCAAATCCCGCCGCGCTTCGATTTCGGCGATTCAGCGCCAACTGCGGGTGGGCTACAACCGGGCCGCCCGGATGGTCGAACAGATGGAGGCATCCGGCCTGGTGAGCCCGATGGAGAGCAACGGCAACCGGACGGTTCTGGTGCCTGCCCCGTAAACTTTACGGAAGTAAATTACCTACGGCGAAAGCCATGTTCCTTCCTCAGAACATGGCTCGCGTTTCCGGGCGGTCAGCAACAGAGATTCACGGGCAATCACCTATCCGTTTGGCCTTCACATTCATGACCATATCCTGCCCTTCGGCCTGCATCTTCATTTTCGTTTCGAAAGAATCCTTATTGAAGACCGTCTCGCCACTCGATTCTCCGGCACCTTCACCCGAACATTTCATCTTCCAGGTAACTTTATTGCCAGTCTCTTTGAGATCCGTCACGGTGCAGTTCTCGTTGCCCGCGATGGCTTTTTTCTGATCTTTGACATCTTCCTTGGTAAAGCAATGCTTCATCTGTGTCGGTGGAATCTGCATGGGCATGCCGGGCATTTCCATGGTGGTAGTCATCTCCCAGTAGCCATCCCGCATGTTCGTGGCTGCGAAAGCTACTGCCGGAACGACCAGAACGGATAGAATGGCAACGGCCAGTTTTTTCATAAAAATCCCTCCCAGGTAAGTTGTGGATTAATCCCAATAAAAAGCCTTTGTTCCCAATAGTGTCATGTCGAGCCTCAGATGTTGCAAGATTGCGCCGCAATTTTGGTTTCCTGCGAGGCACGACTGAGGGCGCATAGCAGCGCTATGTAACCGAAGAAGTAACGAAGTCAGGAAGCCAAAAGGGCCAAGATGCAACAGACGAGGCTTGACATGACACCAAGCTTGAATCGCAAAACTACTCTTTCAAGAAGGATTCCGCAATGGTTTGCACTGCCTGACGATTCTGGCGATCGCTGAACCGCAGGCACTGGATACATCCGGCTATCATTCACATTCCGTATTCTTCCTCCCTCGACGGTTGATACTCTTTCGGCAACAGTGGCCATCGCTTGATTCGCTTTCCGGGCCGTCGCCGAAAATGGATCCTCACACGAATAGTTGACAGACCTCGCGTTTTTCTTGCCGAAAATGGCGTATAGAGCGGGAGCGGGTGAGCTGTTTCCTGGCAATTTAAAGCCTGTCTTGGTCGAATTTCTGTTGTTTTATTAGGCATCTAAGCCTTATTTCCTATTTTTATGTCTTGACGATAAAAACGTTTGTAAACTCCCCTCAGCTCCTGCTAGGATCGAGCCCGTTGAAAATGTCCTGCAGACGGAACTGTTCCGCCAGCAGGAGCAAGAATATTTTTGCTGAAGGACAGAAGAATGAAGCCGTTTCTTCTTATTATCGATTCCCTGGCAATGCCGGGGAATCGGCTGGGGTCTGGAAGAATGGCCTTTATCGATATTTTCGTTTTTGCAGATTCAACGGAACATGCGGAAGACAGGGCCATTCGTTACCTCAATCAATTGGGGTGGCTGAAGATTGAACTCATGGCTTCATTTGAACGACCTGAGCCACCGCAACGCAGTGATGAAAAATGGGCAAAGGCATATCGTCAGGCCGAGTACCATGGTATTGGACTGCACGTGAATCTGTCGCCGATAGATATGGAGCCTGGGTTTTATGGCGAAACTTTTGATTGAAGTAGGAGAAATACTCATTCCGCCAACTCAGGCCGCCTCCTTCTCGCAGCCTTGGCTTCCGCCCGCTTCTTTTTGCTGTGAAGGACCTTGATAACCACTCTCCTTGCCGGCAGCGGGCACGATGCCTCCAACTCTTGTGCCGGCGAAGTTCTGCCGCGACGAGATGCACTTCCGGGCAAAATGAAGACCTGCCGGGATTACATTTTTCGATGTTTTAAACCTTCCCTACCATTGGCTAAACCGTGGTCATGAAAAAGTTTACAAAACCTGCGGCTCCGGCTAGGATTGAAAGTGTCAACAAACTCACCTGCAGACGGAACAGTTTCGCCTGGCAGGAGTGGAGATTTTTTGAGGACTGAATAATGAAGCCGTTCCTTATCGTAATCGAATCAATATCAACGCCGGAAAGCGGGTATGGATTTGGGAGGAGGGCTTTTGTCGATATGTTTGTTTTTGCCGATGCAAAGGAACAGGCTGAAGACAGGGCCATTCGTTACCTCAACCAATCAGGATGGTTAAAAGTTGTAATTTTGGCCTCACTCGAACGATATAGCCCGCCACCAGAGTGGGATGAGCGATGGGTAAAGGCATATCGTCAGGCGGAATATCATGGTGTTGGCTTTCACGCGGGCATATTGCCGATAGCGCAGCAGCCTGGGTGCCAGCAAGACGAATAGCCCAAGTTATCATTGGTTGCGGGAAGGTGACCGGGGTTGGAACCATGAGTTGTTTTCGCAATGAATTAAGAACCCACGGTCAACTTTAATCTTAATTGTTTCCCGTTTCTGCCCATTCTTGGTAATGCAACAAGCTTCTCCCTTAAGGAGACACCCTTTTGTTTTGCATTCACTCAAAGAGAAGATCAGTGTTTCTTCCGATTCACTTTGTACCACCTGCGTTAAATGCGCTGAAACCTTTTGCGTGATTTCTCTTTCAAGTTCATTTTTCTGAACATCGTCAAACTTATTGGTTTGCCACTCAAATATAAACTTCATGTCACTTCCTCTGCTTGCGGTCATTCGTGGATCCGAGATAGGTGAAAGCCTCAGTCGCTGGAGACCTTGTAGAGACAGTAACCAATCCAATAATGAGGACAACCATGAAGATTCTATCAGTCCCTCGTTATGCCCCCGCGCGTTCCGACCAGCCACTTTTGCCGGCCACATTACCTGACAAAAAATAAGGCACCTTCAGAGTAGAAATTTCACGGAAAATCAACAAAATCTGCGGAGTAGTATAAGCACCTAGTGGATTTTTAGTATTTTCGCCCATTTTCTTTTGTTCCATACAGGCTATAGTCACCCTCTCAAAAATCTTTTCTGGGGGGGAAAGAAAATGTATGAAGATGATGATTTGATAAGTGATGACGAAGTCGTGATGGAGGATGTAATCAGTTTAATCGGAGCCTTTATCGATCGCTCAATCAGCGATAGATTCTTCAATGAACCGCCTGAACCTGTGCCTCCGGCCGTTGTCCAAAGAAAGAAGCCGGTAACCGTCGGGAGACTTTGTTTCGTGATTACCAGAAACAAAAGCTCTTCCTGGGCCGAAGACCTGTCGGAAATGGTAAGCTTGGAGGAACGTACGCGCGTTTATAATTGATCTCAAGTTCAACTCCTCAACACCATTGCCCGTTCGAGGCTGAGCGGGGTTGCCAATACCCAGTTTTTTTGGCGCACCCTCTCTCCGACCTTTTTTAGCTGAAATAATTGAATAAAATATTTCAGCCTTTTCTTTTTGGTCGGTTGGATGTTACAGGATCGTGACAGTCCCTTGCAAACAGCGGCCCTGGGGGTCGAATGCACTCTCGATGAAAAGTCTGTTTGAAAATGTGCGGTTTTCTTATATAACAATCATATGCAGTTTGGCGGGACGTCAGAATCTGTGGCAGAGGAGTGTGAGTTGCCAACCAGGAAAGGAGGAGTTACAAATGGATAAGCCATATCGAACAATGCCGGACATCGAGGTTCTTCCAGCTCATTTTCCGATCCCCGGAGCGGGATTCCTGGCAGTCAATGCTTTCGTTATCAAAGCGAAGGAGCCTGTTCTGATCGATACGGGAATGGGCAAAGACAGCGAGGAGTTCATGGAGGCTCTCGAGTCGGTCATCGATCCTCGGGACTTGAAATGGGTGTGGCTCACCCACGACGATGCGGATCATACCGGCAGCCTGCAAAAAGTCCTCGAAGCAGCACCCAATGCGCGGCTTGCGGCGTTTTCTCTGGCCGTACTGCGAATGAGTACGGACTGGCCGGTACCTATGAACCGGGTTTACTGGCTGAATCCAGGCGACTGCATCGACGTTGGAGATCGTAAGCTGACCGCCGTGAGACCGCCACTGTTCGACAATCCGACGACCATCGCCGTTTATGACGACAAATCGGGAGCTTTCTTTGCCGCCGATTGCTTCGGCGCCATCATCCAGTCACCGGTGCAAAGCACTGATGAAGTTGCCGAAAGTGAGCTGGCTCAAGGTATGGTCGGCTGGGCCAGCCTGGACAACCCGTGGGTTCATATGATCAAGACCAACGAATTCAGTCAATCGCTGGAAAGAATTCGGCGGCTTGCCCCGAAGAAGATCTTATCGGCGCACCTGCCGCCGGCAGAAGGGAAGACCGAACAATTTCTTGAGTTGCTTGCAACGGTTCCGCCTTCCACTCCAGCCATCGCGCCCAACCAGACGGCGCTGGAGCAAATCCTGGGCTCTGCCGGATCGGTAAATCGATAGGATCGCGAGAGGTTTAGTCAGTCGGAACGCACCATCGTATCGAAATCCAGCCTAACACCCCAAGGGGTATAAGTACCTTCACGAAATCATTTCTAAAAAGCAAGGAATGAATTTCTAAGGTACTAAAAGGCCAGGCGGACGGTGGCCCCGAGAAACACGGTGTCGGTATCGATATCGGTATTCTCGTCTTTCAGTTCCGCCGAATCGTTGAACCGGTAGTTGCCTGAGATATCGAGATAGAGGACAGGCAGGAGTTCGAGGTTCAGGCCGGCCCTAAGGGCGTAAAAAGGTTCGTCGGCGAAATCGTCGTCGCTGTAGGTGATGCC
>MGTI01000189.1 GCA_001799365.1 Desulfobacterales bacterium GWB2_56_26 | reverse complement strand
ATGTCATGAGATTTCATCTGGACGAGGGTGCCGAACTGCCGATGACCGTCGAGGATTGGTACGCCTTCGTCGAGAAGGTCTCCTTCGTCGAGGCTCGGGACAAAGCCCGCGCCATGGGCTTTAATATCATCTGGAACTGCGACATCGCCCGCACACCGGAAGGCTACTACCAGATCCAGGGCGGCATCGATTACGCCATTGCCAAATCGCTGGCCGTGGCGCCCTTTGCCGACATCCTGTGGATGGAGACCAAGACTGCCAATCTGCATGAAGCGAAGATCTTCGCCGATGCGATCCACGCGGTCTACCCGAACAAGATGCTGGCCTACAACCTGTCGCCTTCGTTTAACTGGGATACCACCGGCATGAGCGACGACGAGATGCGCCGCTTTCCCGAAGAACTGGGAAAGATGGGCTATGTGTTCAACTTCATCACCTACGGCGGCCATCAGGTCGACGGCCTGGCGGGGGAAGAATTCGCCACGGCTCTGAGAGACGACGGGATGCTGGCCCTGGCCCGCCTGCAGCGCAAGCTGCGCCTGGTCGACTCGCCGTACCGGACGCCGCAAACCCACGTCGGCGGACCGCGCTCGGATGCCGGGCTGATCGCCGCAACCGGCGGGACGGCTACCACCAAGGCGATGGGCAAAGGCTCCACCCAGTTCCAGCATCTGGTGGAAACCGAGGTGCCGCCGCGCCGGCTCGAGGAGTGGCTCAAACTGTGGGCTACCCATTATGACATGTCTCCGAAGATGCGGGTGGCGCTTAGGCCTCACGTCGCCGGCTCCGATCTCCTGGAACTCTCGATCATCGATGCGGGCGACAAGAAGCTGGCTAACATCATCTTCGCCGTCCTGCAGGACCGTCGCTACCATAATATCCTGTCGGTCCGAGATCAAAACACCTTTCCCGAGAAGATGCGCCAGAAGCGATTGATGACCCTGAATACCCTTTTCCTCATCCACCGCTATAAAGCCGTCTCGGTCCACTACGTCAGCCCGACCGAGGATAACCAGCATCAGGCCGCAGGGATGCGCGAATTGGGGGTATATGAAAACACTCAGACGGAAGTCGGCCAGATCATCGTCGCCCAGGTCAATGCCGAACGGGTCAGGGCCCTCGTCAAGCAAGACGGCGAAGAGCTGAGACGGTTGATCGCCAAAAGTTGAGCGCGACAGGCGGCAGGACAGTCATCGCACTATGATCGCCCTGCCGAAAGCCACTCCTTGTACTCCGGTTTCAGGACACGGTTACCGGCCCACCCGCACTTCCCAGGTCTCACGGTGAAACGGGGAAACATCGATGGCGATATCGAGAAACCTCCCGATCACCTCGATATTGGTGGTGGTATGAAGGCTGGGCTCCGTAGTGAGAAAACGTCCCCCTCCGGAGAGCGCCAGGGGGATGAGGAGCTGGTCGGCCAGGTGATGGCCCACCAGGGCGCGGCTCTGCAGGTACTCGCGAACTTGCTCGACCAGCCTTATCGCCACCTCTTCGGCCCGGACTCCTCTCTCGCCGAAACCGGTGAAGATTTCGGTCAGCTGCGGCGAGCGGGCGAAGACCGTCAGGACGTTGCCCGGGCCATGACGTTCGAGCTGCACCAGTTTCGTCTCTTTTTCAGTGAGACCCAGCTTTGTGCGACACACGTCCAGCTCCCGTAGACCGATGTGCGCCGGCAGCCCGACGCAAAGGGCCTGAGCCGAGAGGTGGGTGGGGCCGCGCTCGATGAGCGTCAACCTTTGCGGTTTTGCCGCCGGTTCCACCCCGACCCGTATCTTGCCGCCACCCGTGGGATAGAAGCCCGACCGGAGCAGTTCGAGCTCGACCTTCGTCCCCATTCGGGCCAGCAGCGGCAGAAAGGTCTCTTTCAGGAAGTCGAAAGGCGGCGCCATGGGATTGTGGGTGCCGCCCTCGATCACGATGTCGGCAGGCCCGGCCGCCACCATCAAGGCCGGAAGCACCGTCTGCAGGACGAGCGAGCAGCTACCGGCGGAACCGATAGTCCAGTGGTATGTGCCCGGCCGCACCCCCTTCGGGACAAAAGCGAGGCGGCGGGACCCGAGTTCCGCCCCTTTACACTCGGCGAGCCCCACCTCGCAGGCCGCCTTCACCACGGTGAGATGCTGACGCAGCAGTCCGGGGTTTTTCCTCCTGCCCCGAATATTTTCGATTGTGAATGGCCGTCCGGTCACTAGGGACAGCCCCAGGGCCGAACGTAGCACCTGGCCGCCTCCTTCTCCGGCTGAACCGTCTATGATGATCATCGCCTGAGTTCTCTCCTCCCACCTTTACCTTGCACTGTCCAAAGTTTTACCCTAGGATATCAGGGTGTTGTAGGTTCTCTTGAGAGAATAACCCTTCATCATCACAGTTGAAAAGAGCTTCGCAAAATGACCCGAATCCCTAACGGCGGCGAGGCACCGAATATGAGCAGGCTTTTCACCTCCCGCAGCTCGGCGGACGACGGTTTCGTTCGCGGGCTGATCGAACTGGACCTTGAACGAGGTGCTCAAGAACGCAGTCAGGCTGGCAGACGAGGTCGGGGATATGAGTCCGCTGCCCGGGAATCGTACCTGGAGAGCAAGGGCTTCGACTTCAACACCTTCGACCGCACGTCAGGCGACAACTCCCACGTGAGCAATTACAAGAAGCTGAAAGCCGGACGCATCGATCTCTGGCCGATGCCCGATGCTGTGGCCTATCACGTGGCGAAAACGGAAGGGGACGATCCGGCGGCCCTGCTGAAACGGATCCTGCCTTTGACGGAGATCTCGACCGGCTATTATCTTGCGGCCAGCCTGCAGACTTCGGATGAAACGGTGAAGACCATCCGGATTGCCTTGGAAAGTTTGTCGCCACGCCTGAGTACAAGGCAATCCTGGCCAAATGGAATATGGCAGAATAGCCTCCCGGCCGTTGAACAAAAAAAGAGGCTGTCGGCACAGATCGCCGACAGCCTCTCAAGGACTCCCCTATGTAGACTTCCCTTTCGTGATTCCCCCTATCTCCTGGCGATGAGGCTTCTCACCTCCTGGTCCTGGAGGACCATACTCACAATTTCCGCCAGTTGGGAGTTGAGCATTTCTTCGAGCTTCGGCAGCTCCGGCCGTCTGGCTGATTCTTTGCTCGCTTCGCGTTTATAGGTCTTGGTGAACACCGTCCCACGGTTCTCCACCGTGAGGGTAATAAAGGTCTTGCCCTCGGCTTTGTAGAGCATTTTCGGCCGGCTGACCCTGACCAGCAGTTCATTGATCTCGAATTCCAGATGGACCGGCGAGGAAGGATCGACGCGCAGCCCCTGGCTGCGCAGGCCTGCGGTCAGCCGATCGGCGATCACCTCCTGCGGGGCAGTCAGGTTGGCGAGACCCGTCGGCGGCTCATCGCTCAGATAGGCCACCACGTCAGCCGTCTTCCGTGAATCTTTGCCGATGACGGCGACGGTCTGGGGATCGGCATAGATGCCGGCCGGCTGTTCGCCGATGCGGGGGTTGAGGTTGGCGATTACCGGTTGTTTGGCGCAGCCGGCAAACACGAAAAGACAAGCGCAAAGAAGAAAGATTCTGTTCATGGAAGGCTCCGTTCGTTTGATGGTTTGCTGCGTTCAGTTGTGGTTTTGAAACTGCGGCAATTTCAGCCGCGATCCTCGATTTTCGAGAACGGCCGGCTGACCACGCCCTGATACACCTGCCGGGGCCGGCCGATCCGACTACTGTCCTTGCTCGAATTCATCTCCTGCCACTGGGCGATCCAGCCGGGCAGCCTGCCCAGGGCAAACATCACGGTAAACATGTTGGTAGGAATGCCCAGCGCCCGGTAGATGATGCCGGAATAGAAATCGACGTTTGGATACAGGTTGCGGGAAACGAAGTAATCGTCATTACTTACCCGATATTCCAGTTCCTGGGCGACCTCGAGCAGTGGATCCTTGACGTTCAAGGTCTCGAGCACCGCCGTGCATACCTCCTTGATCAGCTTGGCCCGCGGATCGTAGGTTTTGTAGACCCGATGGCCGAAGCCGGAGAGCCGGTAAGGGTTGTTCGGATCCTTGGCCATTGCGATATACTTGTCGTAATTCTTGCCGTCCCTATAGATCCTCTCCAGCATCAGCATCACCGCCGCATTGGCGCCGCCGTGCGCGGGACCCCACAGGGCGTGGATGCCGGCCGAGATGGACGGGTAGAGACCGACGCCGGCGCTCCCCACCAGACGGACGGTGGAGGTGGAGCAGTTCTGCTCATGGTCGGCGTGGAGAATCAGCAGCTTGTTCAGGGCGATGACTGCCACCGGCTCCACCGTGTACGGCATATTGGGCCGGTCGAACATCATGTTGAGGAAGTTGGCGCAGTAGCTCAAGTCCGGCCTGGGATAGACCAGGGGGTGGCCGATGTTCTTCTTATAGGAAAAGGCGGCGGTGGTCCTGATCTTCGAAAGCAGCCGGGCGGTGGTGGTGGTGAGGCCGCCGTAGGGGTCCTCCTCCAGGTCCATCTCCGGATAGAAGTCGTGCATGGTGGCGACCATGGTGGAGAGAATCGACATCGGCGAGGAATTGGGCGGGAAGTGATCGAAGAAATGGATCATGTCCTC
This sequence comes from Desulfobacterales bacterium GWB2_56_26, assembly GCA_001799365.1. GTDB lineage: Bacteria > Desulfobacterota > Desulfobulbia > Desulfobulbales > Desulfocapsaceae > Desulforhopalus_A. The sequence continues at coordinate 8,754 of MGTI01000189.1, read as the reverse complement.
GTGAATCAGGGCGTATCTCGTCATGTCGTACTTGAATTGATCGAGTTCGGCCTTGGTGGGCAGTTCGCCGGTAAGCAGGAGGTAGGCAACCTCGATGAACACGCAGTTTTCCGCCAGATCGGCGATGTCGTAGCCGCGATACCTGAGGATGCCCTTGTCGCCGTCCAGATAGGTTATGCACGACTCGCAGGAGCCGGTATTCATATAGCCGCTGTCGAAGGTAATGTAGCCGGTGTCGCGCATCAGCGACCTGATATCCAGGGCCTTTTCGCCGGCGGTGCCTTCAATTATTGGCAGGTCATAGACCTTGCCTTCGATGGTAAGTTGTGCTTTCTGTTGAGACATTGGTACTCCTCGTGTTCTTCTGTTGTCGCCTGGAGAGTCCTCATTTGACCCCCGATAAAGGTGGCAAATCCCGCCCTGAGAATATCCTTGGTTGGAACTCCTGCCGGCAGCGTGACGCGGACCGATCTGCGGAAACAATAGAGCCTCAAGTGTCGGGAAATACTACTCGAACAGTAGTACTGTACCTGGAAGGATATTTCGATAATATTTTTTCGATTCTTACCTGCGTTCCCGGCTAAGGGAAAGAAGCCCCTTACCTCGACAGCAGATAGACGCCGCCGACCGCCACCACGGCCCCAGCTACGGCGCGGCCCGAGACATGTTCGCGGTCGAGATAGATGGAGAAAGGAATGATGCAGATCGGCACCAGGGCAAAAAAAGTCGAGGCAACACCGCTGGTCAGATAGTGGAGGGCCATAAGCGACAGGGAAACCCCCAGAAAAGGGCCGAAGAATGCACCCATGGCGGTAAGGGCCACCGCTTTGGGGTCGGCAAGGGCTGTTTGGACATTGCGCCACCGGTGGGTCACCGTGAAGAAGAGAATGAAGCAGAGAAAGGCCGCAATCGCCCTGATTTCCGTGGCGGCAAAGGCATCGAGGTAACCGGTATCGGTTTTCATGCCGATCTTGCTGAGGACGATCCCGCCGGCCTGGCCGCTCATGCCGGCCAGGCCGCAGAGCACACCCTTGGCCGAGACAGATCGCACCTGCGGTTGCGACACCGGGCTGTCTTTCACCCCCCGTTCCAGAATAACCATCGCCACCCCGCAGAGGGCGACCGCCATGCCGAGCCACTGATGCGACAGGTAGCTCTCCTGCAGGAACAACCAGCCCAGCAGCGCCGCCGTGGGGGCGGCCAGGCTCTGGACCAGCATGGCCACCCGCGGCCCCAGTTCGACCAGGGCCTTGAACAGAAAGATATCACCGAAAAAGAAGCCGACAATGCCGGAGAGGCTGAGGTAGAACCAGGCGTGTTCCGGAAAATGAAGCGGCACCACCGCCCCGTCCTTTAAAAGGAGCAGAATGGCAAAAAGCACGAGAGCGGTGGTCAGGCGGATGATGTTGACCGAGGTGGATCCCACCCGCCGGGAGGCCGCCGCGAAGAACTGGACGCTGCAGGTCCAGCAGAGGACGGTGGCCAGGGCGACCGCCTCACCGATGAATGGCATGAAATTATTCTCCGAAATTCGTCAGTAAAGCTCTCGCCGGCCCCGCCCAGATTATGGTTTTTTACTTGCCGAGGGACCGGACAAACTCGATGATCCTGTTGGTTCCCTGGACATCCCCCATGGCCATGATATGGATGCCGTCGATGACCGGGTGCACGCGGGCGATGAATTCGCAGATTATCTCAATGCCGGTAACGCCGTCTTTTTCCATCCGGTTGATGATTTCCTCCGGCACGTCGATGCCCTGCACGTTGTCGTTGACAAAGCGCGCCATCTTGACGCTTTTCAAAGGCATCAGACCGATCAGGATCGGTTTGCCCAGGGATTTGGCCTTTTCCATGAAACTGATCGTTTTTTCGGCATCGTAGACGACCTGGGTCTGGAAGAAATCGGCGCCGGCTTTCATCTTTCTCGCCATCCGCTCGATCTCGCGGTCCCGGTCTTTCGCGGTCGGCAGCGCCGTGCAGGAAACCTTGAAGTCGGTATGGCCGCCGAACTCCTTGTCGTTGTAATCCAGGCCCGCGTTCATCTTCTTGATCAGGCCGATGAGTTCGACGGTGTTGTAGTCGTAGACCGGTTTTGACGGGTAAGGGCCGTGCTTTGGCGGATCGCCGGTGGTGACCAGAAGATTTCTGATTCCCAGCGCATGGGCGCCGAGCAGGTCGGCCTGGGTGCCGAGCAGGCTGCGATCCCGGCAGGTGAAATGGGGAATTGCCTCCATCTTCAGTTCCTGCTGGATCAGCGCGGCCATGGCGATGGCATTGATGCGCAGATTGCCCATCGGACAGTCATGGACATTAATGCCGTCGAGCGGCAGATAGCCCTTGGCCTTGGTCAGCGACTCGGCGGTCAGAACCCCTTTTACCGGTCCCAATTCGGTGGTGATGATCAGTTTTTTACCTGATTTTCCAGTAAAATCCATTTCCTTCCCTCAATATGTGGTGGAGTGTTACGGTTGTCCTGAAAAAATCCTTGCGAAGAGGATAGCACGAATGACCGATCAATAGCAACTCCATAAACTATTTGACTATTTTACCATTCTTCCTGGCAGCGCCGCCGAGACTTTACCTCGATTTGACGAACTTCTTAACCCTTGACGGTCCTTGCACAACACGGTAGTCTGCGACCTGAAAAACCCTGGGGGAGTCCACGGACTGAGAGTTCCGCCCAAGCACGAAAGCGGAGCGACCCTTTGAACCTGATCCGGCTGATACCGGCGTAGGGAACGGACCATTCTTGAGCATGCCGACGCTGCTCCTCTGAAGACCGCTTCCTGCGGTCACTTTTTTGCCCAGCCCATGAAAGAGGAGAGCCGTCCATGAAAACCCAGATGGAATATGCCCGTGAGGGAATCGTTACCGAAAAAATGATCCTCGCCGCCCGCGAGGCCGGCGTAGCACCCGAGACCCTGCGCGACAACATCGCCCGGGGCCTCGCCATCGTCTGTCATAACAACCTGCACAAGAACGGCCGGCCGCTGGCGGTGGGCAAGGGCATCCGTACCCGGGTCAACGCCAATATCGGCACCAGCAAGGACGACACCAGCATCGACAACGAACTGGAGAAGGCCCGCGTCGCGGTTCGGGCCGGGGCCGACGCCCTGATGGATCTTTCCACCGGCGGCCCGATCGACGAGATCCGGGCGGCGATCATCGCCGAGACCGACATCTGCATCGGCTCGGTCCCGTTGTACCAGGCGGCCTGCGATACCGTCAGAAAAGGACGGGCCATCGTTGACATGACGGTGGACGAGATCTTTGCCGGCATCAAGAAGCACCTCGACGACGGCGTCGATTTCATCACCGTCCACTGCGGCGTGACCAGGCGGACGCTTGAGATCATGGACCGGGAGGGCAGGATCATGGAGGTGGTCTCCCGCGGCGGCTCCTTCACCTGTGCCTGGATGGCTCACAACCAGGCGGAAAACCCCCTCTACCAGTACTTCGACCGGCTGCTCGACCTGGTCAAACCCTACGACGCCACGTTATCCCTCGGCGACGGTTTTCGGCCCGGCTGCCTGGCCGATGCCACCGACCGGGCCCAGATCCACGAGCTGCTCCTCCTGGGCGAGTTGACCCAACGAGCCTGGGACCGAGGCATTCAAGTAATGATCGAAGGCCCCGGCCACGTGCCGCTGAACCAGGTCGAGGCCAACATCCAGCTGCAGAAAAGGCTCTGCCATGGGGCGCCCTTCTATGTGCTGGGGCCCCTCGTCACCGATATCGCTCCCGGCTACGACCACATCACCAGCGCCATCGGCGGGGCGATCGCCGCCAGCGCCGGGGCCGACTTCCTCTGCTACGTCACCCCCAGCGAACACCTCTGCCTGCCCACCCCCGAGGACGTGCATGCTGGAGTCATGGCCACGAGACTCGCCGGTCACGCCGCCGATATCGTCAAGGGCATCCCCGGCGCCATCGACCGGGACATCGCCATCTCCAAGGCCAGGAAAGCCCTTGACTGGGAGAAGCAGTACGAACTGGCCCTCGATCCGCCACTCGCCCGCAAGCGTCGGGCGGAAAAGGCGGAGATTACCGATGAGCACGGCGCCTGCACCATGTGCGGCGAGTTCTGCGCCTACAAGGTCATGAACGGCCGGCAGCGGACCTGCGCACCCTGAGAAAGGCCCGCACCTTTCCGGAAAAACATGATATGATGCGGGGAAGCTGACACCCCCATTCTGCAGGAATCACCTATTGCGAGGCTTCCCATGACAATCACTTTACCCATCGAAGGTGGCGGCACATATCAGGTCAGCCCCAGTAAGATCGTCGCCCTCGGCCTGAACTACCTCGAACATATCAAGGAGAGCCAGTCGGTGGACGTGCAGAATTTCACCGAGGCGATCCCGACGGAACCGGTGCTCTTCCCCAAGACTCCCAATGTCCTGATCGGCCCCGGCGAAACCATCATCCTACCCGCCTTCGTCGAGGACTACGAGTTTCCCAACTGCCGCTCCGACCATGAGGCGGAGCTGGCCATCATCATCAAGGACCGGGTAAAAAATGTCAGCGCCGAGGCCGCCATGGACCACGTCCTCGGCTTCACCTGTTTCAACGACGTCAGCCAGCGCAACCTTCAGAAAGGCGACAAGTCTGGCTGGTACCGCGGCAAGTCCCTCGACACCTTCGGCCCGATCGGCCCGGTGATCGTGCCGCCTGCGAAAATAGGCGATCCGCAGAATCTTGAGATCCTCTGCCGGGTGAACGGCAAGGTGACCCAGCACTCCAATACCCGGCACATGATTTTCAAAATCCCCGAGATCATCGCCTTTGTCTCGAAAAACTTCACCCTTGAGCCAGGCGATATCATCATCACCGGCACCCCCAGCGGGGTGGGTCCGCTCCGGCACGGCGACGTGGTGGAAGTGGAAATAGAAGGAATCGGCATTCTCAAGAATCCGGTGAAGGCAGAACGGCTTCTGTAATTGCCGCACCCCTGTTATCTGGTGGTCAGGAATTGCGCTGAATCTTTTTCCGGAAATCTCTTCGCCTCACCTTCATCTCGTTCTTGTTTTCTGATATGATTAAAGAGTTGCAGGAGCGATTCGGCATTCACCGAGCCAGCCGTTCGCCTTTCTTGGTACGGATATCCACCGGAAATAGTTGCACTATGCAGGATCTCACAAAGAACCTAAACCCTGTTCCCGCTCATTCCATTCTGGATCTTGTCAAAGAACTCACCGTTGGCCAACGTGCAACGGATACCGTCGAACAGCTGTCTGATTTTCTCCACACTTCTATCTTCCCGAAACTTGACGCTTTTTCCATTGAAATCTATTTTCCTGACAACTCACGCAACACCTTCCTGCCGCCGCCTGCAAGCCGCGGGAGAAAAACCGTTCCTGCCGGAATTCCCGCCGATTTTCCCCTGATCAAGGAGTTGCAGGCCAGCGGTAACCCGATCGAGATCAAGGACAGGGACCGTGATGCCGACTTCCTTGCCGCAACCGGTAATCGTGTTCATCTGATAATTCCGATCATCGACCAGGCGAGACTGTACGGTCTCCTCTATTTCGGCCGGCCCGATTACTATTCCTTCTCGCCCTCGGGCATTCAGGCCAAGCAGACCCTGGCCGCGGTCATCGGCTCGCGCCTGAAGAGCATGGCCATCATCCAGCAGCAGCTCGAATCGATGCGGGCTTTAGAGTATTCCGAACGACTGAGAACTGCACTCTACGAGATCAGCGAGCAGGCCCATGCGGCGGAAAACATCAGCGAGCTGTACCGGCGGATTCATCAGATCGTCGGCCGCCTCATCTACGCGGAAAACTTCTTCATCGCCCTGGTGGAAGATCGCCAGGACGGCACGTACATCAAATTCCCCTACTTTGCCGACACCAGCGATCCCCATTTCCAGGGCATGGAAATACGCCTCGACCACCAGAAAAACTCGATTACCGGCTATCTCCTCAAGACAAAACAACCGCTGCTGCTCACCCCCGACAACTATACCGAGATCTGCCGGCAGAATAATATGGAATGCCTCGGGACCAGGCCCTACTCCTGGCTGGGGGCGCCTTTTTATCTCGACAACCTGGCCGGCGCCGTCGCGGTCCAGAGCTACAGCCGGATCGTCTATACCGAAAAAGACAAGGAACTCATGGCCTTTGTCGCCCGCCACATCGGTGATGTCCTCAAGCGGAAGCGCGCCGTGGACGAACTGAAAAAGGCCAAAGAACGGGCAGAACAGGCGGAACGCAACAAGAGCGTCTTCCTCGCCAATATGAGCCATGAAATCAGGACCCCGATGAACGGTATTATCGGTCTTACCGACCTGCTGTTGAAATCGGATATTGCCGGCCACCAGCGAACCTATCTGGAGATGGTCCACTCTTCAGCGGAACGGCTGTTGAAACTGATCAACGATATCCTCGACTTTTCGAAGATCGAGGCGGGCAAACTGGAGCTGGCCATCGCCCCCTTCAGCCTGCGCAATACCCTGGCCGATGCCATCGAGATTCTTGGGATTACCGCCGCCCAGAAGGCGGTCGGTCTGCATGTCGACTGCGATGAGAGCATCCCCGATCTCCTGGGCGGCGATGCCGGTAAGCTACACCAGATTCTCATGAACCTGGTCGGCAATGCCATCAAATTCACCAATCAGGGCAGCGTGACGCTGACCGTGCAAAGGCTCGATCAGGAAAAACACCACGACCAGATCCACCTCCTCTTTCAAATCAAGGATACCGGCATAGGCATCCACCACGAGGAAATCAGCAACGTTTTCAAGGCCTTCAGTCAACTAGATACCACCCGCGACTCCAATCATCGCGGCACGGGTCTCGGTCTCGTCATCGCCGCCGAACTGGTGGAGATGATGGGGGGCAAGATCTGCGTGGAAAGCGAACCGGGAGTGGGCACCATTTTCTATTTTTCCGTCCGCTTCCCGCTGGGCGGAGCAGCTTACGAGGAGGAACCGGTTCACTCGCAACTCCCCGTCGCACCAGGCAGTGAGCCGAACCTTCGTCGGCAGTTGCGCATTCTCCTGGTCGAGGACGAATATATCAACAGGACCCTCGCCATAACCGTTTTGGAACGTGAGGGCTGGAAGGTAACAGCGGCCTGCGACGGCAGAGAGGCCTTGGGAGTGTATGACGAAAACGCTTTCGATCTGATTCTTATGGATATCCAGATGCCCGAACTGGACGGCTACGAAACCACCCGAACGATCCGTCGCAACGAAGACCGCACCGGCCGGCACGTTCCCATTATCGCCATGACCGCCTATGCGGTGAAAGGAGACCGGGAGAAATGTCTCGCCGCCGGCATGGACGGTTATATCTCGAAACCCGTTCGTCCGGATCAACTCCGCGCCGAAATCGAAAGGGTCCTGCAGCACCAGTACTCCAGTTAAGACCCTATCTTTTTCTTTTCACTTATGTGATATAATATGTCGGATTTACAACAATTATTCAGCGATGCGGTGCATCTGCATCAACTCGGGCAACTGATCAAGGCGGAACGACTCTATCTGCAGGTCCTCAGGTCCGTGCCGGAAAACATCAACGTGCTCGCAAACTTAGGTATTGTCTGCCGGGATCTCGGCAAACTCTCCGAAGCGGAGGCCTACTGCCGACGGACAGTGGCCGCCGCCCCCGACGATCCGGAGCAGCTCTTGAATCTCGGGGCAGTACTGGAGGCGCAAAATGACCCGTCAGGCGCTACCGCAGCCTACGAAAAGGCCCTGGAACTTACGCCCAGCCATCCGAAAGTGCTCAATAACCTCGGGAAACTGCACTACCAGCAGGGGCACAGGGAGAAGGGTCGGCAACTGGTCGAGCAGGCGGTGCGGCTCGAACCGAACTATCCCCTGGCCCTGAATAACCTCGGGGTCATGTACAGCGAAGAGGGCGACCTCGGCCGGGCCGGCTGGTGCCTGGAGAAAAGTATCGATCTCGATCCCGGCAACGTCGAGTCACTCTATAATCTTGCCGGCGTGTGCAACGCCCTCGGCAACTTCGACAAGGCGTGGACCATCCTGAACCGGGTGCTGACGATCGCCCCGCAGCATCAGGCCGCCTGTCACATGTGTGCCGCCCTGTCCGGCACCACCACCTCTTCCGCCCCCCGGGAGTATGTCGAGGTCACCTTTGATAAATATGCCGGCCGTTTTGACCAGCATATTCAAAACATTCTGGGATATACTGCTCCTTCGGCGCTGGCCGGGCTGGTTATGGCCGAAATGGTCGAGGCCCTGCCCTTTGCGGCCGCCCTTGACCTCGGCTGCGGTACTGGCCTGTCCGGCGCCTCTTTCCGAACGATGACGAACAGGCTGGTCGGGATTGACGTGTCCAAACAGATGATTGCTCAGGCGGCCGCCAAAAACCTTTACGACCACCTGGAACATGCCGAGATTATGCCGTTTCTTTTGGGAACGGAGGAGCGTTACGATCTTTTTGTCGCGGCCGACGTCTTCATCTATCTAGGCGATCTCCAGCCTCTTTTCCCGGCCCTTGCCGCAAAGACAAGAAACGAGGGAATTGTCGCCTGCTCCATCGAAACCAGCGATCGCCCCGGTTATGAACTCCTGCCTTCCGGGCGTTACGCCCATAATCCGGCATACCTTACGTCATGCGCTGCCGCCGCCGGCTTCACCGTCCGCAGCCAAAAACCCCATAACATCCGCAAGGAAAAAGGCGCCTGGCTGCCCGGAGAACTCTATCTCCTCATGAAAAATCAGGAAAGTCCCCAGATCCCGTAATTGGGCCCGAAGAGGTCCCAGTTCCTCACGTTTCTCGC
>MGTI01000188.1 GCA_001799365.1 Desulfobacterales bacterium GWB2_56_26 | reverse complement strand
AAAAGCCCCGTTGAGCTTATGCTCAACGGGGCTTTTGCTTTTTCAATCTAACATGTCGGGGATTTATGCTCAGGAGTTCCGGAGGATGCGGGAGACCAAAAGAGATCTTTAGTGATTTTTCCCCAAAAACTCTTGACGGATATGTTCATGTATGTACTATATTGGTACAGATATGAATCTGTTCCACAAACTTCTAAATACTAAAACCGCAGGAGTCACCGTCATGAGCCAGTTATTTGATCTGTACCAAATCGCAGGCAATGCGCAATTCTCTAAAAAGATATGTGACATTGTCCCTTATTTTGCCACTATCGAACCTCAATTCGTTGAACTCAGACCTGGCTATTCTGAAGTAACCATGCCGAATACGAGAAAAGTACATAACCATCTGGGAACCGTGCATGCCATTGCCATGTGCAATCTGGCTGAAATCGCTGCAGGATTGATGACCGATGTCTCCATCCCGGAAACCTGCCGCTGGATCCCGACAGGCATGAATGTCAAGTACCTCGCCAAAGCCAAATCGGATTTACGGGGTATTGCCGACGGCCAAAGAATCGATTGGTCTATTCCCGGCGATAAAGATATCCCTGTCAGTATCACCGATAAGGATGGGATCGAAGTATGTGCTGCCACGATTACCGTCAAGGTCAGCCTCAAGCAATAATGAGCGAAAAACCCTCTCACCAGATCTTGTTCAGGCTGAACCTTGCCCAACGGACCCTCATGAAATGGATCGATCGTGAAATGCAGGAAAAGATCGGCGGCAGCGCCACACAGATAGCGGCCCTTTTCTATCTTATGGAAAATGACGGCTGTCTGCTTGTCGATTTAAGCCGCGAGTTAATGCAAAACAAATCGGCAATCACCACGCTGGTGGAAAGAATGGAAAAAAACTGCCTGTTGAAGAAAGTCCCTTCTCCGATCGACAAGCGAGCCTCGCAGCTTTTTCTCACTGCAAAAGGAAGGGACCTGGGCATGAATGCCCTGCCTTTTGTGACTGCCTATGACCAGGTCTTGGCAAATGGTTTCAATCAGGAGGAGCTGGCAATTGTGACACGTTTTCTGGATATGGTAATATCCAGATTCGAAGTCCTGCCTGAAAATTATTTCAAAAATAGAGCAATCCGGAACGCTCAAGCAGAGCGACCTGATAAACAAGGGTGAAAACACTCAAGCATGAAACACCAATTTGGCGGAGGAATGGTTCTGTGATATCCTGAAAGGATAAAATTGCTATCAGTACCTTAAAATTCATCTCTTCTTTTTTAAGAGAGAATTTGTGAAGGTACTTATCCCCTTTGTGGGGGTTAGGATAAAGATATCACACTATGACCGAGAACATCGCTCCACCTGTATCGAGATCACCCCCTTCTCCCGAATTGATCGACCTGCTTGCTACGGTTAAGTCGACGGTTCCATTTATCGAACGTGTCCGACAGCTCAATTTGAATCCCGTTCTCGAAAAGAAGATACTCCGGACGGAATATCTCTTGGCACAGCGCGGTGCAGCTCCACCTCGGATCGAGGCCCTCACGGTCGACGACGAAAAAGAACTGGCAACAGAAGTGCTGTTGCGGCGGCATCGCATTACCGAAATGCTGCTCGGGAAACAACAATTCAGACAGGCAGTGCTGACGGTCGTGCAGAACATCTACCTGTTCCGAAACCGTAGGATATTTTTCGGCAATACCACTAGATCTGCCGAGTCTGAAAGGCAGGAAGCGCTTGTGCTGTTCAGTACCGGATGCAATTCCTGTCTGCCGCTGGAAAAGACCTTGCAGCACCTGATCATCGCCAGGGTCTGGAACCGAATTCTCGGACGGATGTCTTGTATGGAGTTCCAGGACGATCAATTTCTTGCCCTACATGCTGTCGTTGAACAACTCAACACCATCAGAAATATTTACATGCTGCTCTCGACCGGACTGGTCAGGAAACTTGCGGCAAAAACCAACACAATCTACCGGCAATCGGTGACTTATGAGGACGCGGTACAGATAGGTGAAATCGGCGTAGCTCGAGCTGCCTATCGGTATCATCAATCGTGCGGTGTCCGTTTTTCGACATTTGCCGCAAATTGGATTTTCAAGGAGATTCAGCGGCAAGCCCTAGAGGGCCGACTCATCCGGATTTCCACCAACACGGTGGAGGGTTTTACCAAAGCGGCAAAGTCGGGTGATTCTGCAGGCTTCAAGAAATATGCAACTATTATCGCAGGTGCGACGGCCACACAAGAAGATTTGGCAGAAGTAAAAGATATCTTCCAACCTGATCCCTCCACCTCTACTACAATCCCCTCCCCGAGCGAATCATTGGAAGAAAGCCAGCGCAGAAACTTGCTGCTCAGCGCTATCACTGAAAGGCTCTCCCCAAAAAGCAGCGACATTATCAAACGCCGTTATGGGCTTCCTCCGTATCAAGGACAAGAACAATCGATTCTCTCCATCAGTAAAATTTTCGGAGTTACCCGAAGCAGTATCTATCAATTGGAGCAATCGGCTCTAAGAAAACTGCAAAAACATCTCGACCGGGAATTGCTGTAATTTCAACTCATGTACTGCTGTTTCGGAACGGCAATCATTGCCGAACTTTACCTATTGTATTATAATAATGTTAGATTCCAGTCTTACCCGGGAGGCTATCATGAAAAGATTGATCTGTTATTTGCTTGTGTTGATGTTTGCCGTTCTTGTACCACCCACCTCTTCTCTCGCCGGTTCAAGATACTACTCAAACCATTATTATGGTGGGTACAGGAGCCATTACTATCCTGGTGGGTACAGGAGCCATTACTATCCTTATCACCACAGGCACTCATATCGTTCCGATGATTCTCTTGCTTATCTTGGTGTCGGCCTGCTGACAGGAGCCGTGGTCGGTTCGATGCTGTATCAACCTCCGGTTCAGCGAACTGTAGTGTATTCCACGCCGCCTCCACCGATAATTATCCATAGAAACCCGGTGATAGTCACACCTCAACCCGAATATTACCCCGACAGCGAGGTGTTGCGTCAGGTGAAACCGACTGTACGCCTTCTCAATCTTCGTTCCGGCCCGGGTCTTGACGAAGAGGTTATTGGCCAAGCCAACTTCGGGGAAATTCTCGGTGTAATTGGCGCGGCACCGGAGTGGCTATATGTAAAAACCCAGACAGGTAAATACGGCTGGGTTATGACCCAGTATACTCAGGCCTTGGAAGGTCCAGTCGGTTGATAGGTGACAGCCAGTTTTTCCATGACACTGGTCACCTTATCCTCCATTGTCTGCTTCCGGTCGATTCTGGTACCCAATTTGATGGTAGTGGTGATGCGGGGTACGCCAAGTCCGTGGATCTCCTCGTGGCATGATTTGACCGCAGCCATTACCTCGTCCCATTCCCCTTCGATATTGGTGCCGTAGGCGTGTAGTTGCGTCTTCAATCCTGCTTTGGCAAGGATTCTTTGGCACACCGCCACATATTCCGAAACGGAAACCCCGACACCGAGCGGGACAATACATAGATCCATTATAACATTCATCGCGTCCTCCACCTCAGCATAAAGAATAGCTTGATCCTAAGCACCTACAAGAGTTGGTGCTCCTTCTTCATTTCCTCATACACCAAGGTTGAGATTTGACGGAGAACCTTCCCTCTCGAATTCATCCATTGGCCGTAGTTGGCGGCCCTCGACTTTCGCTCTATTATGCCGACGACCACGTAAGGATACCTTTCCCCTTTTTTGGTTTTGGGTACAAGAATGCCCATGTCCCCGCACAATCGTGCCGTGGATCCGGTCTTGTTGTACACCAGGGTGCCCCTGGGAATCGGAGTCCCGTAGTAGAGACGGTCCCGCCCCGGTAAAGCCATCAACCGACGGATTTCTTTGCTGTAGGGCAGTTCCTGATTCCAGATTGCCCGCAGAAATCGAACGTAATCTGAAGGGGGAGCACTGTTGAGATACGTCCGGCCATCCGCCGGAATGTACTCTTTCACCTCAGTTTTCTTCAAAATATGACCGTAATATTTCCTGAGAATGGCATTGCATTGAGCGGGTCCACCGGCCTGCTTCATCGCCCAGTTTGTTGCCGAATTGCTGCTCCTCTGGATCATCGCCTCCAGTTTGCCGCGGGCTTTCGAGTTGTAAGCAATTTTATTTTCATTGACGAGATGAAAATAGGCGAGAGCGACAAAGGGCTTAATCATACTTGCCGCCTGAAAATCCATGTCACCGTTTATGCTTATGACATTTCTATCCTGCTCAAGATCATAGACCACCCATCCCATCGATTCTTCGCTATCGAGGAGCCCCTTGCTCCTGAGACTTGCTATGTGGCTCTCGATAGCTTGCGCGAAATTGCCGTTTTGGGGGTCAACCGGCATAGTTTTTTCAACTTTTGGCCTGGCAACCAGTTTTATTTGCTCTACCGGTTCGCTTGCCTTTTTTTCTGCCGGTTCGGTTTTTTGCCCCACCGCAGGGGGGGGCGAGGAATCAGGGACCAGACAAACTTCCGGTTCATCCACCGAGCCGTCGTCGATTAAGCTGGATTCGCCATAGACTATGGTATTATTGTTTTCCCTGACGATGGAGGTTTTGATTTTCTGAGTCTTGAGGAGAGTGGCATGTTGCTTGGCGATCCGGGTCGTCGAGGCTTCATCGCCGCGAATGCGATAAACAAGCACATAATTGCCGAAATCGGTCTGTTCGACAAAAAGGTCTCTTTTTACTTCCTCACCTAGGCGACTATAGAGAGTCTGATACTTCTTTTTGAGAGGCTCCAGGTTAGGGCCTATCCCGTAACTCACGTTATAAAGAACATTGTATCGTTGTTCCCTTATGGCATACGGCTCATCGAAACCGGCGGTATTCAGCAATTCCGCATGCTCAATGAGGGTCTTGGCCACGGTGCGGGAGGAAAGATTACCATCGTAAATGAGACCATACTCATCTCCTCTTCCGACAATTTTTAACTTTCTCGATACTTTAACATCGAATATCGACTCCAGTTCCTCCTTATAGTCGAGCACTCTCTCCAGGTCGTTGGTCAGAATATAGATAATATCATATACTTCTTGTTTTGCTGCAAACGCATTGGAGACGGGGCAAACAGCAAACGAACCAACCAGCAATAAAACGGCAACCGCAATTTTTACAGAATTGACCATACCTGAAACAGATTTCCCTCGAAATAAATTATGATGAAACGACAAACAGCATCTACTGCAGAATGACCTCCACTTCTACCCAGCTTATTCAGCGATTGCAAGCCAGACTTGAAAAACAAGGAGTACTGGATGTTTTTTGTATTAAGAGAAATCACGGATCAACAATGGATGGCTTAAATACTTCTACTGGCTCATTCTACTAAAATCTTGCAACAAGTTGCAACGGACTCTATATTTATTTTTGCATGTTTTCTTATAAGAGGAAATGTTTGTAAATATTATTAGCTAGTTGCAATGTAATATTTTTGCATTAGTTAAATTTTTTTCTCCTGCCATATATGCGGACAAGAAGGATTCAGCACTGAGGAGGCACTCCCCGTTCATGACATTCTTCGATAATTTTGCGTCATTCCAACTTATTGCCGCCCACCGCGGATATCGCGCCATACGTCCGGAAAACACTCTTTCCGCATTTCGCGCCAGTATCGGACACTGCCATTTCATTGAACTCGATGTGCAGATGAGCAAGGATTTCGTGCCGGTGGTCATCCACGATGCGACCCTCGACAGAACGAGTAATGCTGGCGCTAAACGTCACCAGTTCAACCTGCACTCCCTGAATGTCAGTGACTGGACCTTGCTCCAACTGAAAACCCTCGACGTCGGCGCCTGGTTTCTCGATACCGACCCCTTCGCCACCATCTATCAGAAAAAGGTTGATCCCCGGGAACTGATGCGCGAACTGCCGCAGACGATACTAACCCTGGAAGAAGTACTGCTCCATCCGGCATTGCGGAAAATACCCATAAATATCGAAATAAAGGATCATAAAAGGAAAAAGCAGGACAAAAGAGTGGCAGAGGCCATCGGAGAAGTGGTGACGAGAACAAAATCCACGAACAGGGTTCTGATTTCTTCCTTCAATCACGACTATCTCGTGATTGTGAAAACCTTCCTTCCGACAATTTCCACGGCGGCACTGGTAGATAAATCGCATCCGGAGGATCTTGTCGAATATCTTAGTTCCCTGCGCGTGGCAGCCTATCACCCCGCCGACAATCTCATAGATGCCGAGCTTATCCGCCGGCTGCGCGCCGCCGGGTTCGGCATTAACGTGTACACCGTCAACAGCAGGGAAAGGCAGAGAGCCCTCTTTGCCATGGGTGCGACGGCGATTTTCACGGATTACCCCGAACTACTCTGAAAAGAGAGTCACCACTCACACTCCACGCCGAGCTCATCGACTTTACTCTTCTTTTCCCCGTTGATTCACTTTCCTCTGTTCAATTCCCACCGTTTTTATTATAGTTGTTGCCTTTCATTCAATAAGGGAACAGATTGCTATCTGCTTACATGGGGCTTTCCCGGTTGAAGCATGGCAATTGAAGCATTGACCGGAGAAAAGCCGGAAGGAGATCCAATGGAGAGTGTCAAAGACATCGACCCGGACATTTATGCCTTGGTAAAACAGGAAGAGCAACGTCAGGCCGAAAAGATCCGCATGATCGCTTCGGAAAACTATGTCTCTCAAGCCGTACTGCAAACCACCGGCTCCGTCCTCACCAATAAGTACTCCGAAGGCTATGCCGGAAAGCGGTACTATGAAGGGCAGCAGATCATTGATCAGGTCGAACGGCTGGCCATCCAGCGTGCCAAGGATCTTTTCGGCGCGGAACATGTCAATGTCCAGCCGTATTCCGGCTCACCTGCCAACATCGCTGTCTATCTGGCCTTTCTCAATCCGGGCGATACGATTCTCGGCATGGCTCTGCCCCACGGCGGGCATCTCACCCATGGTGCGCATGTGTCCATATCCGGCCGATATTTCAACGCGCAGTCATACGAACTTGATCCGGAAACCGGACTGCTCAACTACGAGTCGATCAGGGCCAAAGCCAAAGCCGTACGGCCGAAGATTCTGATCGCCGGGCACTCGGCCTATCCAAGAATCCTCGATTTTCAAAAATTTCGCGAGATTGCCGATGAGGTGGGTGCCCTGTTCATGGTGGACATGGCCCATTTCTCCGGCCTCGTTGCCGGCGGCGTGCATCCTTCGCCAGTTCCCTATGCCGACGTTGTCACCACCACCACCCATAAATCCCTCAGAGGACCGAGAGGGGCAATGATTCTCTGCCGGGAACAATACGCCCAGGCCATCGACAAAGCGGTTTTTCCCGGTGTCCAGGGTGGACCGCACGACAACACTACCGCCGCTATTGCCGTTGCCTTGAAAGAAGCCGCCTCGGAATCTTTCCGCGAGTATGCCCGACAGGTGGTGAAAAATGCCAAGGCTCTCGCCGATGCACTCATGGCCAACGGCTTCACCCTGATAACCAATGGCACCGAAAACCATTTGATGCTGGTTGACCTGACCAACAAAAATATCTCCGGAAAGAAAGCGGCCAAGGCTCTGGACAAGGCCGGCATTGTGCTCAACTACAACGCGGTGCCCTTCGATAAACGCAAGCCCTTCGACCCGAGCGGCATCAGAATGGGTACGCCGGCCTTAACCTCTCGCGGTTTCAAGGAAAAGGAGATGCTCATAGTCAGCGATTTTATTGCCGAGGTTATCGCCGATCCGGAAAACGAGGGCAATCTGCAGCGGATTGCGGAAGAAGTAAAGGCGCTTTGCCGCAATTTCCCGGCCCCCGGCCTCGAACATATCAGATAAGGCGGCGTAAACCTGATAAGGCAGGTGAGACCTGCCTAAAGGCTCAGGTCGCTTCGGGACAAAGGCAGCAGGTCACCCGGGTGAAGTTTGCCGGCGATTGCCTGTTGCAGGGCGGTCTCATAATCACCGATGATAAAATCGATCACCCGGATCTTCTTCCAGGTGAGAAACTGGTAGTGCCGGTCTTCAATTCCCCCGCAGATCACAATGGCGATGTTTTCCTCCATGATCATGTTACAGAGGTCCTCCGCAGAAGGCCGGTCCATAATAATTGCCCTCGGTTTGCCGACAAGCTGACCGTTTTCGACGTTGGCAATTACCACTTCGGCGGTGAGATCGAAACGCTGGGCAACAAAGTCCCTTTGAGTGGTTATCAGAATTTTCATTTCGCCTTCTGCTGGAATTGCATGATTATCCGAGACCATACCTGGCTATCTTGCGCCACAACGTCGTTCTCCCCCAGCCGAGTTTCTCGGCGGCTTTGGCACGATTACCTTTGCTGGCCGTCAATGCCTCGAGAATCATTTTCTTTTCAATTTCTGTCCAGTTGTCACCGCTCACTGCCTGCCGATCTTCCGGCGAAGCGGCGGTCTTACCTGCCGCTTCCCGTCTCGGAGTCAAATCCGGCGCAGGGATCTTAGGTGCTGCCGCTTGAACCTGAGCAAAAAGATAAGCCGGCAGATCCTCTTTGCCGATATTCTTTTTGCGGCAGACGTTGGCGCAGTATTCGACAATATTGCGTAATTCCCTGATATTTCCTGGATAGGCGTAGTTCAGGAGGTGACGCAGCGCCGCATCCGAAAACGTCTGAATCTCCTTGCCCAGCCTTGTGGCGTAATCCTGCAGAAAATAATCGAGGAGAAAGCGGGTATCCCCTTCCCTTTCCCGCAAGGGGGGCAGATGGATATGCAGGACATTGAGGCGATAGAAAAGATCTTCCCGAAACGCCCCTGCTTCGACCTGTTCGCGCAGCGAACGATGGGTCGCCGCTATCACCCGGACATCGACGCTCTCCTTACGCTCACCGCCGACCGGATAGAAAGCCCGGTCATCCAGGACAGAGAGGAGTTTGACCTGCAGCGACAGAGGCATATCCCCTATCTCCGTGAGAAAGATCGTGCCCTTATCTGCGATCTTAAACATGCCCGGCTTGTCCCGAACGGCGCCGGTGAAGGCGCCCTTGACATGGCCGAACAACTCGGATTCCAGAAGATCGGGCGGCAGTGCGCCGCAGTTGATTTTCACAAACTGAAACTTGCCACGCGGCGAATTCCGGTGAATGGCCTCGGCAATTTTATCTTTACCGGTCCCCGTTTCGCCGGTAATAAGAATGGACGCCTCGGTCTGGGACATGAGCGGCATGACATCGAAGACGGCCTGCATCTTTGGGCTATGACCGATGATATCGGACGACCAGTCACTGAGCATCTTTTGGGCAGTGGCCTCGATTGCCGAAATATCCTCAAGCACCACCAGCAAGCCTTTCGTATGACTGCCTCGCCTGGTATGCAGGAGCGATACGGTAAAGCGAATCCCGATCTTTTTCCGGCTGCGGTTGACGATATCGCCCTCGATCGTTGCCGTTTCCCCGGTCTCGACCACCCGCTGAAAGACCTGCCCCCGATTGTTGCCCATGTTGCTGCGAAAAATGAAATCGGCATAGACACCAACGGCCACATCCCGGCCATAGCCGGTCAGTGCCTCGAACATCCGGTTAACCGCCACAATTTTGAAACCCTCATCGAGCACAGCAGAGGCATGGGGAAATCCGGCCAACAGATCTTCGAGCAATACTTCGCCAGGTACCGCAAAGGTCTTTTTCATCATAGCAACATACGCTTTACCAAAAGCCGAAACACAAAAAATGCTTGATTACTTCAGAGAGTTGAAGATTAATCGTCAGCAAAGCAGAGAAAAAGGCAACACGCAAGCCAAAAGAAAATGGCGGGGAACTTCTGAGAAGAGGGAGGAAATCCGGGAGAGATGGCAGGGCCTGCCGTGAGCTTGCTATTTGCCGCTTTTCTTTTGAAATGCCTCGTTTATTTTCTCCATAATCAGGGTCAAGTCTACCGGTTTGACAATATAATCGAAAGCCCCCATCTCCATGCTGGTAATACCCGCATCGAAGGAGCCATGCCCGGTCAGGAGAATCACTTCGATAGTCGGATCTATGGCTTTCACCCTGGAAAGGACATCCAATCCGCTCATATCGGGCATTTGCAGATCAAGTATCATCACATCGGGACGAAGAAGGGAGACCGAAGCCAGCGCCTCCGCACCGGAATAGACACTCTCTGCCGCAATTTTGCGCAACCGAAGACGTTCAGCCAAGGTGGAGGCAAACTCCGTTTCGTTGTCGACGACCAGCACTTTCATCTTTTTTGTCTTACCCAATGTAAATCTCTCCGTAATGAGATATCGACAGAAACGGTGGCCGGGACAGTCGCCGCGGCCACCGCGCATTCACTTCTACTTTGTTATTTCAAATACACAGGCATGCCCATAAGCGGCCAGATTACCGCTACGGACAGGTAGACCACCACCATCAGCATAATGCTTGCGGCGATACCAAATTTAAAAAACTCGCCGGTGCTGAACTGTTTGGAATTATAGGCAATGGCATTCGGCGCCGCGCCGATCAGCAACAGGAATGGCATACCTGCGGTCATCAGGGCCGAGAAGAATATTACCTCCCCGGTCACCCCAAGGTAAGGGGCGATAACCAGAGCCACCGGCAGGGAGATCGCAATGGCCGCCACATTCATGATGAAGTTGGTCATGATCATGACAAAGAACGCCATGCCGAGGATAAACACTACGGCCGGAGCATGGGTAAAGAGCTGCAGCCAGTTCACCGCCAGCCATTCGGCGGCTTTCGTTTGCCAGAGGCAGAAACCGATGGACATGGCACCGCCGAACAACAGAATGATGTTCCATGGGATATCTTCGAGATCCTCGACTTTGAGGATATTAAAAATAAAGAACAACAGTGTGGAACTCAGGAGTATTGCCGTTTTGTCAACGGATTTCAGGGCCGGAACCCAGTTCTTCAAGGCGATGATCAGAATAACGGCAAGGGCGATGACGATGGTTAATATTTCATTCCTGCTCCACCTACCTAACTCATTGTACATCCTCTTCGCTTTTTCTTTCAGACCGGGGATCACTGCCTTCTCCGGTTTGCAGACCAGCATTATTAGGCCCCAGATGAGGAAAACCATCAGCCATCCAACCGGTGCCATATAATAGGAAAGCTCGAAGAAACTTATTTCCTTGCCGGTCATCTCCTTGAAAAAGCCGATGGCCACTGCCCCACGGGCAGCACCGAGCAGGGTGATAATACTCCCTGCGCCTGCAACATAGGCCATACCGATAAAGAGACCTTTGCCGAACTTGGTCGGTTCGTCGTTGTCCGAGTAGAAAGCGTTGATAGCCAGAAGCAGTGGAAACATGGTGGCAGCCACCGCGGTATGCGCCATGAGGTGAGTAAGCGCCGCGGTCATAATGAAGCAGCCCAAATAGATCATGCTGGTCCGCTCGCCGACGATGGAGAGCATTTTATAGGCCATTCGCTTGGTCAGGCCGCTCTTAGTGAAAACCAGACCGATCACGATGGATCCGAAAATAAAAAGAACCGAAGGATCCATGAAATCCTTGAACGCTACCTCAGGCTTACGAATGAGAAACATGGCCTGGGCCACACCGATTGCGATGCCGGTCACACCGATAGGCAAGACCTCAAAGATCCACCATGTCGCAGCCAGGGCAAAAACCGCCAAAGCACCTTTGCCTTCCTTGGTCAGGACAAAATGGTTGCCCTGCGGGTCGATGGCATCCGGCCAGGCAGGACAGTAGTAGATAATAAAAAACAAGGCAACCCCCAAGAGAAGAAAGAATACCCTTTTCCAATCGAACGGAGCTTTGGGCTCCACCTTTTCGCAATATGACGCCGACGCTGTTGATGTTGATGACGTTGGTGACGTTGATGACATGATATCCACCCTTTCCTATTTCGAATTCAAGGAAATAAGTTTATCGCCGAGTGCCCCGAAGATTTCGGCAAGTTTGACCACACCTATAAGTTTACAGTTCTCTTCAACCGGCATAACCGTTTCCTTGCAGATGACCATGACCGACATGGCATGTACGAGATCGGTCGAAGCCGGCAGCACCCGAATGCCCCTCTCGACAACGTGGGTAATGGTGGCATTGAGGTGGTTGACTCCTTCCTTCATCAACACGTCGCCGAGGAGGGTCGCCAAGTCGCTGTATTCGATAGTTCTTCCTGAGAACGGCTTGATATCGATCGGATCGAGCAAGGATGAAAATAGCACCCGAAGTATGCCCTGCTGAGTGACCCGGCCGATCAAGCAGCCCTTTTCATCCACTACCATCAATTCACTGAAGCCGCAGGGTTCGGTTCCGCCGATGGGACAGAACGACCGCAATTTCTGAATAGCCTCCTGAACCGTTCCGCTTTCCTTCATGCAAGGGAATGCGGAAAGAGGGATCATGATGTCGTGTACCGTCTGTTTTTCAGTACTCACAGTTTTCTCCTTTATTTGCCTCTAACTATATTGGTTCAGACACCCGGCCCTCGAAGGCAGGACCTGGGTCGATGTTTCTACCAGCCTTTTGTGTGGAGTATCTTTTCGATCTCCTTGACGCTTTTGGATTGTAAGACCAATAGCCGTTTGTCTTTTGCCTCGCTGATCTTGGCCATCAATTCAGAAATTTTGACAGGTTTTTCCAGAAAATCGTCGGCTCCGAGTTTCATCGCCTCGATACTGGTTTTGATAGATCCCTGCCCCGAGAGCATAATTATCTCCGCATCCGGCTGTTTCGCCTTGATTCGTTTCAGGGTCTCCAGACCGTCTATACCCGGCATTGCCAGATCGAGAATAATGAGATCAAAATTTTGGTCATCTACCTTGCCGACCGCATCCTTGCCGCTTGCGGCGGTTGATACCTTCAACCCCCTTGCTTCCAGACGTTCGGCAAGCGTGGCCAGAAAATCCGCCTCGTCGTCAACCAGTAGCACCTTGGCTTTCAGCTCTTCCATTTGTAATCCTCACACGTAAAATTATCTGTGAAGCCGGGCTGAGTAGCGGGCTCGGCTGTTAATTTTCTCATTTTTTATAGGCCGGCAATTGCCTTTTTCTCATCCGTGCAGCACTCTATATTGCACGATATAAACAATAATTCCGGAGAAATAACCAAGAGCTGCAAGTCCTCCTATCTTTTTGGCATACCAAAAGAAGTGGATTTTTTCGAGTCCCATAGCGGCGACGCCGGCAGCCGATCCGATGATCAGCATGGAGCCGCCGGTGCCGGCACAGTAGGCCATGAACTCCCAGAGGAAACTGTCGGTCGGATAGGCAGCCATATCGTACATCCCCATAGAGGCGGCAACCAGCGGCACGTTGTCGACTATTGCACTGAGAATACCGATCAACGCAACGATGATTTCAAGACGCCCGAAAGTGTGATCGAGCCATTGAGCCAGGGCGGTGAGAATATGGGTATGTTCGAGGGTGGCGACGGCCAGCAGGATACCGATAAAGAAGACAATACTGCTCATGTCGATATGCTTGAGGGCGGATACCAGCGTCAAATGTTCTTTGTATTCGTCTTCTTTGTTTCGATGGAGAATCTCACCCACCAGCCACAGAATGCCGAGGCCGAAGAGGATGCCCATGAAGGGGGGAAGATGGGTAATTGCTTTAAAGATCGGGACTGCCACCAGACAGCCGATCCCCATGAAAAACATCAGATTCTGTTCAAACGGAGAAGTGGTAATGTCGCTGCCGTTGTTGACCTCCGGCGGACTCACGACCTCCTTGCCGCGCAGAACGAAATTCAGGAATACAAGCGGCACCACCAGACAGGCCAAAGAGGGGAGGAAAACACCTTTGATAATTGCCAGCGAGGTGATCTGGCCGCCGATCCACAGCATGGTGGTGGTGACATCGCCGATAGGCGACCAAGCGCCGCCGGCATTGGCGGCAACGACTATGATGCCGGCAAAAAACAATCGGTCGTCATGCCGATCAAGCAGTTTTTTAATCAGCGATATCATAACGATTGTTGTCGTCAGGTTGTCAAGGATGGCACTGAGAAAGAAGGTGACGAAGCCCACTAGCCAGAGCAGAGAAGTAATTTTTGTGGTCCTGA
>MGTI01000187.1:2021-16337 GCA_001799365.1 Desulfobacterales bacterium GWB2_56_26 | reverse complement strand
GATCAGCACGCCGTTGCTTTCGTCGATGACCAGCTTGTTTTCGGAAGTCGCCGTAGCAAGCACCACCATTCCGGAAAGCAGGTAATCGAAGGTTTTGGTTACCGGCTGGACATCATAGAAGCTCGTCATCGGCACGAAGGAAACGCCGACATTGTGGCTATCGAAATATCGCCCCAGGTCCTCGAAGGGCACACGCCCCACGACATGCACGCTATCCGCCACCCCCAATTCCGCTGCAAGCGATCGCAATATCTCCTCTTCGTTGCCGGGGCCGGCCCCGATGATGGTGTACGTGCATTTGATCTCCTGAGAGTGATTCTGGGCGAACCGGGCAAAGGCCGGGATTGTTCTGTCTATGTTACGGTTGTACAAGGTGCCCACATAGAGCAGGTGAAGATCACCAAACTCCTTTTCCTTGACAGATAATGATATGGAGCCGACCGGCAGGATGTGAGCTTTCCCCTCCAGGCCCAGTTTGCGCCGCAGCGAAGCGGAAATCACGGTCACATGCTTGAAGAAGCGCGACTCGAATTTCAACAGGTTGTCGCAGATGAATCGGGACAGCCAACTTCTGCTGATCGAACCGGAGCGGATATCGAAAATAAATGCCACCCTGGGGAAAAGAAGGGGCAGAATCGAGCAGCCGCGAAAATACTTGATGAAGCAGACATCGAAGGCCTGCCGGCGCAACTGCGTGCAGACGACGTATATATACAGCAGGTTGCGGACGATCAGGCTGTGATTTCGCGAAACATACTGCACCGCCACCTTGTCCATCCCTTGTCTGGTACTGCCGTAGTCCCAGCAAATATAGGTGACTCGATGGCGCCGGCTCAAGTATTTGCAGTAGTAATACGTATCCACGTGGGAACCGAACTGCTTCTGGCAAAGGATGGCAATATCGAGCACCGGCGGGTTTGATTCGGCAGAGGTGTTCATGCGGGTTCTCCTTTGTCGAATTCAACCTGCGCGGTTGCCAGGAAAAACCCGAGCACGAAGCTGAAGAAAAAAGATGTCAGGGTTTCCCCGTAGATCGACAGTATGGAGAGCACGAAAAGAAACAGGGAAAATAGTGCGTTGAGTTCGGATGCGCGTCCCTTGACGGATATGATTCGGTTACGGATGACGGCAAAGAAAACGATGAAAGCCGTCATGCCCGCGACACCGAATTCCGCCAGCGTTCTCGAATAGTGGTTTCTGCCGAGACCGTCAAGTGGACCAAACGATTGATAATATCTCCCGACTACGTGCAGGAACGACGCTTCGGCGGTGGCACCGGAACCATACCCGAGAACGAAATTCCAGGGAGTTTCCGAAATCAGCTTCACCGCCTCGACTACGGCTCTGGCACGACCCATCTGGGTATCGGCACCAAGCAGATACAGCTCGTAATCGGTTACCGGAGGAAGCATGTAATACTCGATCATATAGTCGAGATTGAGTTGCTTTTCCGTATCGAAATTCGGCTTCCAGAACACGTGATACAGGAGAATAAGCGAACAGACTCCGAGAATGGATATCGGAATGACCTGCTTGAGGAAGACTGCTATATTCTTGTTGTGAACTGCGCTCAGCCACCAGGTGAAGACTATTGCCAGGACTATATACACGCTGGCGGTAGCCGAACCCGACAGCAGCAAGGGAACGAGCAGGAGCAGACACAGTACGTAATTATTGACCCTCACAATCCGTCTTTGGGTCGTCAGTTGTTCGAACAGCACGATGCATATGACAAGTATTTGACAGGCAACAAGCTCGCCGTAACCACCGAAGGTACCCGACACAGAATCCAGTGTGAGGGTCTTCCCGCCGCCGGCAGACAGCCATTTCAGCACGGAAAAGGGGAGCTGGGCAAGACCGATCCAGACAAGGCACCTCTTGAATAAGTCCAGGGAGAGCGCGCTCGGAAAATAGTGATAGAGTCCGAAAGTGACGGCAAAGCCGAGGAAGTAATAGCGCAGTTCATAGAAGCCGAGGACGAGACTTTCATCGTTGAAAAGGTTCGAGAGCAAGGTGAGGACAAGGAAAAAGAGAGAGAGGCGACACACGGGCCCGAGCAGCAGATGCCGATCAAGAGAAAAACTCCGGTGCAGGACCCGGTCGGCGGCCAGCCGAAGGCCGAGCAACCCGGCCAGCACGAGGGAAATCCTGTTGAGCCCGGAAACACCGCCCATATAGCGGGTAAACCAGTCCAACTGGAACAGAGAAAGCACGATCACCAGAAAGGTAAGCACCTTTGGCCTGAACATGATCAGCAGGAACCATGGCACGGTCGTGCCGATGAGATAGAGTTGCGTGGTTTCCATGGATCTTGTGCCCCTGTGGATTATCCTGAAATGATCTCGACGATCTTATGCATATTTTCCAGGGAACAATGATGCAGTGCGTATTCCCTGGCCCTGACGCTCATCCGCTGTCGCAGGTCGCGGTCGTCGATGAGACGCTCGGTGTCGATGGCAAGCTGAGCCGGCGACCCCGAGCGAAATCCCAGCTGTCTGCCTTCCAGTACCGCGTCGGGGTCGGCATTCAGGCTGACCACGGGAACCTTCCGCATCCACGCCTGAATGAAGGTGTTGCTGAACCCCTCGTACAAACTGGTGTTGACCAGGATGTGACTCCTGCAGAGGATTTCGTTCACCCGCTCATTCGGGACCTCTCCCAGCACTTCGATGCCCAGGCTCTTCGCTTCCTCGACGAGTGTTTGGTATCTGCCGATCCTGCCGAGCATCATGAAGCGAACATTCTCCCTCATGCCGATTTCGCGGGCGAGCTGCACGAACCGCTCCGGCTGCTTCAAGGGCTTCCAATTTGCAATCCAGAGGACCCGCAGGGGTATTTCGGGTTTCCAGCACTCGCCGGGGTCGGGATGCCCATTGGGTATGACGACAGCCCGGCGATCGAAGTTCTTCTCTAAGACGTTCGCCTGCGTTTTCGTCTGCGCGATAATGGTAGTGGCGTGTCGTATTCCATAACGAAGCCAAAGTAATTCAGGCACAAGCCATGGACGCCTCCAGGGTAGAGCACTAACCTGAACATCCGGATCGCTGGCGATATGGTACACCAGTCTGCACCGGTTCTTTTTCGCGTAGCGTGCTGCAATACCAGTGAAGGACAGGGCTCCTCTCTGGTAAATGGCATCGGGCTTCACTTGTCGCAAAAAATCGAATAACTCGAAGCAATAGGGGTACTTGATATTCGACAATTTGTTCCACAAACGCCGCTTACAGATCGGGTAAAGCGCCATGCGTTCCTTCTTCAC
Source organism: Desulfobacterales bacterium GWB2_56_26 (assembly GCA_001799365.1). Lineage (GTDB taxonomy): Bacteria > Desulfobacterota > Desulfobulbia > Desulfobulbales > Desulfocapsaceae > Desulforhopalus_A. Next base: position 13,078 of record MGTI01000187.1, on the reverse strand, counting down.
GAATTTTCTATCGTTGGACATAAAGCAGTAGTGAACTTCCCACCCACGACGCAAGGCTTCCCGGGCAATGTAGAAAGACTGCAACTCGGCGCCTCCCTGACATTGGTCGAAGTAATTACCCAATATGAAGGCAATTTTTTTACTTTCCACTGCCATTGAGTGCCTCCCAAATAACTTGAGGTACTGTTTTCGGTTGGTGATATCTCTCGAAAGCAAGCCGTGACTGAACTGCGAAATGCATTCTTTTGTTATCATCGGCCATCAGCTCTTCGATTCGGCGGGCTAAGGCCCGGATATCGCCGGCAGGGACTATGTAGCCGTTTTGGCCATTCAGGACGAGGTCGGGGGCGCAACCGACTCTATCCGAAACAATAATGGGGAGAGACATCGATGCGGCCTCGTTGATAACCAGACCCCATCCGTCCGTTCCTCTATTACCGTGAGGATGAATGAAAAGATCGGCGAGCTGGAAGTAATTGTGCTTGTCCGATGGAGCTATGGGACCGGTGAAAATCACTTTCCCGGGAAGAAGGCTCTCAGCTAATCGGTGACATTCTTCTTCATAAGAGGCGGTGTCGGAGAAATCCGAAAAATTCCGGTCTGCACCACCGCATACCAGCAATACTGATTCTTCCATCGCCTTTTTTGCCAGAATGCATGCCAACAACAGGTCCTGTAATCCTTTCTGACGGGTGAGCCTGCCAAAATAGAGAATCACCTTTTTCCCCTGGAGCCCCAGGGTTTCCTTCAATCGTGGTTTATCGACCGGCAGGCGTCTTAGATCATCGGACAACAGAGGCATAACTCTCATTATGCCGGGATTGACACCTTTTCCTGCAGCATACTGCAGTTGATTCGTGCCATGGGGTAAAAGGATATCGCAGTTCCTGATGATAGAGACATCCAGCTTTTTGTACTGCCTCATGAAAAACGAAGGATTATCCAGATCGCGCCATTGTTCGGTTTTTACAAATATTTTCTTCCGGTAAAATTTCGCCAAAACAAATGCAACTTTCGAGTGAAGTGGCGCCTGGGTTGAAGTCAGAATCCCATCACACTCACGGACTATTTTCCATATCATATACAACATGATGAGAAATGTTTTTACACTATAACCGGAAATACGAATACTCTCGGCCCCCACAACCTTGCAGGATAAAGACTCGATTACTTCCTTTGGCGGAATTTCGTCATGACGAAACCGCCTGATCCACAGTACAGAAGTTTTAAATCGTTGGTCTTCCAATACGGCCCGGTAGAACTGTTCATTGTATTTTCTAAATCCCGGCCAGATTATTCCTACGTGCTTTGTCTGCATATGCATCTCGCGATATGTTGTTTCAAAATATCCGCCAGTGTTTCCCAATAATACTACCCAGGGCGTATTTAATCTGATTTTTGGCTTTTTCCTTTTTCACAAAGAATCTGTTAAATTGGCCACCATTCAAAAAGGACCCACCATTCCGCAGTGCTGTAACAAGATTTTTCATTTCAAGATCAGAAGCGATTTGGCTTTTTACGTGTTCCGGTAAGGATTTTGTATATTCGACATCGCGATATATCGAACGGTGCTTTGCCGTTGACGGTATTTCGGACATGAGCATATGCTCGCCCGAGTCGTATTTTTGCTGTAAATGAATCTTCGCAGATCTATTGCCGAAAAGGGTGTGATGCCGCTTGTCCCAGAAATTGTGCTGGTTGTTATTGAACGGCATTTTCAGACGATCACACAATTCCTTCAAAAAACGTTCAGGATCTTGAACTAGACCGCTGTAGGAAACAGGGATATAATCATCAATGAGACTCAAGTAGACACTGTAATAATTCCGCCAGGCTTTCATCCAACCCTTGCGCTTTCTTTTCAGCATTGAGTGCGCAAAAGCACCAGGTTCCTTCCATATGAGAAGATTATGTATTTCAACACCTTGTTGAAACAATCGCCTTGCCTGACAAAGTATCCACCACGGGTCCTTGCTCGAATCGACAATATAGGAAACATTCGGAAGAAGATTGAAAATTGTTTCATACAGGAAGATCTCCCCATTTTCTTTGACTTTATCCCAGAGCTGACAGCTCGTTTCCCCACAGCCGCAGACGGGTTTGAAATGGTGGGGACGAAAAGGCCTGAATAGCGCATGCACTTCACCTGCCGAAAATCCCTGGTCGCTGTTTGCCAGCATCATATCCAGCATTGTGGAGCCGCTGTAGGAAGATCCTCCTATAAAAATTACTTTTCTATCCGTCATCTGCACATCTCCGTTATTCGCATTCAGGTAATTTGGTAAATGCAAACCTATTAGTTTTCGGTGGCTTATAGAGGAAGAGTTTATTAAGCAGACTCAACCCCTTTTTTATCTGCTAAAGCCTCTCTATTTTCTCCCTCAAAATAAGCTGTTGTCATCTCAACTAATAATTTGCGCGTAGTCAGTAGATTGAACGTCGCCATTTTGCATACTATTATTCAAACATTACCTGTTTATGTCTCTCATTTTATGCTATTTTTTTTGGAGAAAAACAGAAGCATGTCAACATTTATACAAATTTTACTGACATCTATTAGTATCATTTGTATTATATGATTCGTTTGCTTCAACCAAAAGTATTACAGAACCATATCTGGCAATTTTATTTTATTTACATCTCATCCCAAGTGAATTACCTTGCCATGTATTGAAGCGTACAAATTACGTTGATACACATTCTCTGTCAAGCAATAAATGGCTTCTATTAACTTCCTTTCAAATTTCACTTTCTTGTTTTCCGATTCAACAATAGAAGACCAAGCTGAATTAATTCACCTTCTACTGTCAATATGAGGTAGCGATATGTTACGTGAACAAAAAGGAATTTTGCTTGCAATGCACCAGGTAATTGACCTTATCATTGTTGCGTTCAGCTTCTACTTAGCCAACGAAACAAGGATTCATTTTGGGGTCGGACTCGATTACCAGGTTTTTTCATTCAGTTACCATCTCTTACTGTTGCTCGCTCTCATCTCTTTTCACTTCAGTTTGCGCCTCATGGGGGGATACGGCCCCTATCGCAAGGTCACGATAAGGCAGGTTTTTCAAAGAGTTTTCGAAGCTACCCTCACAAGCATCGTCAGCATAATTCTTCTCTTCTACACCATGCATATCGAGCCGGTCAGCCGGATGCTCATGGTGCTTTTTTCCTGCTATGCGTTTATCGGTTTGATTTCCTTTAGGATAGCACTGTATAAATTCCTGGCAAAAATTCGCTCCAAAAACTATAACACCAAGAGCATCCTGCTCGTCGGATCGCATCAGCGTGCTCTCGACTTCATCCACTCCGTAAGACAAAGACGAACGGCGGGGTATCTGATTCGCGGCTGTCTCGAGATGAACGACCGAGCCGAGCTCGTTGGCAAAAGAATATACGAATCTGTCTGGATTATCGGCACGATGGACAACTTCAAGGAGATATTGAGAAAGGAAGCTATTGACGAGGTAGTCTTCGGCATCCCCCTCAAGGCAATCGCCAATGTCCATGAATACATCTACTACGCCGAAGAGATGGGCAAAAACGTCCGGGTTCTGCCGGATTTCCAGCTCAATAAAATTAAATACTACCCTCGTACCGCGAGGGTCGACATCGAGGATTTCCTTGGCGCTACCACTCTGGTCTTATCGTCGGTACCAAAGAACACCAACGAACTGGTGCTCAAAGCGTGCATTGACTATGCCGGCGCGGCTGTCGGAATCATTCTGCTTTCCCCTCTTTTCATGCTCCTCAGTCTTCTCATCAAACTCACCTCGAGAGGGCCGATCATTTTTGCCCAGGAGAGATCGGGGCTCAACGGCCGCCGCTTCATGCTGTACAAATTTCGCTCCATGGTGATCAATGCCGAGGAAATGAGAGACAAACTGGCAGCCGCCAATGAAATGGACGGACCGGTCTTCAAATTGAAGAAGGATCCACGAATCACCTGGATAGGCTCTATCATGCGAAAGACCAGCCTGGACGAGTTGCCTCAACTCTTCAACGTGCTGAAAGGCGAGATGAGTCTGGTCGGGCCTCGGCCGCCCCTTCCCACGGAGGTCGAGAAGTACAAGCTGTGGCAACGGCGACGCTTGTCCATGAAGCCTGGCTTGACCTGTATTTGGCAGGTCAGCGGACGGAACAACATCTCCTTCGAGCAGTGGATGAATATGGATCTGGAGTATATCGACAACTGGTCCCTCGGGTTGGACATCAAGCTCTTGCTGCTCACCTTCAAGGAAGTTGCAGTCGGAGGAGGTCATTGATTGATCCCTCCGCTGGAAAGAACGGCAGGCGCTTCTCTTAAAACTCGCCACGTCTAAACTCCTTCTTCCTGCAAAGCTATTCAATACCGGGCGGCAGGACTTCCTTCACCTGAAGGGGACGGAGATCCCCCCCAGTTGTTTCCCTCCTTATCGCCTCCCCCTATCTTCCGCAGAATCCCATGGGCTCTCTTCCCCCTTGCTACGCCAACTTTTGCGTAACTTTTCCCGCCTTGCTTGAATCCCCTCCGCTTCCCATAGCAGGCTTACAATTGCAATTTAGTAATGCCAGGTGCAGAACCCGCAGGAGACTCAGACTTTTTCACTACCAGTATAACTTCGGTGCAAGGCGGAGTTAAGCCGAATGGCTCACTCCATGATTAACATTGGCACGTTTCGTGCTGCAGCCCCGCCGAGGGCGCGACGGCTACCGCCACCAAAGCGGTCGACTGCGGTGTGCCGGGATTCCGTTTGAAGTCGGTGAGGTGGCGATCGACAGCAACTGGATCAGGGTGCTCTTTGACCGCAGCTTCATTATCCAGTGATCTTGCTTATCAACATTAAAAAAGAGGTACAACAGAATGGGTGGTGTCTATAAAGTCGATGTTGCACAGAAAAAAAGTACAAACACATCTCAGGCCGAGAGTCTTTCTGCCGACAGGAAGTCCAAATGTAACAGGATAATTCTTTCTTTGGTATTGGCGCCGCTGTTTCTGCTCGCGTTCTCTTCGCTGTCGATGGCGGCCACCTATTATATCTCAGGCAGCGGCAATGACACGGCCGGCGGATTATCCGTGACCACTGCCTGGAAAACCATCGCCAAGGCCAATGCCAGCCTCAAACCAGGCGATACCGTATATCTCCTGGCCGGAACCTATGCCGATCAGATCAGGCCGGCTGTGAGCGGAAGCGGCAACGCCGGGAGGATCACCTACAGCGCCTATGACGGTCAGCAGGTAATCCTCTCCAACTCCGTAACCGTCAATCTGCGGGATAGAAGCTATATCAGCATCATCGGCTTTACGGCCAAGGGTGGCCAGCGTTTCCTCGTGACAGGCGAATCGACGATTCAAGGCAATGCCCATCACAATATCATCAAGAACAATACCATCTCGAACTTCGCCGGCTGGGGAGCGATCTACTTCTCCAATAACTGCACCTATAACGAAATCATAGGAAACACCATTTCCTACTGTCATGGAGACGCGATCCTGCTGTCGATAAACTGCAGCTACAACACGGTGCGGAACAATGTCGTGCACGACACCAACGAGCACAGCGAACTGTGCATCCGAGGCGCAAACTCGGATTACCCCACCGGCCAGTCCAACCATAACCTTATCAAGGACAATATCTTCTATAACAGCGGCGGAACGACCGACTGTGCGGTCATGATCATCCTGAACTCGAACTACAATATCTTCGAGGGCAATAAAATCTATGAAACCCCTTCCGCCCTGGGCAACGGCAAATATGCCGGCCTCAAGATCAACAACTCATCGGGGAACATCCTCAGATACAATCATTTCAGCAACCTCGACGGTTTCGGCACGCTGATCTACGCCAATGTCTGGGGCGGTCTGGCCTTTGCGACCGAGCGCAACGCGATACACAACAATGTGTTCCATAACTGCGAAGTGACCAAGCAGCAGACCGACGAGGGGGCTATAGTACTTTACCGCTATGCCAACTCGAAACCCGTGAACAACAATGTGATCATCAACAATATTATCTCGGAGTCGAAATACTTTGCCTTCGATGTGGCAGCCGTGGGAGGAAGCGCTTACGCCGCCAACAATCTCTTCGCCAACAATACGCTCTACAACAACAGCAAGTCCATCAGAAGACACGGGGCAAATTTTACCGCAACCCAGGCAATGGCCGCCTATCCCGGCGAATTCAAGTCGCTTAACGAGTGGGATCCGCAATATCTCGATAGCGCGATCAGAAACTTCACGTTGAAGAGCACCTCCCCCTGCATCGACGCCGGAACGGTACACACCGGCCTGCAGATAGATTTTTCGGGTGTCCGTCCGGATATCGGCGCAAATGAACACGCTGCCTCCGCCATCGGCACCACGCGCAGCTTTTATTTCTCCTGGAACTATACAGACAGCTCGAGGAATGCGGGTGGGTTCCAGATTTACTCCAACGGGAGTCTTCTCTGCGGGACGACCGATTCCGCCGCCAGACAACTGACCTGCACATCGGAGTTTGCGTCGTCGGATTACGCGTTCACCATTGCCGCCGTGGATGCCGGCGGACAGGAAACGCCGATAACCGAAACCCCGGCATACAAGGAAATCACCGCGCCGCTCGCGATCGTTTCTTCCTCGACAGCTGCAGGCAATGCCCCTTTGACCGTCAACTTCGACGGTTCCGCCTCGACCACCCCCAATGCCCCGCTAGTGAGCTACAGCTGGAATTTCGGCGACGGTTCCAAAGGGACCGGAGCTAAGGTCTCACATGTCTTCACAACCGCCGGAACCTATACCACCGAACTTACCGTGCAGGACAGCAAAGGACTGACCGGCAAAATCTCCACCCCCATCGTGGTTGCGCAACCCGCAGCCTCCAACAAAGCACCGCTCGCGGCCATTTTCGCGGTTCCCAGTCCTGATGGGAACCCCTTGATATTCTCCTTCGACGGTTCCCAGTCCTCGGACCCCGACGGCTCCATCGTCAGCTATGCCTGGAGTTTCGGCGACGGAACAACGGGAACCGGCGTGACCGCGCAACATACCTATGCCAGTGCCGGCACCTATACCGTCTCCCTGAAAGTGACCGACGATGACGGCGCAACGGCTACTGCCACCAAAGCGGTCAGCTGCGGTGCCGGGATTCCCTTTGAAGTGGGTGAACTTGCCCTCAACAACAACTGGGTCAGGGTCCTCTTCAACCGCAGCTTCAGCAACCCAATCGTTATCGCCGGCCCGTCGACTACCGTCAACGAAGCCGAGCCGGTAACGGTGCGCATCCGCAACATCGACCGGGAAGGCTTCGACATCAGGCTGCAGGAATGGGATCACCAGAACGGCACCCACGCCCAGGAAACCGTCAACTATATGATTATGGAAAAAGGCGTCTACACATTGGGAGACGGCAGCAAGCTGGAAGCCGGAAGCTTTACCGGCAGCAGCGCGTATCAGAAGATCACCCTGCAGCAGGCCTATCCCGGCATTCCGGTCGTCCTGCCCCAGGTGGTAACGGAGAATGAGGACGATGCAGTCAACTGCAGAATGCGCTCCTTCAGCAAATCCTCTTTCTATTTTAAGCTGCAGGAGATGGAACTGACCTCAACCGCTCATATCCCCGAGACGGTCAACTACATTGCCTGGCAACCAGGCAAGGGGGAAATCTCCGGACTCCGATACGAAGTCGCCAACACCGCGCCAAGCGTCACCGATAAGTGGTATGGCCTCACCTTCGGGTCCAAGTTCTCCGAACCGCCGGCCTTTTTCGCCGGGATACAGACCGATGGAGCGAGCGACACCGTCGCGGTTCGGGGCCAGAAGCTGGCCGCTGCCGGTATCCAGATCAGGGCTGAAGAAGAGCAGTCCAAGGATCTCGAGACCACGCACAGCAAAGAAACCGTCGGCTTTCTCTCCATCGGCGTAGGAGCAACGGTGCAGTAACGAACTGAAAAAGAGCCTGCGTTCGCTCACAAAGGTAATCGATTGGGGGGTCGGCCGCTTACGACCCGGCCCGCCGGTCGATGACCACCATCATTCTTCCCCAGGAGCCTGTCGGATTATAGAATATCACCGATGGATGTAGACGTAATCCTGGTCGCGCATTATTCTTTACAATATTTTTGTTCAAACACCTTGAGTCACCATCGATGATTGGATTTCCCGACAGCTCGAATATGGGGAGCAGGAGATGGGAAGAGACTACGATGTGGATCACTCCTTCACGGGGTCGAGACCGAATAGATTCGTCATTTCCGTTGCCTTGGCGGCTTTTCTTCTCCATGCCTGCTGTTCGCTGTCGATGGCGGCAACTTATTACATATCGAGCAGCGGCAACGACACAGCCGGCGGATCATCCGTGGCCGCCGCCTGGAAAACCATCGCCAAGGCCAACGCCAGCCTCAGACCCGGCGATACCGTGTCCATTCTCGCCGGGACATATGCCGACCAGATCAGGCCGGCTGTCAGCGGGAAAAGCAACAAAAAAATCACCTACAGCGCCTATCAGGGCCAGGAAGTAATCCTGTCCAATCCCATATGCGTCGACCTGCGGGATAGAAGCCATATCGGCATCATCGGCTTCACAGCCAGGGGGGGCCAGCGTTTCCTCGTCACAGGGGAAGCAAAAATACAGGGAAATGCCCATCACAATATTATCAAGAACAATACCATAGCGAATTTTACCGGCTGGGGAACGATCTACTTCTCCAACAACTGCACCTATAACGAAATCACGGGAAACACCATTTCCACCTGCCATGGAGATGCGATCCTGCTGTCGATAAACTGCAGCCACAACAAGATACAGAACAATATCGTGCACGATACCGCCGAACACAGCGAGCTGTGCATACGTGGCGCCAATTCCGATCACCCCAAAGGTCGATCCGACCATAACATCATCAAGGACAACACCTTCTATAACAGCGGCGGATCGACCGACTGTGCAGTCATGCTCCTCCTGAACTCGAATAACAACATATTCGAGGGTAACAGGATTTATGAAACCACTGCAGCCATGGGTAACGGCAAATATGCCGGCATAAAGATCAACAACTCATCGGGGAATATCCTGAGATACAATCATTTCAGCAACCTCGACGGTTTCGGCGCGCTGATCTACGCCAATGTCTGGGGCGGCCTGGCCTTTGCGTCCGAGAGCAACGCGATTCACAACAACGTATTCCATAACTGTGAAGTGACCAGGCAGCAGATCGACGAGGGGGCTGTTGTTCTTTACCGGTATGCCGATGCAAAAGCCGTGAGCAACAATGTGATCATCAACAACATAATCTCGGAGTCGAAATATTTCGCATTTGTAGTGGCGGCCGTCGGAGAAGGCGGCGCCATGAATAATCTTTTTGCCAACAATACGCTCCATAACAATAACCTGCCCATCAGAAGAAGCGGCAAAGATCTGACTGCCGCCCAGGCAATGGTCGCCTACTCCAGCGAATTCAAGTCCCTCAACGACTGGAATCCGCAATTTGTCGATGTCCCGGATAAAAATTTCACATTGCTCCGCACCTCTCCCTGCATCGACGCAGGAAGGAAGCACCCCAGCCTGCAGATGAAAATTGCCGGTGCCCGTCCCGACATCGGCGCTGATGAATATCGGGATTGAGGTTCTCCTGAGCAACTTTCCTGAACCGCTGCCCGAGAGGCTGCCTCCACCAGAGTCTGATGATTCACCGTGGGTGATCCTTTTTGCCTAACTATTCGGTTGACTACTTTGGAATAATGGTGTCTGCTTACTCCAAGGCCACTTTCCGGAGTACGGCACCGGACGGGCCGGCTTTCCTATCTGCTCGAGACACATTCAGGAATACGGGGACCTTTAAAAGCGCCTTCACAATACTTTCCTCCTACTCGTGAGCCTCTATGTGCGGCTTTGCCGGCTATCTTTCCTTTCAACTTCCCGCCCGAAGATCGACGGTCGAGAAAATGCTGAAGGAAATGGTTCACAGAGGTCCCGATGACTATGGCATCCATGAAGACGCCCTCGCATTCCCCCATATCGTTCTCGGCCACCGGAGGTTGAGCATTCTCGACCTTAGTCAGGCGGGACATCAACCCATGGCCAATGAAGACGGAACACTGTGGATTGTCTTCAATGGCGAAATCTATAACTATCTGGAACTGAGGAAAGATCTGGTGGCTCGTGGCCACAAGTTTCATTCCGAGACCGATACCGAAACAATCCTCCACCTCTACGAAGAGCACGGCACGGAATGTGTCTCCTATCTGCGGGGCATGTTCGCTTTTGCCATTTGGGACAGCAAAAACCGGGATCTGTTTCTGGCCCGTGACAGGGTCGGCAAGAAGCCCATCTATTATGCTCAGGTTCCTGGCGGATTTTTCTTCGCCTCGGAAATTCACGCGCTTTTCCCGGTTGACAAGATAGGCAGGACACTCGACTTGGTGGCCCTGGATCTCTATTTTGCCTATTCCTATATCCCGAGCCCCTATTCCATTTTTCAGGAAATCAGAAAACTGCCGCCGGCATGTACCCTGGTTGTACAGAGTGGCGGCTTTTTCGTCCGGCAGTATTGGTCGCTCGACTTTTCTCCGAAACTCGAAATTTCCTTTAGCGAGGCAAAGGAACAACTTTTGTCTCATCTCGAAGAGTCCACCCGCATTCGTCTGCGGAGCGACGTCCCGCTGGGCTGTTTTTTAAGCGGCGGCGTTGATTCCAGCTCCATCGTCGCAATGATGGCCAGATGCTCGACGAGCAGAATAAAGACCTTCTCGATCGGCTTTCCCGAAAAAGAGTACGATGAAACCTCCTATGCCAGGACCATATCCTCCCTCTACGATACCGAGCACCATGAATGCATCGTGGAACCCCTGTCGATCGAGGTGCTGCCTGAACTGGTCCGGCATTACGGCGAGCCCTTCGCCGATTCCTCCGCCTTGCCCTCCTGGTATCTTTCCGAATTGACAGCGCGGCATGTCACGGTCGTGCTGAACGGAGATGGAGGAGACGAAGCCTTCGCGGGCTACAACAAGTATTATGATGGCTTGAGGCTGGAGACCTTGAGCCGGGTTTTGCCGCAATCGCTGGCCAGATCAGCAAATCGGCTGATTCGGCTGTTGCCCGGAA
>MGTI01000187.1:0-1909 GCA_001799365.1 Desulfobacterales bacterium GWB2_56_26 | reverse complement strand
CCCGAGCCAAGGGGGAAGATGCACTCGACAGGATGCTCTATACCGATACGTTCTCGTATTTGCCGGAAGAACTCCTGGTCAAGATGGACAGGGCAACGATGGCGCATTCGCTGGAGGCGCGATCGCCTCTCCTTGACCACCGTCTCCTGGAATTCGCGGCTCGACTGCCTTCGAAATACAAGATCAGCGGCAAGGCAAAGAAACATATTCTGGTCGAGGCCGTGTCTCCTCTTTTCCCCGAGGGCTTTCTCAATCGTCCCAAAATGGGTTTCTGCGTGCCGCTGCATGCCTGGTTCCGCGGCAAACTGAACGGCTATGTCCAAGACAGGATTTTGCATGGCAAAATGGCGAGTTCAGGGCTTTTCCAGCTTTCTTTCCTCCACCGGGTCCTGGCCGACCGGGTACCGTCCCTCGCCAACTCCAGCGGACTGATCTGGCGTCTGCTTATTCTGGCGGAGTGGTTTGAGCAGCATAGCCTCACCATTCAACCGGTTCCCTCCCGGCCGACAGCAGAAGAAGAGGATCATGCAAAACAACTGATTTCCCGGTTTTGATCGAAGGAAAATAGGGCAGTGAAACGGGATGCAGAAGACCGCCTGGCAGGGCCCGGGGCTCAATTTTTGTGGGCGTAGCTGTAATAATTCCTGTAGGTGTCCGTCATCTCGGACTTATTGAGAAGGATCCCCAGAATATTAGCCTTCGTCTTCTCCAACTGCTGGACGGTTTCCCTGACCAGTGTCCTCGCCGTCCCTCCCGCCTTTATCACCACCACCACCCCATCCACCTGCGGGGCCAGCAGCAGCGCGTCACTGGTCGGAGCGACCGGAGAACTGTCGAGAATCACCATGTCGAATTTATTTTTCAGTATTTCCAGGAGATATCCCATCCGCGCGGAACCCAGCAGTTCGGAAGGATTGGGGGTGATGCTTCCTGAAGGCAACAGATAAAGGTTTTTCTCGCCTGTTGCCTTGATATGGGCCTCGATATTACGCTTAAGAAATGAGCGGGTATCCTCGGAGAAGAACTCGCTCAGCAGTTTTGCAAAATTTATTGGGCTGTTGGTCAGCAGTTGGGTCTCGTCCTCCGACATCTGGCGTACGGAGAAAATGTAGTCACCCATATCCATGGCCACCCTGAAGGCTTCCACAACCCGCATAGAGAGAGTTTTTTTCAGTTCTTTTTCCTCGACCAGGCCGAGACTCAAGAGAACCGAACCGAGACGCCGGACAGATTTTTTCTGTTGCCCGAGAGCCAGCTCCACTTGCTCTTCGCGGAGAAGATTCTGCCTCACAAGCGTGGTCGCCAGCTTCTGGTCATCCGGCCGATTGATCCAGTATACATCGACCGGTTCTCCTTTCAGGAAGTAGAACTCCACCTCGTTTCTGCCGTCTCCCACCCTGAGGACGCAGGTCCGCTGCTGGAGGGAATTCAGTTTGATCAGATCTTTGAGGCTGTATTCGGAGGTCTTTCCACTGTTTACATGGCGCCCAAGCAAGTCGGAGAGGATATTGGAGAGACCATGCGCCTTTTCGAAGCCAAAACTGCACGAGAGACCCTGCTTGCGGAGGTCGGCATCCACCATGACGACAGATCGCCCTGCCAAGGCCACTGTATAGGCAAGATTTGCCACAGTAAGGGATTTCCCCTCGTCCGGCAGGGTGCTAGTGACCACCAGGGAGTTGAGATCCTTGTCAATCAATGAGAAGAATATATTGGCTCTCAGGGTCCGATAGGATTCAGCATATCTTGAGTTGCTCGAATAGTTGATCAAATGGTTTTCCCTGCCCGCCGCATCCTTCTTGGTCTTCAGTTTCAGCATGTCGTTCACCCTTTTTTTTCCGCACTATCTGCCGCCGGGACGACCGAACACCCTTTTTTTTCCGCACTATCTGCCGCCGGGACGACCGAA
>MGTI01000186.1 GCA_001799365.1 Desulfobacterales bacterium GWB2_56_26 | reverse complement strand
GTCCCAGGTGGAGCATGTCCTGGTCGGTATCGAAGGGGTCGAGCCGCATTACGTGATCGTGGTCGAACGGGAAGGCAATCTCGACACCATGCAGGTTCAGGTGGAGGTGAGCGAAAAAATCTTCTCCGACGAGGTTCGGGTACTCGAAAACCTCAGCAAGCACATTCAGCAGGAGATTAAAGACTTGCTCGGCGTGACCTGCCGTGTCAAACTGGTTGAACCGAGGACGATTCAGCGCAGCGAAGGCAAGGCGCAACGCGTTATCGACAAGCGTAAAATCTGAGTAAGGAGGGGATCATGCTGGTAGAACAAATTGCTGTATTCTTGGAGAATAAATCGGGACGACTGGCGGAGATTACTTCCATCCTGGCCGACAACGACATCAACATTCGGGCGCTCTCGGTGGCCGATACCGCCGATTTCGGCATCCTGCGGCTGATCGTCGACAAGGTCGAACGGGCCAAGACGGTGCTGCGGGAAAACGGCTTTACCGTCGGCAAGACCCAGGTTATCGCGGTCGAGGTGGAAGACAAGACGGGAGGGCTGGCCAACGTCCTGCAATGCATCAAAAAGGCCGGGATCAATGTCGAGTACATGTATGCCTTCGTCAACAAGACCGGAGAGAACGCGGTGCTGATCTTCCGGTTCGAGAAGATGGAGCAGGCGATCGAGCACCTGCAGAAGGGCGGCTTCACCATCCTGAGCCGGGAACAGATCTGCAGTCTGTAATTCCACGCATTCAAAAAAGGGTCGGTTTTTGGTAGGGTGCGCTATGCGCACCAAAACCAGATGGTGCGCATAGCGCACCCTACATCTCAATCGTCATCGGATCGAACAGTAATGTATTGGCAAAAGGATCAAGAATGTCGGCCGCGCCCGGAACTGGAAAAACTGCAGCTGGAACGCCTCCAGCGCACCTTGGGCAGAGTGGCGACCAATGTGCCGTTTTATCGGAATAAATTCAACGAGCTGAAGCTGAAGCCGGAGAAGATGACTACGCTCTCCGAACTGCAGAATTTTCCCTTCACCACCAAACAGGATTTACGTGACAACTACCCGTACGGCCTCTTTGCCGTGCCGCTCCGGGATGTTGTGCGGATCCATTCCTCGTCCGGGACGACCGGCATCGCCACGGTGGTCGGATACAGCCGCAACGATATCGTCACCTGGTCGGACATGGTGGCCAGGATCCTGTGCGGGGCGGGGGTAACGCCCGACGATGTCATCCAGATCGCTTTCGGCTACGGACTCTTTACCGGCGGTTTCGGCCTGCATTACGGGGCGGAGCGGCTGGGGGCCTCGGTCATCCCGATCTCGTCCGGCAACACCAAACGGCAGATCCAGATCATGCAGGATTTTAAGACCACGGCGCTGGTCTGCACTCCCTCCTATGCCCTGAAGATGGCCGATGTCATGATGGATATGGGGGTCAATCCCAACGGTTTATCCCTGCGCTATGGCCTCTTCGGCGCCGAGCCCTGGTCCGAGGCGATGCGGGCGGAGATCAACGAACGGCTGGGAATACGGGCCACCGACAACTACGGCCTGTCCGAGGTGATGGGGCCGGGGGTGGCCGGAGAATGTCAGGAATGCAAAGGGTTGCATATCAACGAAGACCACTTCCTGGTCGAGGTACTCAATCCCGAGACGCTTACTCCGGTCGCCCCGGGCGAGGTGGGAGAGTTGGTCATCACGACGCTGACCAAGGAGGCCTTTCCGGTCATCCGCTACCGGACCCGGGATCTCACCCGCCTCATTCCCGAACCGTGCCCCTGCGGCCGGACCTTCATACGGATGAACCGGGTGCTTGGGCGCTCCGACGATATGCTGATCATCAAGGGGGTCAACGTCTTTCCGACCCAGATCGAGTCGGTGCTCTTTGATATCGAAGGCACCGAACCCCATTATCGTCTGATTGTCGAGCGGGAGAACCACGAAGACAAGCTGACGGTCATGGTGGAAGCGGTCGAATCGATTTTCTTTGACGAGATGAAAAAGCAGCGGGCTCTTATCGACAGCATCAAGAAACGGCTGGCTTCAGAGCTGGGCGTGGGGGTGGAGGTGAAGCTGGTGGAGGAACGGTCTCTTGAGCGTTTCGACGGCAAAGGCGCCAGGGTGATCGACAAGCGCCAGCTGTAATCGGCTGCCCGCTTGGCGACCGACCGATCAATCAATTCATAGCGAAGAACGAGATGACCCTGGAAAGCTGGCTTGTATACCTCCTGCTGGTGACTGTCGCGACCGCAACGCCCGGTCCGGCGGTGTTGTTTGTTGTCAGTATCTCCACCGGTTACGGCTGGCGGACGGCCCTTTTCTCCGCCCTCGGCAATATCAGCGGCCTGTTCTGTCTGGGTATCGTCGCGGTGACCGGACTCGGAACCATCCTGAAAACCTCTGCCTTTGTTTTCGGCTGCTTCAAATATGTCGGGGCGATTTATCTGATTTATCTGGGCGTAAGGCTCTTGTCGCGCAAGGAACAGGCCGATCACGGCGTGGAGGCGCTCAAGGCGCGGACCGGCATTTCGCCCGGCAGGGTATTCTGTCAGGCCTTCGGCGTTGCCCTGAGCAATCCCAAGGCCATAATGTTTCTGACCGCATTGTTTCCTCAGTTCCTCCTGGTCGATCTGCCACTTGTCCCCCAGTTCTTTCGGCTTATTGTGACATTGATGGCCTTTTCCTTTTCATTCCTGATGCTCTATGCCCTGGTGGCGCACAAGGCGTGCGCCTGGTTGCAGGGAGCGGGCAGGAAGACACTGGTCAACAGGGCAAGCGGTTCGGTATTTGTCGGATTCGGGGTGTTATTGGCTGGCTCATCAAACAGATAATCCGGATTCTCATGAATATTGTGACGGTTTCATTAATATGTTGAATTCACTGAAGGCAGCCGATCTCGGCTGGTGAGAAATCCTGGTTGGATCAGGAGAGAAACACGAGGAGACGGGAAGTTATGGTCAGATTTATTGAACAGCCAATGGTGATTGAAGCTGCCGGCAATACACCGAAGTTTATCGAAGAATTCATCGGTCGGGTAAATTCCGAAACCAAGGAAGTGAGTATCGCCCGGATGCGGAGTCCCGGCGGCTGGCTCGAACCCGGTCAGACTCCCGAATTCGATGAGTATTCCGTGGTCTTAAAAGGCATGTTGCAGGTCAAGACGAAAAAACAGATTTTTCAGGTGCATGCCGGCCAGGCAATCATCATCTCCGCGGGTGAATGGGTACAGTACAGCACCCCTTCCGACGAGGGCGCCGAGTATTTCGCCATCTGCATACCCGCCTTCAGCCGGGGAATGGTGCATCGGGATAAATAACCGGTACCAGTGCCTTAGTGCCGGCACCGAACGACCTGATGCTCGCCGTACTGTAAAGGGCGAAAGATATTTCGCCCCTACACCTCCCAAATAATTTCCCCGTGGCGAAAGATTTCCCTTACCCACGGACCCTCCCTGTCAATTCACCTTGAATCGATTGACTAACGCCTTGAGCTGGCTGGAAAGTTCGGAGAGCGCGGCGGCGCTTCGCTGCACCTGATTGCTGCTGCTTTCCACCTGAGTCGACTGAGTGCTGATATCCGCGATTTCCCGCGTGATATCGGTAATGACGGTGGTGCTCTGCGCCACGTTTTCGTTCACTTCGGCGATGCCCTGGGATGCCTGAGTAATGTTGTTCGCGATTTCCGCAGTCGCTGCCGATTGCTCTTCCACGGCCGTGGCCATGGTATTGATCATCTCGTTGATCTCCTCAATTATCTTCGATATTTTTTCGATATCGGTGATGGTCGAAGAGGTGGTCGACTGCATGTCGGTAATCTGATTCTTGATATCCACCGTGGCCACGGCAGTCTGCTTGGCCAGTTCCTTGATCTCGTTGGCGACGACGGCAAAGCCCTTACCAGCCTCGCCGGCCCGTGCAGCTTCGATAGTCGCATTGAGCGCCAGGAGATTTGTCTGTTCGCTGATTTCGGTGATGGTCTCCGTGACCCGACCGATCTTGTTGGCCGATTCACCGAGTGAAGCCATCTTCTCCGAAGTCCGCCGGGACTGATGCACCGCCGATTCGGTGACGGCTCTGGCCTTTTCGGCATTCTTGGCAATTTCGTTGACTGTGGCTGTCATCTCTTCGGTGGAGGAGGCCACCATCCCGACATTGCTCGAACTCTGTTCCATGGCGGCGGAAACCGATTGGATATTGGTGCTCATCTCCTCGGCCGCGGCGGCGACGGTATTCGATTTCGCGGAAGTCTCCTTCGCCGCGGCGTTCAGTTGGGTGGAGATGGTGGTCAGATCGGAGGCTGAGCCGGTCAGGGTATTGACCCCGGCGACTATCTCCTTCACCATCGCACCAAGCTGGTTGACCATGGTATTGAGCGAGGCGGCCATCACCCCAATCTCGTCCGACTGCTGAACGTTGAGAGTCTTGGTGAAATCGCCGTTTGCCATGGTTTCGGCAAAAGCGGCGGTTTTGCCGACCGGCCCGGTAATGGCCCTGGTAAGGAAAATACCGACCGACACCCCGAAAGCAATGGCAAGCGCCGAGACCACCAGCATGGTGATGAGGGCTGAACGGCTGGCGGTGGCAAGGGTCGGCCCCATTTCGTCCTGGCTCTTCAGATAGCTCAGGTTGATGATTTCCGTAGTTTCGGCAATCTCCGGACCAAGTTTATCGAGGGTGTTGGCGACGAGGGTATTTCGTTCCCTGGTTTTGTCGACCAGGGTGGCGAAGGTGGTTTTATAATCACCGAGGCTCTTATTGATATCGTCCACCAGCGACTGCCATTCGACCCGCAAGAGCGACCCTTTCAGGTCGGTCAAGGCCGGCTCCAGTTCGGTCAGTTCCTTGACCACTTGTTCGGCCTGGGCAGGATCGCTGGTACTGAGAAACCCGCCGACGCTCAGTCTGGCCATGAGCAGGCGACGGATGGCAAGGCCGGCTTTATAGCCGGTACTCGTCGCCCCGGTCTTGGCGGCTTTTTCCATAAGATCGGTAAGTGTCTGTTCCATGGTCGAGCCCAGCTGGTCGAGATGGGCGACCAGCTGGTCGCGTTCGAGCTTGAATGCGACTACTTTGCCGAATGCATTGTCGTATGTGCCGATCTTCTCATCGGCTTGCGCAAGGTTTTTGCTGCGTTCGGAGTTTTTCACCGACTTGTGGGCCGTGGCCATGAAATCCTTGCTCTTGTTCAGGAAATCCTTGAACCGTTTGGTGTCGCTGTCGCTGCCGCTGATGAGGAAGTCCTTGACGCTGATCTGCGCCATCAGCATGTTGGTCTGGATTCTGCCGATGAGGTTGGTGTTCTGGGCGATGCGGCGGAAGCCGGAAACTCCCTCATCCATAGTGTTCAGGCCACGCCACGAGAAGAGGGAAACGGTTATCATAAAAAAGATGATAATGCCGAATCCAGCACCGATTTTCATTGCCAGTTTCATGTTCTTCATCAGTTGCTCCCGTAGGGGCGAAAGAATTTTCGCCCTCTCACTTTTTCATTAATTTAATCGATGCATTGGCCGGCGATCGGCAGGGACGAAAAATATTTCGCCTCTGTGTGCGATCCTACGAAGTTAGTATAGCTTATTTCTCTCGGGAAATAAAAATAGGTTGATAATAAAATTATCCCATCCGGGAGATTTTCTGTGCCCCCGACGTGGCGGAAACACAAGGAGAAAAGGAAGAAGGCGGGAAGACGGGGACCGGCGAGACGTGCTGGCTTCGTGTAGTGAAAAGCAATTGGTCAGATCCTGTCAAAGCCCAAATAGGCCTTCTCGAATTTCGCTTTGCCGGTGGCGAGGAACTGGGCGTAGCTCCACTCTTTATGGTTCAAACGATCACGGTAACAGTCTTTGATGACATAGGCCATGGCGGCACAGGCGCCATATTCCGGCGAGACGACTTCGACTTCCCGCCGCTCGTACAATTCCCCTTCGAAAACGTCCAGACGCCGGACGGCCTCAGCCGGCAGGTTCAGGTAGAGCACTCCCGCCACGGTTGCGCCGGGGCGGGGGACGATGCCGGGATAATCTTCCCGGTGAATGGCCGAGCGGAAAAAGTCGCGGAGTGCGGCCTCGGTCGATTGAGCCCGGCAGCCGGCCACCCGCTGCATGATATCGGCGCACATGAGTGAGCCGTAGGTGAAAAGATGATTTATGGTTTCCATATCTTTTGAGAAGAAACAGGGGTCCGAGAAAAAATTGATACCATTATTGACCGGTCCGAGCACCTGTTTTTTCAATCAATCGCCTAAGCTGCCGGCAGCCCTCCAAAGATTTTATCCGAATTAGGTAATCAACTCAAAAACCGACACAGCGCTCCGTTGACAAACAGCCATCTCGGCTCAAGGTATATTCAAGTTCCGAGTCGTCCATGTTCTGTGCGCGGCCGGAACCGCACGGTCGGCGGCTGTAGGGCGAAAGATCTTTCGCCCTCTGCCCCGATTCTCAAGGTTTTTCTTGCGAAGGAGGAACAGCAATGACTCATACTTTACCCGAATTACCCTATGCATACGATGCGCTTGAACCATACTTCGATGCGAAGACTATGGAGATCCATCATACCAAACATCATCAAACCTACATCGATAAACTGAATGCCGCCATCAGAGGCAATGCCTCGCTGGAGAACTACAGTGCCACACAGTTGATCGGCAATCTCAATGAAATTCCTGAGAATATCCGCACCGCGGTACGTAATCACGGCGGCGGCCATGTCAATCACACCTT
This sequence comes from Desulfobacterales bacterium GWB2_56_26, assembly GCA_001799365.1. Lineage (GTDB taxonomy): Bacteria > Desulfobacterota > Desulfobulbia > Desulfobulbales > Desulfocapsaceae > Desulforhopalus_A. Next base: position 774 of record MGTI01000186.1, on the reverse strand, counting down.
CTGGTGGCCGACGCTCAAGAAGGATGTCAAAGCCAAAGGTCCGGTAGTTGACGCCATTGCCGCCGAATTCGGCAGTTTCGATAAATTCAAGGAGACCTTTTCCAACAGTGCCGCTTTGCTCTTCGGCAGCGGATGGGCCTGGCTGGTTTTCAGCGGCGGCAAGCTGTCGATCGCTACCACCGCCAATCAGGACAATCCGATCAGCAACGGACAAACTCCGATCCTGGGGATCGACGTCTGGGAGCATGCCTATTATCTCCGCTATCAAAACCGGCGGCCGGAATACATCACCGCGTTCTTCAATGTCATCAACTGGGAAAAAGTCAACGAACTCTATCTGGCGGCCACCGCGTAGGGGCGAAAAATTTTTCGCCCTGGCACATCCGGCCATATCGAAAGATATGGCCGTTTTTTTTGTGGGGAGCGGAAACGCTCAAGTACTAAATTCCTGAATCGAGCCGTTTCATAACGAAAAAAGGTTGCGGAGAGGGCAAAAGTATACGACAACTGGGCAAGGAAAAATTGGCGCAAAAATTGAAAGGCGAGTAAGCGGAAAAGGCCGACACGCCAACCGCAACAGGAGGATCATGAGAAGCTACGATCGTGCACCGGAAGATCTGAGGCCGGTAAGCCTGGAGAGGGGCGTTCAATATCAGGCGGACGCCTCCGTACTCATTCGCATGGGTAATACCCATGTGATCTGTGCAGTGACGATCGAGGAAAAGGTCCCTCCATTCCTCCTTAATACCGGCCGCGGTTGGATTACCGCGGAGT
>MGTI01000185.1:522-6946 GCA_001799365.1 Desulfobacterales bacterium GWB2_56_26 | reverse complement strand
AGACGTGGCCGAGATGGGAATCGCCCTGCCTACTCCGCACCTCCGTCCGCACCGAAAAGAGATGCCGGTCCTCCTTCTCAACTATATTGTCCTTGACTAGCGGCTTAGTAAAACTCGGCCAGCCGGTGCCCGAATCGAATTTGTCGCGGGAAGAAAAGAGCGGTTCGCCCGAGACGATATCCACGTAAATGCCTTCCTTCTTGTTGTCCCAGTACTCATTTTTGAAAGGCGGTTCGGTGCCGTTCTCCTGAGTCACTTCGTACTGTAAAGGGGAGAGCCGTTTTTTCAGGTCTTCCCTGCCATTATCCTTGCCCATATCGTTTTTACTCCAGTCGACGCTTGTGAGAAAATCATCCCTGCCTGACCTGCTCCGATAGAACGAGTACCGGATGGGATTCTTCTTATGATAATCCTGATGGTACTCCTCCGCCGGATAAAAGCTGGCATACGGCAGGATCGGGGTGACGATGGGAGCCTTGAAAATATGGCTCGCATCGAGCTCCGCCCTGGAGGCCTCGGCCAGCCGGCGCTGCTCGTCATCCGCGTAAAAAATCGCCGTGGAATAGGCCTGGCCGCGGTCGACGAACTGCCCCCCCGCATCGGTCGGATCGACCTGTCGCCAATACACCTCGAGCAGTGTTGCATAGCTTATTTTCTTTGGATCGAAGGTGATTTCCACGACCTCGATATGCCCGCCTCCGGCATAGTTTTCATAGGTAGGATTCTCCGTAGTTCCCCCGGCATAACCGGAGATCACCTCGACGACACCGTCCAGTTGTTCAAACGGTTTTTCCATGCACCAGAAACAGCCGCCGGCGAACATCGCTTTCGCGAGGTTTCCGGGCATCTCCCCGCCGGGCTCGGTGGCCGCCACCCGGGGAGTCATTTTCTCGGCGGCAAAGGCTGCAATCATTGTCAGGGCCAAAAAGCCCATAATTATAAAAAGAGTTTTCATCGCTCACCTCTTTGCTGGTTTCATTCTTTGACCTTCCTCCGCGACCTACTCATTCGGTTTTATCTTCCGCCGGAGCAAGGGTTTCGTTATAGGTGCCGGCCTGCTTCAGCGCCTGCTCCATCTCTTTGATACCGATCCGCTCCGGATCGAAGACAACGGTGTTGATTTCGCGCCAGTCCCGCCAGCCTTTGTCGACCCGGACAACTCCTTCTCGCCCTTCCAGGGCGGCTTTGCCGATATCGTATCAGCCGACGGCGAAGGTCGCCTGCTGTGTTGCCGCAACGGACAGGGCCGGCAGGAAAGCAGACTCCACGGCCCAACCGAAAACCAGCAACAGTATTACTATGCTCATCCTTTTCATGGTTTCCCTCCTTAAGATTAGAGACAACGATATCTCTCCTTCCCTGCAGAGAAAGATAAGCAGCCGGTATGAAGGAATAACGAAGAAATTGTAAAGATCGTGTAAAAGTTGGGATCAGAGAGGCAGGGTGAACCAGATGTGGGTCTCGCCAGGGTTGCTGTCGGCGCCGACTGTGCCGCCGTGGGCTTCGATCAATTCCTTGGTGATCGCCAGGCCGATGCCGGCACCACCCTCGTCGCTCCGGTCCCGCGACCGGGAGCGGTCGGCCCGGAAGAACCGCTCGAAGATAAACGGCAGGTCTTCTCTTGCTATCCCTGCGCCGCTGTTCCGGAATTCAGCCCTCACCCCTTCCGGCGCCCTGTTTACGGCAATCGTCACGCGCCCTTGCTGCGGCGTGTATTTGCAGCAATTGTCGAGGAGGTTGCGGATGGCCTGGAGCAGCTTGTCCCGGTCGGCCATAACCCGAGTTCCGTTGTCGCGAAATTGCGTCGTGACGCTGATTTCCTTCTTCCGGAAACTCAGTCGGTAGAGTTCGACCATCTGGTCGACGAGCTCGGCCAGGACGACTGGCTCGCGTTTGAGGTAGGCCCTGGCGGCATCGGCCCGGGCCAGCTGCTGCAGGCTGTCGACCAGCTGGACCAGACGAAGATTTTCCTCCTGGAGCATCCGCAGGGTCGCAGGCGTTGGCGGAATCACTCCGTCGTTTAAGGCCTCCAGATAGCCGCGCAGGTTGGTCAGCGGGGTGCGCAGCTCATGGGCGACATCGGCCACCATCGCCTTGCGCAGCTGCTCGATTCTACCGAGCCGGTCGGCCATGTTGTTGAAGGCGACGCCGAGCTGACCCACCTCGTCGCCGGTGGTGACTTCGGCCCGCAGGGAGAAATTGCCGGCGGCAATCTCCCTGGTGATGGCGGTCATCTGCGACAGCGGCCGCAGAATCCTCCGGGTCAGCAGGAAACTGAGAACAAAGGCCAGCCCCAGGGCAGCCAGGCTGGCCCACACCAGGTAACGATGAACCGAGGTCAGAAACATCTGATGAATGTCGCTCGGGGAAATGTCGTAGATCTTCATCAGGGCCATGAAATAGCCTGCGGCCAGCTTATCGACCGCAAGCCAGACCACCATAAAAATGACCCCGATAACAGGCAGGATATTGGTGAGCAGAAGCTTCCAGAGCAGGCGATTGCGCATGGCCCTCTTGCCTCACGCCTCGTCCGGCTCGGCGAAGCGGTACCCGAAGCCGCGGACGGTCAGGATGAGCCTCGGCCGGGCCGGATCCTCTTCGATTTTTTGCCGGAGCTTGCCGATATGCACATCGATGACCCGATCGATCACCGTCTCGCCGTGCTCGCACAGCCGGTCGAGCAGCTCGCTCCTGGAAAACACCCGGCCGGGCGACGACATCAAGGTGAAAAGCAGTTTGTATTCCGAGCCGGTCAGATTGATCGCCGCCCCGCCGACACTCACTTTGTGTTTCTCGGGGTCGAGGGCCAGGCCGCCATGCACCAGGACCCGGTTCTTCCGCACCGGCTGCGGCCGCACCCGGCGGAGGATCGCCTTGACCCTCTCGACCAGTTCACGGGGACTGAAGGGCTTGACCACATAATCGTCGGCTCCGAGCGACAATCCCATCACCCGGTCAATCTCTTCTTCCCGCGCGGTCAGCATGAGAATCGGTACATCGGAAAACTTCCGCAGCCGTCGGCAGATCTCCCAGCCGTCGATCCCGGGCAGCATGATATCGAGGATGATAAAGCCCGGGCTCGCGGTCCGGGCGAGCTGCAGTGCCTCTTCGCCGTCGTAGGCGGCCAGGGTGGCAAAGCCTTCCCGCTGGAGATAGGTTGCCACCAGGGCCGAGGTGTTGCGATCGTCCTCGGCGATCAGTATCGGGCTGTCGAGGGCCGACATGGCGGATTCTCCTTTTCGTCTGGCGTGGGTAGCTCCCGAAGAGGTCGAGGCGCTTATCTTGCATCGAGTTCTTTAATACAAACCCTGCTTCATTGTGGCGACAATTTGCGACACATTGTGTTTAAACATCTCGATATAGCTTGCGGCCGGGCCATCCGCTCCGGACAGGGCGTCCGAGTACAGTTCGCCGCCGACCCCCACCCCGCTTTCTTTGGCGATCTGCTCTATCATCCGCGGATTTGAGATGTTTTCGACAAACACGGCGGCGATCTTCTCCGCCTTGATCTGTTTGATGAGTTTTTTGACTCCGGCGGCGGAGGGCTCGCTGCCGGTGCCGATACCCACCGGCGACAGGATCTCGATTCCGTAGGCGTCGCCAAGATAGCCGAAGGCGTCATGACTGGTGATCATCCGTCTCTTCCCCGCCGGGATGGCCGAGAGTTCCGCCTTGGCCCAGGTATCGAGATCGGCCAGCCGCCGGGCATAGGCGGCGGCCCGCTCGCCGTAGTACGACGCCCCGGCCGGATCGACGGCGCCGAGCGCCCCCGCGATGGTATCGACATAGAGCCTGCCGTTTGCCAGGTTCTGCCAGGCATGGGGATCGATCGCTTCATGATCGTCATGGGCATCCTTGCCGTGGCCGGGCTTTTCCCTCATCTTCCGGGGTTTGACGGCCGCACTGGCCACGACCACCGTGCCCTTATAGCCGGAGGCGGTGATCAGGCGGTCCAGCCATCCCTCGAACCCCAGGCCGCTGACGACGACCAGGTCCGCCCCGCGAACCGCCTTGGCAGTGGCGGGGGTGGGTTCGTAGGCATGAGCATCGCCGTCGGGTCCGACCAGGGTGGTCACCCGGACCCGGTCACCGCCGACATTTTTCAGCATATCGCCGAGGATACTGAAGCTGGCCACGACATGGAGAGGGGCTTGCGCCCCGGCAGTTCCTGCCAAGGCAAGAAAAGCACAGAAAACAATGAGAGTTCGAGCGAGCATCGACATTGGTGTCCTTTTAAGTACCTGAGAAATTTCGTGCTTTTTACGAAAGAATTTCGCGAAGGTATTTATCCCCTGTGGGGGTTAACCGGTTAAATGACCGCCCGCCCTGCGGCGGCTGTAGAGACTACCGTATCTGCCGAAAAACACCGAAAAGACATAACAAAGACCGGCAACGAGAACGATCGCCGGACCGGACGGGACATTCAGGTGAAATGACAGGAGCAGCCCGGAATAACTGGCGATAACAGCGATGATCGCCGCAGTGAGCGAAGCCGACCAGAACTGTTTGGCCCAGAAACTGGCGGAGGCGGCGGGAAGCATCAGCATGCCCACCGCCATCAGGGTGCCAAGGGCGGTAAAACCCGCCACCAGATTGAGCACCACCAGGACGAGAAACAAAAAATGCATGGCCGCCCCCTTGCCGCCTACCGAGCGGAGGAAGCCGGGGTCGAAACATTCGACGATCAGCGGCCGGTAGATGAGAGCCATGGTGAAGACGGTAACAGTGGTGATCGAGGCGACCAGGATCAGCGCCGGATCATCGACGGCGAGGATGGTGCCGAAGAGAACATGGACCAGGTCGATGCTCGTGCCGCGCATGGAGATAATCAGCACCCCCAGGGCCAGCGAAATCAGATAGAGGGCCGCAAAACTGGCGTCCTCGCGGAGAGCCGTGGCCCGGGCCACCGCGCCGGCAAGGAGGGCTACGGTCAGGCCGACGACAATCCCGCCGACGGTCATGGCGTAGAGGGAGAGGCCGGAGACGAGAAAGCCCAAGGCCGCTCCGGGCAGGACGGCATGGGATAACGCATCGCCCATGAGACTCATCCGTCTGAGCACCAGCAGCATGCCGACCGGAGCACAGCCGATGGCGAGCGCAAAGCAGGCCGCCAGGGCGTGGCGCATGAACATGAATTCTTGGAAGGGTTCGACCAGGAGCTCGGTAAAAGAATTCACACCCTCTCCTCCGCGCAGATCTCCGCTTCATCGTCCCAGGCCGCGGACATGGTGCGGGAAAGGGTGAGGTTCTCGTCGCAGAGGATTTCGGCGGTCGGCCCCCAGCCGATCAGTTCCCGGGCGATCAGCAGGGTTTCGGGAAAGTGGTCGCGCACCTGATTGAAGTCATGGAGCACGGCGATGATCGTCCGCTTTTCCGCATGCCAACGTTTTATCATCTTGAGGAGGTCGATGGTCGTCTGGCTGTCGATGGAGGTGAAGGGTTCGTCGAGGACGACGACCGGCGAGTCCTGGAGCAGCATGCGGGCGAACATCACCCGGCGGAATTGGCCGCCCGAGAGATCGCTGATGGCCCGCATCTCGAAGCCGGAAAGTCCGACCGTGCGCAGGGCCTCTTCAGCCTTGGCCCAGAGCTCGCGCTTCATGCCGCCGAAGATGCCGATCTGCCGCCACAATCCGAGGATGACCGTATCGAGAACGGTGATCGGAAAGCTGCGGTCGATTTCGAGCTGCTGCGGCAGGTAGGCGATCTCGTGCTTTTTCATGTTTTGCCGCTCGATACGTCCCCCCAGCGGCCGAAGGATGCCGACGATTCCCTTGACAAGGGTGCTCTTGCCGGAGCCGTTCGGGCCGACCACCGCAGTCATCGAGCCCGGCTGGAAAATGCCGGAGAGATGGTGGACGGCCGGATGTCGTTCGTAACCGAGGGTCAGATCGGTGAGGGTGATGGCAGGCACAGTTCCTCCCTAAAACTTAACCGAGCGCCCAGGCGACCACCAGCCAGACCAGGGATACGGCGGCTCCGGCAAAGAGGAGCCGGATGCCGACGCTCCAGCCGAGCGGCGACAGCAGACGCCGCCCGTTCGCCGGTTCGGATTTTTTCGAGGGTGATCCTTTGGCCATTGCGCTCAGTAAATGAAAAATGTTATCGTTTATTTGTGTTGCAGACTGCCGGCCTGCTGCGGTAAAACCCGCCAATCGGCAGCAGAACTATCGTCGGTAAACAAAAATATTGTAATATTTCTGTAGCTCTTCGTCAAGCTTGGGTACGGTGGGACAGATTGCCGAATACCGCTCTGCAAAGTATCATTGATGAGAATATATGTCAACTAGCATGTCAACAGCAAAAACCGTCATCCCCTTGTCGAGGGAGGACCTCAGAGAACAGTTCAACAAAGTAGGACTGCGCTTCACTCCGCAACGCGAGGCCGTATGGCGGCTCTTCGAGAACGATCCCGCAGGCTTCA
>MGTI01000185.1:0-439 GCA_001799365.1 Desulfobacterales bacterium GWB2_56_26 | reverse complement strand
CATGACGGCGGCGGCGAGCACCGCTTTGTCGCTTCAAGGCCCGGCCATTGCCATATGCTGGTCTGCCGGTTGTGCAGGAAGGCGGTGGCGTGCTCCGACTGCGATCTCGCCGTACTGGAAAAGCTTATCAGCAAAGAGACCGGTTTCGCCGTGGAAGGTCATCACCTGGAGTTCTACGGTCTCTGCCCGGAGTGCGCCTGAGATCTGTTGTGCTCCGCCCTCTCCTCTCTGGTGTCCACCACCTGACGACGCTTGAATCGGCGCTTGCCAGAAACCAGTCGAGTTCGGCCAAACATATCGAGCTGTCACCGGGGGTGGTCATGCAAGCGCCCCGGGCGAAATCCGCCTGGTCCAGGTCGAATACGTCCAGGGAAACCGGGCGGCTGCTGGATGGATTGAAGCCATGCTTTTGACAATATCGTAGCACATCGAAAGGCCA
>MGTI01000184.1 GCA_001799365.1 Desulfobacterales bacterium GWB2_56_26 | reverse complement strand
CATGTCCCTGGCTGGCTTGACCAGAGTGGCGAGCATCGCCCGCCGCCGCACCAGGGAAAGGTCGGCGAGCCCAGGAGTGCTGCTGGCCAAAAGGAGGGCGATATCCTTCTTCTTGCCGGAATACCGGGTGTTAGGCTTGAGAGCACCGCCTTTCGGCTCGATGCTGCTGACGCCTTTTTTCACATATTTGGCCACCTCCGAATTCGGATCGTCGAGATCGCCGAAGATCCTCGCCCCGGTGATGCAGGTCTGCACGCAGGCCGGCTGTCCGCCTGCCGCAACCCGGGGCTGGCAGAAGGTGCATTTATCTGCCTTGCCGTCGGATGAGACCTCGTCGGTCAACGCCGGGTTTATGTATCTGGCCTTGTACGGGCAGGCCTCGACGCAGGCGCCGCAGCCGAGGCAGCGGTTTTTGTCGATCTGGACGGTGCCGTCGATGGGGTCCTTCCAGGTGGCGGCGACCTCCATGGTCACGGTCTTGCCGGTTTTGGCGTCTTTAAAGGTCATCTCCACCGGGTCGGCCGGGCATTCCGGCACGCAGGCCGGTTCGCTGCAGTGACTACAGAGTCCCGGATAATAGGTCGAAGCGATCTCCTCGCCCACTTTACCGGGGCCCAGGCGGTGCACCCAGTTGCGGTGGAAATCGACCGGGACCTCCCATTCCGCTTTGCAGGCAATTGTGCAGGCATGGCAGCCGACACAACGTTCAAGGTCGATAATCATTCCGTATTGCATTGTATTCTCCTGGTATACAAGAACTTGGTTAGACGGCTGCCGGGATGTCGATCACCTTGCCATCCTTGACAAATTTAACAAAGGTGTTGCGCATGCCGTGGGCGCCGGTTTCCGGATCGACTGTCGCCTTGGTCATCAGGCTGGTATCGTCGATGCCGGCATTAACCGCGACGGTCATGAGCGGATTGGCGGTGCCGTAGCCATGGGCCATGAAGATCGCATCCTTGCGGATGCCGGGCGTGGTCTTGACCGTGGTGGTGGTCCGGGATTTGAAGCCGACCTGATTGACGAGGCCGACCATATCGCCGTCCTTCAGCCCCATTTTGGCGGCGAGTTCATCGTTTAACCAGATCGGGTTGTCGGGCATGGCGTTCTTCAGCCATATATTGTTCTGGGTGCGGTTGAAGGTATGAACCGGCACCCGGCCGTAGAGGAGTCTCGCGTAGCCGGCCGGCGGCTGCTCCACCGGAATGTAGGTCGGCACGCCGGGGAAGCCTGCGTCCTCAAGTTCTTCATTGTACAGGATAATCTCGAAATCCTCCGGCATGGTGTACGGGTCTTTGCCGTCCATGAGGTGAATGCCGTCCTCTTTTTTCAGCTTGTCGAGCGACAGCCCCGCCACTTCGAGGTCCTTATCGACCAGCTCTTCAATAGTCTTGACCGGGATGTCCTTGTCGTAGCCCATCCGCTTCGCGATCTCGTTGGTGATAAAGACCTGGTCCTTGCGCTCGAACATCGGCGCGACCAGGGGCATCCTCGCCGCGATATACTGCTGGTGCTTCTGCGCAAAATCCCACTGGGTGCCGGCTTTCACCAGGTCGTAGCGCTCCAGGTAGCTCACCTCCGGCAGGAGGATATCGGCCCACATGGTCGCATCGGTCGGCATGACGTCGACGCACAGGACAAAATCCATCTGCTGCAGGACTTTTTTCATCTTGTCCTGATCGGGGATGGTCTGGATGGGATTCTGGCCCCAGATTACGCAGCCCTTGATCGGATAGGGCTTGCCGGTGAGGGCCGCATCGCGGATCAGCTCGGTCGGGGTGCCCGGCGGGGTGAAGGGGTGTTTCAGGTCGCCGTCTTCGTTTTCGTTGAGGTTGTGGCCCCCTTCGTGCTCTTTTTTCACCCAGCTGGTCTTGCCGATTTTCGGATTCTTGCCGGGCACCCAGCCGCCCTTGACATAGAAGGCGCCGAGCAGGGCGGTGAGACAGGCCAGCGACCGCTGCCGCTGGAAATCGTTGCCGTACCAGGAAACATGCCGGCCCGGATGAACGGAGACATTCGGGGCGTTTGCCGCCAGGAGTTCGGCGACCTCCTTGATCTGGGCGGCGGGGATATCGCATTCCTTGGCGGCCTTTTCCAGGCTCCATTCCTTGATGCCTTCTTTGAACTTGTCGAACCCTTCAGCATACTCCTCGATGAATTCGGCGTTGTACTTCTTCGTTGTCACCAGATAATTCATGATGGCAAGCAGGAAGGCGGTGTCGGTGCCAGGCTTGATTTTCACCCAGATGTCCGATTTAGCGGCGGAAGCGGAGTAGCGTGGATCGACGACGACGAGCTTGGCCCCGTTCTGCAACCCTTGAATGAACTGCTTGACGTGGCTGACATGGATGTTCTCCCCGATATGACTGCCGAGCAGGAAGATGACCTTGGCATTCGGCATATCGACAAACTCGCCCGGCGCGCGGCCGATGGTCGCCATATAGGCCGTATCGCGGATGCCGCGGCACTGGAAAAAGGAGGCCTCGCTGACATTATGGGTGCCTACTGTTCTTTCGAAGAAGTGCATCGGATATTTGGCCGTGGAACCGTGGGGGAAAACGGCGATGCCCTGCGGGCCGTACTTTTTCTCGATCTCCGCAAGCCTTTTGCCGCATTCGTCGAGAGCCTCGGTCCAGCCGATCTTCTTCCAGACCGGTTTGCCTCGTTCGCCGACGTTTTTCAGCGGGAACTTCAACCGGTCCGGGTCGTAGAGGAATTGAATGCCGGCATTGCCCCGGGCGCAGATGGCAGTCCCGTTGTCGATGGACTTGGGATTGCCTTCCAGTTTTACCAGCCTGTCGCCGCGTTTCTTGCCGACGAGCTGACAGCGCCAGAAACACATCTCGCAGATGCCGCCGCTCACGGTTTCGTCGGTTAAGGACCCCGGGGGCTCAAGGGGAGAACGGGTTATGCCGCTTTCTGACGCAATGACTTCAGAAAGGGGGAGTGCGACCGCTGCCAGTGAGGCAGTTTGCAGAAATTTACGCCTCGTTACGTTGAACGCCATGTTCCTCTTCCTCCTTAGTAAAAAAATCTATGATGGTTACGATGATGCGATAAAAAGGATGATGTGCCTGCCCTTTGACCCTGTCGGCGAACATGCCGAACCACGGCAGGAAAAAACGGCGGAGAAACTCCTCTTCGCCTGTCCGGTTCCCGTCCTCGGCCAAAAATGACAAAAATTCCAGTTGATAAACGATATGATCCGGAAGATCGCCGTCTTTGTGGAAGCTGTAGCCAAGCGAGCGGTAAAAGGCGAGGATCTCGTCGGAATAGCGGCCCCTGAGGGTCTTGTCGAGGTAGACCGAACCATAGGGTGGGGCGGCCGTGTGGGGAACGCCATTGATAAAGAGCCTGGTGTATTCGACCTGCAGATCTTCAAGCCAGTCGCGGCCGCCCGGACAGGCGCCCGGAAGGGCGGCTCGTTCCTCCTCGCCGCCGAGTGCATCCAACAGGCCATCCAGTTTTTTCAGGTAATCGTCGGTAAACCAGGCGGCCTCCGGATAGTGCATGCTTTGCGCACAGAATCGATAGATGGCGGCAATGGGATCGGCTGTGGAAAAATTGGGCATGGCACTCTCGGCAACGGCTGTGTTTATGTCAGGACTACAGTAATCTCGGAGAGTTAACTCAGTATGCTACAATGTAACCCGAAGCGGTATCATACTTTTCCGGAATGCGTTTGTAAATACCACGATGTCGTAGTAAATCATTGTCTTGACGCAAAAATATCGGTACAAAGAAATATTCCCCAAGGTTCGGAAGAAAATTATAATTTAATAAATAAATTAAATTCTTTTGCTTTGCAAGGAACTTTTGGCAGGTCGCAACAGGGCTTGCGCTGTCGTTCGAGGAGCTATCCAGCGAGGAGAAGCTTTTCCCGGGCCGCGGCGATATGGCTGACGACGAGTTCGGCCATTCCGGGCAGGAGGCCCAGGCCGTGATGGAAACAGGTTACGGCGATGTTCTTTTCATGCAGGCGGTCCATCCAGGAAACCTTGCCCTTGCCGTCGCCGAAGATGTCCCGGTGAACGTGCATCCCGCTCACCAGAAAAAGAGGAATGATCATCGTCTCGGTAAAGCCGCCGGCGGCAATCTCGTCGGGCAGGTGATCGGAATCAGGGAATTTTTCCACGACGCCGACAAAGAGTCGGTTGCCGAACCGGCGGCGCAGGATTTTTTCCAGGGCGTAGTAGGCGGTCCAGATTGGATGGCCGGTGCCGTGCCCGAGAATGAGAATGGCCTGATCCGTCCTGTCGCCTGCAACAGGCTGCAGGATCCGGCCGAGCTGGTCATAATCCTCAGGGGTGGTGAAGAGTGGGGCGCCAACCCCGCACCTGAGGCCCGACTTTTCGGTTATGGCCACGAGGCGGTGGAACTCGGTGCCGGGAAAGAGATGGAGCGATTGGACGACGGCCTTGCCAATGCCCCGGGCGGCGAGTTGACCGAGGGCCTCTTCAAGATGCAGCACCGGCTGTTTCCCGCGTGCCTGTAGGGTGCGGGTCACCACGCGGGAGGAATAGGCCCAGATGATTTCCTCGTCGGGGTAGCTCTTTCGGATCGCGCCGTCGATTTCGGCATAGGTGGCAAGGGCGTCGGCGGTGGTGCCGAATGCGGTCAAAACTAGAGGAATCATCGGCGTTTTTTTGTCAGGTTGTGAGTGTAATCTTGTAGATCTTCTCGCTCAATACCACTATACTGTTGCTACGAGAGCAGACAAAATCTTTTTTTTCAATCCCCCTTGACAAGAGAAATAAAATTAGAGTATTTAAGAATTATATAATATTATATTTTTATTTAATTATAAAATCATTAAACAATTTAACACTGGGCCGTATTGCGGAGAGAGACTCAAACTGAGGGAGGATGACAATGGTGAAGAAATTTTCAGTCCTGGCGATGGCAGGTATGCTGGCGTGGCCGACTTTTTCTATGGCGGCCGACAGCGCGAATGTGAATGATCTGGCGAGGAAAATCGACGCAATGAGCAAGCAGCTCGATGAGATGCGGACGGCACTCGCTGCCGAGACGGAAAAGAATAAGGCCTTGTCGAAAAATGTCGAAGCTCTTGAGGAGAACGTCGGCAGTCTCGACGAACGCTCGGAGAGCTGGGATCTGGCCTCCCGTTTCAACCTAAACGGCGACTTCCGTTCCCGGCTCGATTTCTACAATGCCGAGACGATCTTTGGCCGCGATGTCGACAACGATACCATCTGGACCAATCGCTTCCGCCTGAACATGCGGGTGAAGGCCACGGAAAATGTAGAATTCAAGGGCCGCCTGGCGATGTTCAAGACCTGGGGCAACCAGTCGGCCTTCGCCAACGAAGGCAATCCGATGTTCCCGCTGTTCGACGGCAACGTTACCCGGTCGCCGACCGGCAGTAGCGCCCTCTACGTCGACCGGGCCTTTGTCAACTGGAACAATATCGGCGGCCTGCCGGCGTGGTTCTCCATCGGCCGGCGGCCGACTACCGACGGTCCGCCAAGCCAGCTGCGCATGGGCATGGACGAGCGGTTGGCCACGCCGATGGCCTTCATGGACTGGCCGTTCGACGGCCTGTCGCTCGGCTACGGCTGGAACTGGGGGGAGACAGTGGGCGACAGCAAACTCCGGTTCTGTTACGGTCGTGGCTTCGAGGCCGGCGTCGACGACGGGGTGGATGAGGTCAAGGACATGGATTTCGCCGGCTTCAGCTGGGATATCTTGAGTAAAGGCGACCGGTTCGCCTATGTCCAGAGCTTCATGGCCTACGATCTTATCAATTACCCCAATTTTCAGGATCCGATCATCGACGCCAACTTCGGCCAGATGAGCGGGATGGGGGACCGGACCAATCTTGGCGATGTCTGGCATAACTCAGCGGTTTATATGGATAAGATCGCCGGCTTAAACTACTTTGTCTCCGGTGGCTGGTCCCAGACCCAGCCCGACAGCGGTGGCCTGTTCAACGATCCGTTCAGCCCCGCCGGGCCGAACACCGATGAGGAGAACGGCTATTCGGCCTACCTGGGTGTTCGGTACGATCTCGCGGCCAAGCTGAAAGTCGGGGCGGAATTCAACTATGGCTCGCAGTACTGGCTGGCCATGGCCCCTGGTCACGACGATATCTATCAGTCGAAGCTGTCGACCCGCGGCCAGGTCTACGAGATTTACACCCTGTGGGATCTGCCCACCGGCGAGGCACTGTCGAAATACGCCAAGACCTTTGTCCGCTTAGGCTACCAGCATTACGAATATGATTACGCGGGCTCCGGGGACTGGAATCTCTACCCCTACGATCTGAGCGATGCCGGCGACCAGGCGAAACTGCAGATGATGGGGCTCGATCCGGTGGAGAGCGCCGATCAGGTCTACGTAAGCTTCGAGGCGTATTTCTAAAACGAACACCATTTTTTTCGCAAAAAGGTACGAGGGCATGTTCACGGCGTTGAACATGCCCTTTTTTATTGCCCGCGGCCGGGGACTGCTTTACTGTGGAGAGAACATGTCTATCCATGCGAACAAAGAAGGAAAAAAGGATGAGTAAAATGATTGCCGCTTCGTTTCCCCGTCCCGTCGTCGGCGAGTTTTCGGCCAGGTCGGGAAGCTGCTGCTACGGGATGTTCAATCGACACGGCGGGGTGAGCGACGGTCCCTATGCGTCGCTCAATATCGGCCGTAACCTTGGCGATCTGCCGGAGGCGGTGGCGGAAAATCGGCGGCTGGTAAAAGCCGCCCTGCGGGTCCCGCGGTTGCTGTCCGCCCGGCAGGTCCATGGCCGGGACGTCTACTGTCTCAGGGAGCCGCTGACAGAAGACACCGCAATCGATGCAGTCGATGCGCTGGTGACGGATCTTATCGGCATCGGCCTCATGATCCAGCAGGCCGATTGCCAGGCGGTGCTGCTCTTCGACCCGATCCGGCAGGTGATCGGCGCGGTCCATTGCGGTTGGCGGGGGAGCGTGCAGGGGATCCTTGCCGAGACAATCTCGGTCATGACGAAAAATTACGGCACCAAACCGGCGGACCTCCTGGCTATCGTCAGTCCTTCGCTCGGGCCCTGCTGCGGCGAGTTTGTCAATTTTCGAGAGGAACTGCCGCTGGAGTTCGTTCCCTTCATGGTTCGGGAAAAGGAAAATTATTTCGACTTCTGGCGGATTACCCAATATCAACTGATGGCTGCCGGAATGGTGCAGGATCATATCCGCATTGAGGGAACCTGCACCTGCTGTTCCGGCGACTATTTTTCCTACCGGCGGGCCAGACG
>MGTI01000183.1 GCA_001799365.1 Desulfobacterales bacterium GWB2_56_26 | reverse complement strand
GTTTTTGTCTTCTTCTCCCTGCGGCACCTCAATGCCGATGCTGTCGATCATTCGGCCGATCAGCTCGCTCCGTTCCGTGAGTTCACTTACTGCAGTCGACAAGATTTCTTCTTTTTCTTCCTTGAATTCGACGGCCTGTCTGACATTGCTGAGTTCCAGCTTGGCAACTTTCAACTTCAGCCGCAGTTGTTGTTCCTCGGCTAGCCGTTGATGTTCGGCGATGAGTCCGGCGCTCGTTCGGAGTTGTTCCCGCACTTCGTCCAGCTGGGTCGAGAATGCCCGGTTTTTGGTGAACAGCGAAATCGAGAAAATACTGGTGGCGAGCAGAAAAAGCAGGATCGTGGCGGAGAGAATAAGAAGAATCGCGAGTTTTTTTCGCGAGCAAGGCAGGCTGAAAACTTTGCCCCTGTCGGCAGTGATAATAATGTGGAGTTGATCTTCCATGCAACAAGCCCAAAACAGTTGTGAATACCGAAAACTGCAAGTATGATGTTCGTTTTCGCTTCTCTCTTTATATGGTGCGTGTATTAGGATTTTCGTTCGAAATTTTTATAGCTTATACTAAGGAGAAGTCATTAAAGCAACAAGAAAACGCCCTGCGGACGATCCGGGCTGGTTGGATCAACTTCCTGAAGTTCCTAGATAAATTTCCTGCCAATTTGATGTCCCTTCGCCTTCCGGTGGGAATTTTCCATCGATATTATCACCCTAGAATGCATACATGGCAAATCTCATAACCTGTAAAAATCTGTCCAAATCGTTCGGGGCGCAAAGCCTCTTCAAAAATATCAGTCTGGTGGTAGACAGTAATGAAAAGATCGGCGTTATCGGCCCGAACGGGTCGGGAAAATCAACGCTTTTAAAAATTCTCTGCGGCTTGGAAGACGCGGACGGCGGTCAGGTCGTGCGCCAAAAGTTTGTTCGCCTGAGTTATCTCGCCCAGGAGGATGCCTTCCTTGAGGATGATGGTGTCGCGGCCAACCTGATGGCGGCTCTTGTGGGTGAGGATCTCGAAGAAACCGTTAAATATAACAGGGTGAGCACGGTGATCAGCCGGGCGGAGTTCCCGGACAGCGAGGTGCCGGTCAGAAATCTTTCCGGTGGATGGCGCAAGCGATTGTCGATCTGCCGGGCCATGCTGCTTTCGCCAGACGTCCTGATCATGGATGAGCCGACCAACCATCTTGATATCGAAGGCATACTCTGGCTGGAAAAGATGCTCGGCGGCACGATGGCGCCTTCCGCCTGTCTGCTGGTCAGCCATGACAGGCATTTCCTCGAAAACTGCACCAACCGGATCATCGAGTTGTCGGCGGTATATCCCGAAGGCACGCTGCAGGTCAACGGGTCGTATTCGCGCTTTCTCGAGGCCCGGGAAACTTTTCTCGAGGGTCAGCAGGAAGAGGAGGAACGTCTCGCAAACAAGGCCCGGCGTGAGATCGAGTGGCTGAGGCGCGGCCCGAAGGCCAGGGCCACCAAGGCCAAATACCGGATAGACGAGGCATACAAGCTGACCGACGAACTGGCGGAGGTCAAGGCCCGAAACCGAGCGATCTCGAAGGTCCAGATCGACTTTGAGGCAACCGGCCGGAAAACCCGGAAGCTGCTGGAAGCACAAGGACTGACCAAAGCCTACGGTGATCGGGTGCTGTTTTCCGGCCTCGATATCGTCCTGTCGCCTGGCAGCCGCCTGGGACTTCTGGGGCGCAACGGCTGCGGCAAGTCGACTCTCATGAAGATCATCGCCGGGGCGGAGGGCAAGGCGGAAGTGTTGCCCGACGCAGGGACGATCAAGACGGCGGACAACGTCAAGATCGTCAGCTTCGACCAGAACCGCACCGCCATCGATCCCTCGGTGACCCTGCGCCGGGCGCTGGCCCCCGAGGGCGATTCATTGATCTATTGCGGCAGATCGCTCCATGTGGCGAGTTGGGCCAAGAAATTTCTCTTTCGCCCCGACCAGCTGGAGACCCCGGTGGGGCAGCTGTCCGGCGGCGAGCAGGCACGCATCCTCATCGCTGGCCTGATGCGGCAGCCTGCCGACATCCTGCTGCTTGACGAACCGACCAACGATCTCGACATTGCCTCCCTCGACGTGCTGGAGGCAAGCCTCGTGGAATTTCCCGGGGCGCTGATTCTCGTCACTCATGACCGTTTCCTGCTTGACCGGGTCTGCCACCGGCTGCTCGGCTTCGGCGGCCGGCAGGGCGTCTCCTATTATGCCGACTACGAACAGTGGCTGGAGGATCTTCCGGAGCCGGTAAAAAAAGAGGAGGTCAAGGAAAAAAGCGGGCAGAAAAACGGTAAAGCCTCTGAACAGGACAAGGGCAAAGGCCGGCTGTCATATATGGATCAGCGGGAATACGACCGGATCGAGGAAACAATCAATACCCAGGAAAACCTTGTCGCCGAGCTTGAGCAGATGATGGGCCGGCCGGATGTCGCCGCCGATCCCCAGAAACTCGATGAATGCTGGCAAAAGCTGGAAACGGCCCGGCTGGAGGTCGAGCGGTTGTATCATCGCTGGGATGAACTGGAAGAAAAGAAAGGCGGATGAAGGATCCTGTTCATCCACATTCCGGACTTTTGCCATTTCACCGGCGACTCCCGTTCCTCACATCAAACTCGGCAGGAACAGGGATAACTGCGGAATACTGACCAGGAGGACCAGTTCCAGAACTTCGGCCACCAAAAAGGGTATCACTTCCCGAAAGATGGGCCATGGCCACCGCCCCGGAGACTGCCGAAAATGGTATGCACGGCCACGGTAGAGATCCTCGCTCATCCCGGCTTCGAATGCAAAGGCCCCCATCAGGATAAAGAGCGGGATGACGCTCATCGAATCGCTGGCGAAGGTGGTGTGGGAGACGATCCGCAGGACGCGATGGGATTGGGATGATTGTGACGCGGCCGAACGAGGTGGAAAGGCAGACGACTCAGAAAAACAGTTGACTGGAGATCTTCTCGGCAGTGGCCTTCAAGGGTGCCACAGCCGCCTGCAAAAACTGATCGGTCAGGCGGAAGGCCGGGCCGGCGATGACTACCGCCGCTTTCGGGGCGCCGCCGAGTCCCAGGATAGGCGTGGCCATGGCATGGGTGTCCTTGTAGCGCTCGCCGTGATCGTAGGCTATCCCTGTTTGTTTAATTTTTTGCAGGAGTTTTCGGTACTCATCCTTGGAGACGATAGTGTTTTCGTTGAACCGTTCGAACTCCTGCTCGAGACAGAGTTCCAGAAGGGTGGGGTCGCTGTGGGAGAGGATCACCTTGGCGCCGGCCGCGACGTTGATCGGCACCTGTTCGCCTTGCTGAAAATTGAAGCGGATATGGCTCGGTCCCTCCACGTGCAGGGCCAGCACCACTTTGGTGCCGGCAAGCATCTCCAGGGCCACGCTTTCCCCGAGCTGCCGGGAGAGTTCGGTCAGGCACGGCTGGGCCACGGCAAGCAGCTTACTGTCGAGCGATTTGGTGGTGGCGCTGCCGATTTTCACCGCCGAACTGCCGAGCATATACTTTTTGGTAAGCGGATTCTGCTGCAGAAAGTGCGTCGCGACCAGCAGTTTTATCAGCCTGCTGGTGGTCGATTTATGCAAACCCAGCTTGAGGCTCAATTCGGTCGTGCCCATTTCAGCGTTGAACGGGGTGAAGGCCAGCAGGATGTTCAGGGCCTTTTCGGCGGAAGTGCAGCTGATGTCTTCGCCAGGCTGTTTTTTCTTATCCGGCAATGTCGTAACTCCTGGATGATAGTGGTGAGCCGGCGTGAGGAGGTTGAAATGTTCCCTGCCGGGATGTTGCACACAGTAATAGTCTGTTCCGTATGTTGCAACTAGATAGATCACTGGCTTCGTTCTGTCAAGAAAATAACTGATCGAAACTCGTTGTTTATCCGGCATCATCCTATCTAATTAATTGAAATTAGAATAATATTGGATGGAAATAATTACATGTAAAATGACCTTGACATGTCTGTGATGCAGTGTATTATTAGTTCCATATGTCGGTATTGTATTTCAGTATACGACACAGAGTAACGGGAGTTGCTGGAATTTCTTGCGTAAGAACTGTCTGCCAGGGCAGAAACGTGGGAAAAACGGAGCAGGATACCTTGATCTGCAGAGACGTGAATAGGTGTGAAAAAGATTACGATTGTGGATTATGCCCTTCTGCATGTAAAATGATACGCAACTTTCATGATCATAACTGAGAGTTTTGCAGCGCATAAAATGAAGATGGAACAATGTCGGGAGGCAAACGATGAGTGAACAGGTATTTACCAACTGTACCAACGCCGGGCCGGTCAGCGTCTATGTGAAAGACGGAAAAGTAACGCGCATGCGACCCCTGGTTGCGGCGGAAGCCGATTTCAAGCCGTGGACCATCGAAGCTGGCGGTCGGAAATTTTCGCCGCCCAAAAAATTCGCCCTGGCCCCCTACGTCCACGCCGACCGGCGCAGACTCTATTCAGACGAGCGGATCAAATACCCGATGCGGCGCGTCGATTTCGACCCGAACGGCGAGCGTAATCCGCAAAATCGCGGCAAATCGCCCTATGTCCGGATCTCCTGGGACGAAGCGCTTACCATCGTCTCCTCCGAGATCAAACGGGTGAAGGAAAACTACGGCGGCTCGGCAATTTCCGGACTCACCTCCTCCCACCACAACTGGGGCATCGTCGGCTATAAGATGGGGCCGTTCGCCCGTTTTATGAACCTGCTCGAATTCACCCCGGTCATGGACAATCCGGACAGCTGGGAAGGCTGGCACTGGGGGGCGACCCACACCTACGGCTTCTATTGGCGGCTCGGCATGCCTGAGCAGTACGACCTGCTGGAGGATTCCCTCAAAAACGCCGAGATGATCGTCCTCTGGTCGAACGACCCGGACACCACCCGCGGCACCTACACCGGTCAGGATTCGGCCCTGTGGCGCCAGTGGCTCAAGGAGCGGGGAGTAAAGATGGTCTTCATCGACCCCTTCCACAATTTTACCGCGGGCGTCATGGAAGGCAAATGGATCGCCCCCCGGATCGGCACCGACACCGCCCTGGCCATGGCGATTGCCCATGTCTGGGTTACCGAGGATATCTATGACAAGGATTACGTCCGCGACCGCACCGTTGGTTTCGACGAATTCAAGAAATACGTGTTGGGTGAAACAGACGGCCAGCCGAAAACTCCCGAGTGGGCAGAGCACGAGTCGGGGGTAAAGGCCCGAGTCATCCGGGCGCTCGCCCGCGAGTGGGCCAAAAAACGCACAGTCTTGTCCGGCGGAGCCCGCGGCGGCGAGGGTGGCGCCTGCCGCCAGGCCTACGGCACCGAATGGGCGAGGATGATGGTCCTGCTCCAGGCCATGCAGGGTCTCGGCAAGCCCGGCCGCACCATCTGGGGCACCACGATGGGCGCGCCCTCCGAGGTCGACACCTGGTTCCCGGCCTATGCCGACCTGCAGGGCCGGATCGCCACCGCCAAGATCGCCAGGACCCTGCCGGTCAACCCGACCAAGCAGCGGCTGTGGCGGCTCACTCTGCCGGAAGCGGTGCTGAACCCGCCGGTATCCTGGTACGGCGAGGGCTTCTGCGGTCAGTCGCTGGAACAGCAGTTCAAACACTTCGAATATCCGATGCCCGGCTACTCCGAGATCAAGCTCTTTTACCGCTACGGCGGCTCGTTCATGGGCACCATGAGCGACACCACCAAATGGGTGCGGATGTATCAGAGCCCGAAACTCGAGTTCGTGGTCAATCAGGACGTCTGGTTCAACAGCGAGACCCGCATGGCCGACATCATCCTGCCCGCCTGCAGCAACTTCGAGCGCGACGACGTCGGCGAGTGGGGCGCCTGCGGCGGTTATACCTGTCACGCCAGCAGCGGCAGCAACTATCGCATCGTCGTCCGCCAGCAGAAGTGCATCGAGCCCATGTGGGAATCGAAATCGGACTACGAGATCTTCACGCTTCTCGCCGACCGGCTGGGCATGAAGGAACAATTCACCGACGGACGCAGTGAACTGGACTGGGTCAAGGCCTTCTTTGATTCCTCAGATCTCGGCAAACACATCAGCTGGGAGGAATTCGACCGCAAGGGCTACCATATCATCAATATCCCGGATAACTACAAATCGACGCCGTCGCTCCGCTGGTTTGCCGACGGGCGGCCCTGCGACACGCCGGATACCAACAATCCGAAGCGTAAGAACCTTGAAAAAGCGCACGAACTCGGCACCTACACCGGCAAGATCGAATTCGTCTCGGAGAGCCTCAAGTCGAAATTCCCGGACGACGAGGAACGGCCGATCTCGCCGCGTTACATCCCGAGCTGGGAGGGCCATCGCAGCGAGCTGTTCAAGACTTATCCGCTGCAGCTGCTGTCGCCCCATCCGCGCTTTACCTTCCACTGTCATTACGACAAGCACACCGACTGGCTGGACGACATCCCGATCCACCGGATCAAGAAAGACGGCTACGCCTGGTGGCCGGCGCGTATAAGTCCTGCGGACGCACAGCTGCGGGGCATCCAGAACGGCGATATCGTCCGCCTCTACAACGATCGCGCCAGCGTGCTCTGCATCGCGGTCCTCACCGAGCGGGTGCGGCCCGGCATAATCCACAGCTACGCCTCGTCGGCCAAGTACGACCCGCTCATCCCCGGCAAGGCGGATTCGCCGGATAAGGGCGGCTGCGTCAACATGCTCACGCCTTCGCGGATGGTGTCGAAGAACGCGCCGGGCATGACCCCGAATTCCTGTCTCATCGAAATCGAAAAGTGGGAGGTCTGATACCATGTCCCGTTACGCCATACTCATAGACATCAAAAAATGCAGCGGTTGCTACAACTGCTTTCTTGCCTGCCGGGATGAATTCTACGGCAACGACTACCCCGGTTATTCCGCCGCCCAGCCGCTGCACGGCCAGTTCTGGATGCAGATCCAGGAGATCGAGCGGGGCGAATATCCGAAGCCGAAGATCGCCTACGTTCCCAAGCCGTGCCTGCACTGCGAGGATGCGCCGTGCCTCTCGGCAGCCAAAGATGGTGCGGCCTACCGCCGGCCGGACGGCATCGTTATGATCGATCCGGAAAAGGCCAAAGGTCAGGAGGCCATCGCCAAGGCCTGCCCGTACCGGGTGATCTACTGGAACGAGGAATTGCAGCTTCCCCAGAAGTGTACCCTCTGCGCCCATCGCCTGGACGAGGGCGAAAATCAGCCGCGCTGCGTCGAGTCCTGCCCGACTGGGGCGATGGTCTTCGGCGACCTGGATGATCCGGCAAGCGAGATCGTA
>MGTI01000182.1 GCA_001799365.1 Desulfobacterales bacterium GWB2_56_26 | reverse complement strand
CCAGGTATTGAGTTCTCACCAGGCAATTTCCTACGAATCGGGGGTCTACTTCGACACCGAACCGAGCTACAAGATGACCGACACCGAATTCCTGGTCAGATACCGCCAGCGTTTTTTCCGGGACTGGCTTGTGCTGGAAATAACACCCAGATTAAGCTTTCCCGAGGACCACGACCGCGAGGCGAATCCGGGAATCATCGTTCAATTTGAGGCCGCCTTCGGCTATAAGGCCGACGAGGAAGGATACCGGAAGATCTTCCGCTGAACTCCGAAGCCGTAAAGATCAGGCCCCATCACCGCAGCCGGGTCAGAATGACCACGGCGGCGATGACCAGACCCGCCCCCGCCGCCTGCACCGGCCCCAGTTTTTCCCCCAGAAATATATACGCCAAAAGCAAGGTCACCACCGGCTCAAGCGTCGAGAGCGTCGAAGCGTCGCCGGCGCCCAGCCGCCGCATGCCGGCAAAAAAGAAGACTATCGGCATGAGCGTCGACACCACGGCGATGGCCGCCACCGCTAGCCAGCCGGCAGGCGTCCCCGGATACGTCGGGCCTTCGACCGTCATGACCACCCCGAACACTACGGCGGCGGAGAGCATGATGACGCAGCCGGCGCTCACCGCCCCGGTGCGGCCGGTAACTCCCTCGCCAACCAGGATATAGACGGTGTAGATCAGTGCCGCCCCCACTCCGAAGGCTATGCCCGTGGGCGTTCCGGCAAGCCCGCCGGCCACCGTCAACAGGATGCCGATAAGCGCCAGCAGGGCGAGCAGGACTTTCGACCAGGTCAGTTTCCTGCGGCCCAGAATGGCCGAGCCGACAATGACCAGGGCCGGGAAGAGATAGAGCAAGAGGCCTGTCAAACCGGCGGTGGCGTGATGCAGGGCGGAGAAAAAGCAAAAAGCCTGTCCGGCATACCCCAGGCCGCCCATGAGGATAAGCACCGCCAGATCCCTGCCTTTCGGCCATTGCTGGCGCATGCTCACCATGAGCATAACCATCAGTGTACCGGCAGCGAGAAAGCGGAAAAACAGGACGGTCGCCGTAGAAGCCCCGGAACCGAAGGCGATTTTACCGAAGATCGCCATTGCCCCGAAACCGATGGCGGAACCGGCAATAAAAAGCGCGCCGCCGAGTCGTTCTGAAATCATTTTTTCTCCGTTGGAAGTCTGCGCCGGATGGTGCCATCTCTTCTCTGATCCGCAAGGCCTGCCTGCTGCCGGGCTGGCCAGATTAACACAATGCATCCGTCGGCGAAACTGCCATTTCCCTATGCCATTACATGTCCAACCCACAAAGGGGGATAAGAACCTTCACGAAATTCATTTCAAAACTAAAAACCTGCGCTGTTGGACATTTCTCTTTTTTTATCTTAGATTAGGGGAGGATGGACAGCTTCAGGATGGATCGTCAGCACCCAATACTTTCACAAAGGAAGGAAAGCATGCTCAAGAAGACTGGTGCCGTATTGTTTGTTGCCCTTATCGTGGTTCTCGGCCTGTGGCGGGAAAGCCCGGCGAAAGAACCGGCGAAAGAAACCTATCGAATCGCCTGGTCTCATTACACCGGCTGGGAACCCTGGGAATACATCAGGCAAAGCGGCATTCTCGACAAGTGGGCGGCGAAGTACGGTATTGCCATCCAGCTCGATCTGATCAACGACTACATTGAAAGCATCAACCTCTATACCGGCGGCAACTACCATGGCTGTGCCATGACCAATATGGACGCCCTGACGATTCCGGCGCTCGGCGGCGTCGATTCGACCGCGCTGATCGTCGGCGATTTCTCCAACGGCAACGACGGGATCGTTATAAAGAAAGGTTCTCACGTGAAGGACCTGAAAGGCCGCGAGGTAAAGCTGGTCGAGCTGTCGGTATCGCACTATCTCCTGGCCCGGGCTCTCGAAATGAACAAGATCAAAGAAACCGATCTCACCATCGTCAACACCTCCGACGCCGACATCGCCGCAATCTTCGCGAGCGACAAGAAGGGCGCGGTGGTGACCTGGAACCCGCCGCTTCTGCAGTGCCGGAACGAAAAAGACGCTAAGATGGTCTTCGATTCCTCGATGATCCCCGGCGAGATCATCGACCTGCTGGTGGTCCGCAGCGACTCCCCCGACAGCCTGAAAAAAGCCCTCACCGGCGCCTGGTACGAGGCTATGCAGATCATGAGCGGCAAGGCCGCAGGCACCGACCGGGCCATCGCCTCCATGGCCGATTTCGCCGGCGGTTCGATCGACGACTTCAAGGCCCAGCTGAAGACCACCGCGATGTTTTACGAGCCCGGCCTGGCCGCCGACTTTGCCGCCGGCAAGAAACTGAAAGACACCATGGAGTATGTCCGGACCTTTTCCTTTGCCCATGGCCTCTATGGCGACGCCGATTCCAAGGACTTCGTCGGCATCGAATTTCCGGACGGCTCGGTGATGGGCGGCAAGGACAATGTCCGGCTGCGTTTTTCCGCCGAGTATATGAAGATGGCCGCCGAGGGCAAATTATAGGATGTGTGGGTGTAGGGGCGAAAAATCTTTCGCCCGCTATTTGATGGTGCACAAAGTGTACCCTACCAGGGATAAGGCCACCTGAGATGAAACGACGGATTCCCCTCTTCCGCGGGCTGCATGCCGAGCCGCCGTACTGGCTGAACATCCTGCTTGCGGCCCTGCCCTTTCTGCTGTTTCTCGCCCTCTACCTGACGAGCGCGGAGATACGGCATACGGCCAACCCGCAGGACAAACTGCTGCCTACGGCCGGCAAGATCGTTCAGGCGGTGGAAAAGGTCGCCTTTATGCCGGACGGGCGCAGCGGCAAGATCCTCCTCTGGCAGGATACCGCCGCCAGCCTGAAACGCTTGAGCCTCGGCGTCACGGTGGCCGCCGTGATCGGCTTCTTCCTCGGCCTCAACATGGGGCTGCTGCCCGGCATCCGGGGATTGTCGCTGCCCTTTCTCACTTTTGTCGCCAACATCCCGCCGCTCGCCATCCTGCCGATTCTCTTTATCGTCTTCGGGGTCGACCAGCTGGGCAAGGTCATGCTGATCATCCTCGGCACCTTTCCGCTGATCGCCCGAGACATCTATCTCGAAACGGCCAAGATCCCGACCAGTGTGGTGGTGAAAGCCCTGACGCTCGGGGCCTCGCAGTTCGGGGTGATCTACCGGGTGGTCATGCCGCAGATCCTGCCGCGGCTGGTCGATACGGTGCGGCTGGTACTGGGTGCCGGCTGGCTGTTTCTCATCGCCGCGGAGGCCATCGCCTCCCAGGACGGCCTGGGCTACCGGATCTTTCTAGTCCGGCGCTATCTGGCGATGGACGTCATCATTGTCTACGTCCTGTGGATCACCCTGCTTGCCTATGGCCTCGATTTCCTGCTGCGGCTCGTGGTCCGATGGCTCTTTCCCTGGTATTCACCCGAAAAGAATTGAGGTGAGAGAAAAAATGTCGAAAATCCCCGGCGATTATCTGCTCTACTGCGAGAACGTTACCAAGGCCTACGGTGGAAAAATCGTGCTGGAGGATATCGATCTCGCCGTGCGCCGCAAGGAGTTCTGCACCGTGGTGGGCCCGAGCGGCTGCGGTAAATCGACGCTGCTGCGCCTGATCCTCGGCCAGGAGAGGGTGACGGGAGGCACCCTCCTCATCGACGGGGAACCCGCGTGCCATCCGGGACCCGACCGGGGCATCGTCTATCAGAAATACACGCTCTTCCCGCATCTCACGATCCTGGAAAACATTATGGCCGGAAGGCAGCTCGGCCAGCCCCTGTGGAAGACCTTCTCTACCCGCAAGGCCGCAAGAGAAGAGGCCTTTTTCTACCTGAAGAGCGTTCAGCTCGAAGGCCATGCGGACAAATACCCCCATCAGCTGTCCGGCGGCATGCAGCAGCGGGTGGCCATCGCCCAGGCCCTGGTCATGCGGCCGCGCATCCTCCTCATGGACGAGCCCTTCGGAGCCCTCGACCCGGGCACCCGCGAAGCCATGCAGATGCTCATCCTCGAACTGTGGGAAGAATACGGCATGACCGTTTTTTTCGTCACTCACGATCTGGAGGAGGCGGTCTATCTCGGCACCAGGATCCTGGTCATCTCCCAGTACTATACCCATGAGCGGAAGACGAACGGGGTGCCGCACGGGGCGCGGATCGTCTGCGATTACAAGCTGAACGACCAGGCCCTGTCGACCCGAGTGAAACAGACGGCGGCTTTCGGCAAGCTGATTCAGACTATTCGCTACGAGGGGTTTGAGCCGGAGGTCCTGCAGCATGCCAAGGCGTTTAATCTTACGCACAGCGATTCGTTTATAACGTATGATGGTGAGGAGCTAGGAAATAAGGACTGAGTGTAGGGGCGAAAAATCTTTCGCCTATAATTTGGAGGGCGAAAGATTTTTCGCCCCTACGTTCTCCCAAATTTTTACAGAGAGGGGATCAGAACATGCGTACTAATCTGAAAAGCTTGTTCATTGGTGTCTTGCTTTTGGTGGGGTTTCTGCCCGCCACCGGCCGGGCCGTGGAGTTTATCGCGGCCCCGCCGCTGACCGAAGTGGTGAAAGAAGCGGTGGGTGAGGTCAAGGCCGGCGCGGGCGGCCTCACCATGGTGCCGGTCATCACCTGGGGCGGCGATATCGCCACCATCCATGCCAATGGCAACAGCATCCGGACCGCCAAGGGTTCGCTCATCGACCGGGCAGGCCTGCAGGTGCAGCTCACCCGGATGGACGACTTCAAGCAGCAGGTCCAGGCCTACATGAAGGGCGAGACCCCTTACCTGCGCGGGACGCTCGGCATGATCGCCATGGCCTCGGAGCTGCTCGGCCGGGACGGCCGCACTAAGCCGGTGATCATCTATCAGCACACCTGGAGCAACGGCGGCGACTGCCTGGTGGTGAAACCGGGTCTCAACACCGCGGCGGACCTGAAGGGCAAGACCATCGCCCTGCAGGCCTACGGTCCGCATGTCGACTACCTCGCCGCCCTCCTGAAAGGTGGGGGCCTGGCCATGTCCGATGTCAAGATCAAGTGGGTCAAGGATCTCACCGGCACCGCCAACAGCCCGGCCGAGGCCCTCTATGACGGCAGCATCGATGCGGCCATGACGATCATTCCGGACGGCCTCATGCTTACTTCCGGCGGCACCGTGGGCACCGGTTCGGAAGGCTCGGTCAAGGGGGCGAAGATCATGCTCTCCACCAAGAGCGCCAACCGGGTCATCGCCGATGTCTATGCGGTGCGCAGCGACTATTTTGTCGCCAACAAGGAGACGGTGAAGAAATTCGTCCACAGCCTGCTTCTCGGCGAACAGGCGATCCGCCAGCTGTTCAAAAGCCGTCAGGAAAAGCTCGCCGACTACCAGCCGATGATCGGGGCCGCGGCCAGGATCCTGCTCGACAGCGAGTCGGCTACCGGCGACGCCGAGGCCCTCTACGGCGACTGCGAATATGCCGGCTACCGCGGCAATGTGAAGTTCTTCACCGATCAGAACTGGCCGCGCAACTTCGCCCGCCTCACCGAGGAGATAGAGGCCGCCTTCGTGACGGCAGGTCTTCTTAGCCGC
Source organism: Desulfobacterales bacterium GWB2_56_26 (assembly GCA_001799365.1). Classification (GTDB taxonomy): domain Bacteria; phylum Desulfobacterota; class Desulfobulbia; order Desulfobulbales; family Desulfocapsaceae; genus Desulforhopalus_A. Next base: position 4,056 of record MGTI01000182.1, on the reverse strand, counting down.
AAGACGCCCTTGGTCCATGCAACCTGGAACTACGCCGACCTCAGCGGTGGCCTCGCCGGCCTTGACGCCGCCGAGACCCAGCGGTTCAACGTCGACGCGGTCACCAAGGTGGTGGCCCAGAAACAGGCCATGGGGACCCTTGGCGAAGGCGAGCTGTTCTCCTTTGAAGTGTACTTCCAGCCGAACCAGAATTCCTTTGCCGCCGAAATGTATGCCGACGCCTTCAAGAAGGTTGTGGAACTGGCCTCCACCTACGGCGGCGCGGTCATCACCGTCGAGGGCCACTCCGACCCCCTGGGCTACCTGCGCAAGCAGAAGGAGAAAAGCAGCGAGCTGGTCCTGCGGCAGACCCAGCAGGCCGCCAAGAACTTGAGCCTGACGCGGGCGATTGCGGTCCGCGACTCGATCATGGGCTATGCCGGGGCAAATGGCGTGAATCTCGACCAAAGCCAGTTCACCGTCATCGGCCACGGTATCACCCAGCCGAAAACCGGGATGTGCGGCACGGTCCCCTGCCCGCCCAAGACCAAAGAGGACTGGCTGAGCAACATGCGGGTGGTGTTCAGGATCATCCAGATCGAGGCTGAAGAGTCCGCCTTCCGGCCACTCGACTAGAGGAGGAATCATGAAAAGATTCAACCGGTTGCTGATACTCGCCATCATCTTTGCGGTTTTTTACTATTTCTGGCACGACGACCAGATCGTTCAGCAGGGTACTCGGCAGGAAACGCCGCCCTCGACACAGGTCCAGCCGCCCCCGACGGGGGCGCCCGCTCCGCCGAAACCGGCCCCAACCGTGACCGTGACGGACCGGATGCTGCCGCCCTGGCCGCAGGCGGAGGCCGGCGATGCAGCGGTAGTGCTCGACGACATGCTCACCCGAAAAAATTTCGTGCTCGTCCTCGACGGTTCGGGCAGCATGGCACGGCAAGGCTGTTCCGGCAACCGGTCCAAGCACGAGGTGGCCCGGGAGGCGGTCATCGACTGGGCGACGCAGGTCCCGGAAAACGCTGGCCTCGGCCTCGTCGTCTTCGACCGTAACGGTTTTTCCACCCGGCTGCCGCTGGGGATCGCCAATCGCGACCAGTTCAAGCAAGAGGTCGAAAAGGTCGTCCCGGACAACAAAACCCCGCTCACCATGGCCCTCGACACCGCCTACAGGATGCTGACCGAACAGGCGAAACGGCAACTCGGCTACGGCGACTATACGGTGGTGATCGTCACCGACGGAGCGGCCGACGACATCAATTCTCTGGCCCAGAGTGTGAACATGGTCCTGACCCAATCGCCGGTCATGATCCACACCATCGGCTTTTGTATCGAGGCCGATCATTCCCTCAACAGCGCGGGACGTACCACCTATGTCGCGGCCAACAATCCGGCGGAGTTGCGAAAGGGGCTGCAGGAGGTCCTGGCCGAGGCGGAAAATTTCGATATCGACGGCTTCAAATAGGGTCTACGGGGTTAGAGCATGAACAAGCGATTGGTCGGGGTATTTCTTTTGCTCGTCATCGGCGGGCTGCTGCTGGTCGGCGGGAAATACGTATGGGTCTACCTGGCAGATAAACAGCAGCGGACCACCAGCGATGCGGTGCGCACCAAGGGTAAATTGCGGCTGGCGGTCGACAGCTGGATCGGCTACTTTCCCTTGTGCTCCAGGGACATGAAGGAAGAAATGCATCGGTCCGGCTACCTGCTCGAATGCGTCGACGACAAAGCGGACTATAAGGGCCGGATGCAGGCCCTGGCCGAGGGAGAATACGAGTTCGCCGTCGCCACCGTCGACTCCTATCTCTTAAACGGCCGCGCCCACGATTACCCCGGCGCGGTGATTGCGGTTCTCGACGAATCGAAGGGCGGCGATGCCATCGTCGCCCGCCGCGACCGGGTGGCCAACCTGGATGCGGTCCGGAGCGGCGGCGAACTGCGGGTGGCTTTTACCCCCGACAGCCCTAGCCATTATCTGCTCAAGGCGGCAGCCGACCACTTCGATCTTCCCGCGCTGCTGCCGGTGCGGAATGACCTGCGTCTGACGACGGCAGGCTCGGAGAAGGCGCTCGCCAAGCTGCTCGCCGGGACCACCGACATCGCAGTCCTCTGGGAGCCGGACGTCTCGCGGGCGCTGGCCGACAACCGGATCGTCAAGCTGCTCGGCACCGAGGAGACGGAGCGGCTGATCGTCGATATTCTGATCGCGAACCGCAAATACCTGCAGCGTCAGCCGGAGGTGGTCTCCCTGCTGCTCGCCGGCTATTTCAAGGTGCTGAAAAAGTTCCGCGACGAGCCGGAGAGGCTGCGGCAGGAGGTCATGACGGAAACCGGCCTGAACAAGGAAGTCGCCGAGACCATGCTGAAGGGAGTGGGCTGGCAGAGCCTTATCGACAACTGCGAGAAGTGGTTCGGCATCGCCGGACCGGGCGGCCGGGCGGAGGAACGGCTGATCGGCGTGATCGACGCGACGGTCGGAATCCTGGTCAACAGCGGCGATTTCAGCGAGTCCCCAATCCCCGACCGGGACAGTTACCGGCTGATCAAGAGATCGTTCCTCGAAGAACTCTACGCCGGCGGGGTCAGCGGTTTTACAAAAACTGCCGGCTTCGGTCGTGACGGCCGGGAGCAGCCCGCCTTCCCGACTCTCGATGAAGCCGGTTGGGCGAATCTCGCCGAGGTTGGGACGCTGAAGCTGAAACCGATCATCTTTCAACACGGCTCCAGCGAGCTCGACCTGCTGGCCCGGACGGAACTGGACGCGGCGGCGGAAAAGCTCTCCCACTATCCGCAGTTCCGGGTGGTGGTCAAAGGCCATACCGGCACGAGAGGCGATGCCCGGGAAAATCTCCTGCTTTCCCAGGCGCGGGCGAACGGCGTGGCCGAATATTTACACACCCGCCACGGCATCGAGCCGGCCAGGCTCCACGCCGTCGGCTTCGGCGGCGATAAGCCCTTGCCGGCAAAAGACAACGAGCCGCCGCGCGCCTACCAGCAGCGGCTGCTGCGGGTTGAGCTCGTCCTGGTGCGGGAGGAGTTGTAATTCGTATGTGCATTCAAAATGACATTTTTCGTAGGGTGCGCCGTGCGCACCGGAAAAGACAAAAGCGGTGAGCATGGCGCACCCTACAAGCGCCTGATTGAAGAAATGGCAGAGACAATACCTCACGACAAAAACCTGCCCGACCTGGACCGATTCAGCGGCCAATCGATCCGCCAGGCGATCCGCCGGGAGAGCTTCCTGCATCCCCTGGTCCTCTATCCCGCCGCCCTGGGCGCACTGAGCGGCTTTGCCGCCTTCCTCTACGATCTTCCGGTGCTCCTGCTCGGGATGGGCGGACTGCTGGCGGTCGGGGCCGGCACCTCGGTCGTCAATTACTTCTTCCGAAGCGATGCCATCTCCGGCAGGTATCTGGAACAGCAGGCCGAGAAGTATCGCCGGGAGCGGGAACGGCTGCTCGACACCCTGACCAGCGACCTCGAGCACTGCTCCACCGTGCTTGGGGCCGAGCAGTATGCCGATCAGGGAGAGCAGCAGTTTGCCGCAATCGGCAGGAAATATCAGCGGTTGCGGGATATGCTGCTGAAAAGATTCAAGCCCGGCGAACTGACCTACGGCTCCTTCCTCGGGGCGGCGGAACAGGTCCATCTGAGCGTCATCGACAATCTGCTGCGCATCGTTTCCCTCATCCAGAGCGCCGAGACCATCGATGCCTCCTATATTGCCGAAAGGATCACCGACCTGAAACGTCTGAAAAAAATCACCGAGGCCGACGAACGGGAGTTCGACGCCTTGCAAAAACGGCTCGAACTGCGTGATAATCAACTGCAGCAGGTCAATATCCTTCTGACCGAAAACGAGGAGTCGATGACCGTTATGGACCAGACCATCGCCGCCATTGCCGCGATACAGACCGGCAAGGGGCTGGCCGATTCCGACCTGCAGTCGGCCATGAACCATTTGCAGGAAATAGCCAAAAGACCATTGCCGCGATACAGACCGGCAAGGGGCTGGCCGATTCCGACCTGCAGTCGGCCATGAACCATTTGCAGGAAATAGCCAAAAGA
>MGTI01000181.1:15780-19553 GCA_001799365.1 Desulfobacterales bacterium GWB2_56_26 | reverse complement strand
GAGTTCCGCCATATCTGCTTCCGAATAGGCGGCACCGAAGGTGTGGACCTCCTTGCCGAACTCCTCATGGCCGAGGCGCGCCTCGTGAGGAGAACTGGCGCAGACGCCGTCAAGAACCTCCGCGATAAGCGGGAAAACCCGAAACATCGAAAAACACTTCAGGGCGAGCAGGATCCTGCAGCCGGTCCGCGCCTTCACTTCGGCAAGTACGGCCAGGTTCTGGCGGAGGAGCCCGGCATCGACCAGATAGCAGGGCGTCTTCACCCGTGCCGGGTCGAACCGGTACTCAAAATAGCCGTTCATTTCAGTTCGACCACCTGCCAGGGCAGGCCATAGCTGTTCAGATCGGCCATGAACGGATCGGGGTCGAACTGCTCCATGTGCCAGACCCCGGGCTTATGCCAGGTCTTCTCGAGCATGAGTTTCGCGCCGATCATCGCCGGGACGCCGGTGGTATAGCTGATCGCCTGGGATCCCACCTCGCGGAAGGCCTCTTCGTGGCTGCAGATATTATAGATGTAGATCTTCTTCTCGCGGCCGTCCTTCACCCCTTTCAGGACACAGCCGATACAGGTCTTGCCCTTGGTGAGCGGCCCAAGCGACGAGGGCTCCGGCAGCACTTTTTTCAAAAACTGGATGGGCACGATCTGCTGGCCGCCGAACTCCACCGGATCAATCCTGGTCATGCCGACATTCTCCAGCACCCGCAGGTGGGTGAGATACTGCTCGCCGAAGGTCATCCAGAACCGGGCGCGCTTCAGCCCCTTGAGATGCAGGACCAGCGACTCCAACTCCTCGTGGTACATGAGAAAACATTTTTTCGGCCCGATGCCCTCCGGAAAGTCGTACATCATCGACCAGGACAACGGATCGGTCTCCACCCACTCGCCGTGCTCAAAGTAGCGGCCGCGCTGGGTGATCTCGCGGATGTTGATCTCCGGATTAAAGTTGGTGGCGAAGTGCTGACCATGGTCGCCGGCGTTGCAGTCGATAATATCCAGCTCGTGGATCTCGTCGAAGTGATGCTTCTGGGCCCAGGCGCAGAAGACGTTGGTCACCCCGGGATCAAAACCCGAACCGAGCAATGCCATGAGCCCCGCCTTCTCAAACCGTTCGCGGTAGGCCCACTGCCATTTGTACTCGAACTTGGCCACGTCCGGCGGCTCGTAGTTGGCGGTGTCGAGATAATCGGTGCCGGTGGCAAGACAGGCATCCATCAGCGGCAGATCCTGGTACGGCAAGGCGAGGTTGACCAGCAGGTCCGGCCGCACCTCCTTGATCAGCGCCACCGTCTCGGCCACGTTGTCGGCATCGAGCTGGCGGATTTCGATATTCCGGCCGCAGCGTTCCTTGATGCTTCCCGCAATCGCCTCGCACTTGGCAAGTGTCCGGCTGGCCAGCACGATTTCCCCGAAGCTCTCGGCTAAGAACGCGCACTTATGGGCGGTTACCCCGGCAACGCCGCCGGCGCCGACGATCAATACTTTTTTCATTTTTTCTTCTCACTCCTCACATTATCGTTCAAAATAAGTATAACCGCGCATGCCTTCTTCATAAACCTTCATCACCGCCTTGCGTTCGAGCGGCGAAATGAGGCCGTCCTTCACCGCGGTTTCGGCGGTCTTGCGGAACTTCATGAGCAGCCGTTTCGGGTCGTACTCGACGTAGGAAAGGATGTCGGCCACCGTATCGCCTTCCAGCTCGCCCGAGAAATCGAACTTGCCGTCCTGATGCAGGCTGACCGTGACCACGTTGGTGTCACCGAGCAGATTGTGCAGGTCGCCCAGCGTCTCCTGATAGGCTCCCACCAGGAAGACCCCGAGATAGTACTCCTCCGACTCCTTCAGTTCGTGCAGCGGCAGAAAACGTTTGGCCCCGAACCGGTCGACGAAGCTGTCGATCTTGCCGTCGCAGTCGCAGGTGATATCGGCAAGGATGGCGTTGCGGGTCGGCTTCTCGTTCAGACGATGAATGGGCATCACCGGGAAAAGCTGGTCGATGGCCCAGCTGTCCGGCAGCGACTGAAAGAGACTGAAATTGCAGTAGTAGATGTCGGACAAGAGGCGCTCGATCTCGGAAATCTCGGCCGGGCCGTTCTTCAGCTGCTTGGCGCACTGGCGAATCCGGTTGAGGGTGGTCCAGAAGATGTTTTCGGCCAGCGACCGTTCCCTCAGCGTAATTTTGCCGTGGTTGAAGAGCTGCCGGACCTCGTCGCGGTAGAAGATGGTGTCGTTCAGGGTCTCCTGGATGTTGCGGATGGAGAGGCCGTTCAAGGATTCCATCATGTTGACGAGCTGCGGGTGGCAGTCCTTCGGCAGTTCGGCAGGCAGCGGCTCCGGCTCGAAGACCGTCTTGTCGAGGACGTTGAACAACAGGACCGAATAGTAGGCGACCAGCGCCCGGCCCGTCTCGGTGATGATGATCGGATGGTCGATCTTCTGCTCGTCGAGTGTGGTCATGACCGCCTCGATAATATCGGTGCAGTACTCGTTCAACGAGTAGTTCCGGCTGGAGAGAAAGTTCGACTGAGAGCCGTCATAGTCGACGGCCAGGCCGCCGCCAAGATCGAGGTATTTCATCGCCGCGCCTTCTTTCACCAGGCCGGCATAGACCCGGCAGGCCTCGTTGACCGCCGTCCGGATCGCCCGGATATTGCTGATCTGCGAGCCGAGGTGGTAATGCACCATCTGCAGGCAGTCGAGCATGCCTTCTTTCTCCAGGTAATCGACCGCATCGATCAGCTGGGTGGTATTGAGGCCGAAGATCGACCGCTCGCCGCCCGACTCCGCCCAGTGGCCGCCGGCCTGGCTGGACAGCTTGATGCGGACGCCGAGCACCGGGGTCGCTCCCAGCACCCGCGAGCGCTCGACGATCAGCGGCAGCTCGCTCGGCATCTCCACCACCAGCAGGCAGCGGAAGCCCAGCTTCACCGCGGTCAGCGCCAGATCGACGAACTCCTCGTCCTTGTAACCGTTGCAGATGAGCGGCGCCTCCTTATCGACCATCATGCCCATGGCGGCGATCAGTTCGGCTTTACTGCCGGCTTCAAGACCATGATGATAGGGCCCGCCGTAATGGACCATGGCGTCGATGACCTGTTTCTGCTGATTGACCTTAATCGGATAGGCGCCGAGGAAACTGCCCTTGTAGCCAAGATTTTTCATGGCGGCGATAAAGGTTTCGTTCAGCTGGGAGATCTGGGCGTCGAGAATATTTTCGATGCGCAGGAGCACCGGCATATCGAGGCCACGCTCCTTCAATCCTTCGACGATCGTCGGGATGGAGACGGCCCGGTCGATGCCATTGGGTGAGGGCAAAACCAGCATATCGCCTTTTTCCGAAACCCGGAAATAGCCGCCGCTCCACTCGGCCACTCTATATAATTCCGAAGATTTTTCAATCGACCAGCTCTCTAAGAAATCGAAATCGGACACTGCACTCACCCTCTTTGCCTGTAAATATTGAAATTGTCTGTTTGCCTGATCATGGACCGGATATTTCCGCCGCCTGCCGTTTTTTTCCCGAACTGCGTAAAGTACCGTACCCGGCCTTGCCCCGTCAATATAATCCAAACCCTCTGCGAAACGGCAACCGGCCGGTCAACGGCTAAAGTAATCATTCTTCAAACAAAAGTTGTATTAAAATGATGTGGCGGCTGAATTATGAAAGCGTTTTGCCATCCTGCCCGCAGCCCCCGCAAACCATCGAGATAAAGGTCTCGGCGGCAATGGAGAGCGGCAGGTTTTTCGGGGTCACGATCCCTACTGGTCGCG
>MGTI01000181.1:12093-15767 GCA_001799365.1 Desulfobacterales bacterium GWB2_56_26 | reverse complement strand
CGCAACGGGAACCTCGAAGAGCAGGCCGCGGCGCAGCTCTTCCGTCACGAAATTTCTGATCACGAGCGCCACGCCGAGGCCAATCTTGGCAAACTCGATGAGGAACTCGAGGCTGCCGATCTCTATTTCGGGAGCAAGCTCCACCCGCTGCGCCGTCAGCCAGGCATCGAGGAAAGCCCGGGTCACATTGTTTTTCTCAAGCATCATCAAGGGATAGCCGGCAAGGGCCGCGGGGGTCTGCGGTTTTCGCAGCTCGGGATATGTGCTGCCCGCCACAAAAATATCCTGAATGGTCAAAAGTTCCCTGAAAACGAACCCCGAGGTATCCCGAGGGATGCTGACGACGCCGAAATCGATCATCCCCTGCTCCAAAAGGCGCAGAGTCTCGGGTGAACTGCGGTTGACGATGCTGATGCGGATGCCTGGGTAGCGGCGATGGAATTCCGAAAGAAGCGGCAGGAAATAGTAGCGGCAGAGGGTGTTGCTGATCCCCACCCGCACCACGCCCTCCCCTCTCTCCCGAATTTTTTTGAGGATGCGTTCGCCGTTCTGCAAATGGGTAAAGCCCTGCTGCACGTAGTCAAAGAGAATCCGGCCTTCGCTGGTGAGGCTCACCCCTCTGACACTGCGGGCAAAGAGCGTACAGCCGGTGAGATCCTCCAGCTTTTTGACGGACTTGCTCACCGCCGGCTGGCTGACATGGAGGCTGGCTGCGGCCGCGGAGACAGTGCCGGCCATGGCCACCGTATAGAACACCCGGTAGAGTTCGGCATCGATCATTTAACATAACCCCTGGTTATCGTAGACATGAGAAACATGTATTTTATTTATATCATAATCCCGGCTACCTTCAATGACAAAGTGGAGGCGGCTGCTGCTTGGTTCGGCCGCAAAGGGAATTCTGATCAGCTTTTTTTAGAAAGGAGGAGGAAATGAACGTCATCGAGAAAATTCTTGCCGCACATTGCAGCAATGGCAGCCAGGGTCACGTCCGGCCCGGCATGATCGTCGAGATCGCCCCGGACCTGACCATGGCCAACGACGCCACCGCAGTTCTCGCCATCGATGTTTTCAAGCACAAACTGCAGGCGGAGAATGTCCACGATCCGGCCAGGGTCGTCTTCATCATGGATCACTACACCCCAAGCTGCTCGATCGATGCAGCCGACACCCACCAGGCGATGCGGGCCTTTGCCCGCGAGCAGCAACTGCCGTTTGTTTACGACGGCATTGGTGTCTGTCACCAGCTGATGATGGAGCGCCACGTCCGGCCCGGCCAGCTGATCATCGGCGCCGACTCCCACACCTGCAATTACGGGGCGCTGGGGGCTCTTTCGACCGGCATGGGCTCGACCGACGTGGCGGTGGCCTGGCGAACTGGGCGAAGCTGGATGAAGGTGCCCGAAGCGATCCGGATCGAGGTGAGCGGGGCGTGGCCCGCCGGCGTCTGCGCCAAGGATTTGATCCTCAGAATCGTCGGCGACCTCACCACGAGCGGCGCCACCTATCAGGCCATGGTCTTTGCTGGTCCGGCCATCCGCGCCCTCGGCATCTCCGAGCGGATGACCCTCTGCAACATGGTCATCGAGGCCGGGGCCAAGTTTTCCTATATTCAGCCGGACGACAAGACCGCCGCCTTCCTGCGGGCCGCCGGCCGACCGGATTACCCGGTTTTTGATGACGATGCGGATGCCGTCTACGCCCGGACACTCACCTACGACGTCGGCTCGCTCGAACCGCAGATCGCCTGCCCGGGGAGCGTGGACAATGTCCATCCCATCGGTGCGGCCGAAGGCATCGCCATCGATGAATTCTTTCTCGGGGCCTGCACTAACGGCAGGTACGAGGATCTGGAGATTGCCGCACAGATTCTCAGAGGGAAAGAGGTGGCCGCGGGCTCCCGGCTGCTGGTCACGCCCGCCTCCCGGGATGTCCTCCTTTCGGCTATGGCCAGCGGGGTGCTGGCCACGCTCATCGAGAGCGGGGCGATGATTGCCAACCCCGGCTGCAGCGCCTGCTTCGGCGGCACCGGCGGCATCCTCGGCAAGAATGAAAAACTGCTGACCACCGCCAACCGCAATTTCAAGGGCCGCGTCGGCAGTCCCGACAGCGAGATTTTTCTCGCGAGTCCCGCGGTGGTGGCAGCCTCCGCGATAACCGGCCGCATCACCGACCCCAGGAGGATACTGCAATGATAACGGGCAAATCAATAGTATTCGGCGACAATATCGATACCGACCAGATCATCGGCGCCCATCACCTGACCCGGCCGTCCATCGCCGCTATGGCCCCTTACTCGTTTGAGCACCATGACCATTTCCGGCGTGATTTCGCCCCGGGCGACATCGTCGTCGCCGGCCGTAATTTCGGCTGCGGCTCCTCCCGCGAGCAGGCCCCGGCAGTCTTGAAAGAATTGGGCGTGGCCGCCGTGGTCGCGGCAAGTTTTGCCAGGATTTTTTTTCGCAATTCGATCAACCTGGGGCTGACGCTGATCGAATGTCCGGAGGCGGGAAAGATCCGGCCGCTCGAACGACTGGAAATTGAAGGTGATTCGCTGTTGAGCCTCACCACCGGCCGGAGGTTCAGGATCGTGCCGCTGCCGCCGTTCATCCAGGCCTTTCTCGACAACGGCGGGGTTGTCGCCCATCTCCGGACGCGGTAAAGTAAGAGCCATAAAAGATCCATCGGACCTGGAGGTTCGGTCCGATGGACCCAAAAATCCTTCAACGGAATACACAAATGCATATCCGCGAAGCAACCCGGGACGATCTGCCGGCCATCCTCGCCCTCTATGCCCAGCCGGCATTGGACGACGGCCGGTGTCTTGCCGCCGGTCAAGCGGAAAACATTTTCCGCACCATGCAGGCGTACCCCTACTACAAAATCTTCGTGGCCGAGGAGGACAGCCAGGCAGTCGGCACCTTCGCTCTGCTCATCATGGAAAACCTCGGCCACTTGGGCAAGCCGTCGGGCCTTGTCGAAGATGTCGCCGTCTCGCCTTCCCATCAGCGCCAGGGGATAGGGAAGGCGATGATGCTCTATGCCATGGAGAAGTGCCGGGAACGGGGGTGCTATAAAATGGCGCTATCCTCAAATCTTATCCGCAAGGAGGCGCATACGTTTTACGAATCCATCGGGTTCATCCGGCATGGCTATAGCTTTGTTGTGCCGTTGGAGATCCAGCAACGTCCAGCGTAAACCGGGAGAAGCATATGCGGCAGATTCTTGATCGACTGATACACACCCTGCAACAGAACGAAGAGGCAGTTCTCTGCGCCATCGTCCGCAACCATGGCTCGGCGCCGCGTACCTCGGGGGCGCGGATGCTCGTGCTGGCGGACGGCGCCGCTTTCGGCAGCGTCGGCGGGGGCGCCGTGGAAGGAGCCTGCCGGGCAAAGGCCGCGGAGCTTTTGCAAGGAACGCACTCCTTTGCCGAACTGAACTTTGCTCTGGACGCCGCCTCCGCCGCTGAACAGGGTATGATCTGCGGCGGGCAGGTTTCGGTTCTGCTGCAGCGCATCGGCCCCGAATCGTTGCCCATATTTCAACGGCTGCAGGATAGATACCGCCATGGAAAGCGGCCAATGCTCTTGACCATGCTGGCGAAAGGGGAACTCCCGCCCCGGCTGATGACCCTTGCAGCAGGAGAAAACGGCGACGTACCGGCCGAGTTG
>MGTI01000181.1:453-12058 GCA_001799365.1 Desulfobacterales bacterium GWB2_56_26 | reverse complement strand
TTTCCTTCTCGATTATGCCGGCCGGGAAGTATTCGTCGAACCGCTGGTGCATCCGGGGCGGATTCATCTTGCGGGGGCCGGACATGTCGCCCAAGCCGTGGCCGGGATAGCGGCCTTTGTCGGTTTTGAGGTGGCGGTGATTGACGATCGTGAGGAATTTGCCAGCACCGCCCGCTTTCCGGAAGCCCTTGAGGTGCGGGTATTAGACTCCTTTACCAACTGCATCGGCGAGCTGGGTCCAGACGATTATGTGATCATCGTCACCCGCGGCCACCTCCATGATCGAGAAGTGCTGGCCCAGGCCCTGAAAACCTCCGCCGGCTACATCGGCATGATCGGCAGCCGGAGAAAGCGCGCGGCGGTGTACGACTCGTTGCGCCGCGAGGGTTTTACCGAGGCCGACCTGGCCCGGGTGCATTGCCCCATCGGTCTTGCCATCGGGGCCGACACCCCGGAGGAAATCGCGCTCAGCATTGTCGCCGAACTGGTTCAGGTTCGGGCAGGAAGGACCGAGTGAGATTCGGGGCGATTATCCTCGCGGCAGGCTATTCCTCGCGGGTCGGAGGTTTTAAGCCGCTGATGGAACCTGGCGGGCACAGCCTTATCGCCCGTTGCGCTCAGCTCTTTCGCCGGGCACATGTTGCCGACATGTACGTCGTCTCCGGCCACCGCCGCGAGGAGGTTGAGGCGGAGGCGGCACGGCTCGGCATCCCCTCAATCCACAATCCACATTACGACCTGGGCATGTATTCCTCGGTATGCGCCGCCTTGCCGCATCTCACCCAGGTCGACGGCTTTTATATCCTGCCGGTCGATATCCCCCTGGTTCGTCCGGCGACAATCGGCGCCTTGTCCGCGGCCTTTGACGGGCAAACAGTGATCCATCCCCGTTTCGGGGATCTGCGTGGCCATCCCCCGCTCATCCCGGCCCACCTCATCCCAGGTCTGCTCGCCTATGACGGCAAAGGCGGGCTCAAATCCTTCCTGCAGCAACAGCACAGCCGGGACGTGGCGGTGTGGGACCGGGGAATTCTCCTGGATGCCGACACCCCTGCAGATTTTGCCGTGCTCACCCGGCGGCTGCAACGGCTCGCGATCGGCGAGCCAGCCGAGGCTTTGGCTCTTGCTCGCCTTGTCATGCCGGAGAAGGGGGTGGCGCATGGTGTGGCCGTCGCCAGGGTGGCCTCCGCGCTCGGGCGGGAGCTGAATCGCCATGGTTATCTCCTCGACATGGATCTCCTGCACAACGCCGCCCTGCTCCACGATGTGGCCAAAGGCCGACCGCAGCACGAGGTGCGGGGCGCTGAGCTGCTCGCAGATCTGGGTCTTGAAAAACTCGCGGAAATAGTTGCCGCTCACCGCGATGCGCCACCGCCCGACTCGGGACGGCTTACGGAAAAAGAAGTAGTCTGCCTCGCCGATAAGCTGGTCCGAGGCACCTTGCGCATGTCGGTGCACCGGCGTTTCGCGGAAAAACTTGAACTCTACGCAGAGGCCAGCGAAGCGCGCCGGGCCATCCGGGGCCGCCTCGCCAATGCTCTTGCCCTGGAGTCGCTGGTCGAGAAGGCCGCGGGACAAAGCATCGAGGAGATCCTTGATGCTGCGCCGCCCTCATGAGCATCCCGCAATCCGTTATGAAATCCCGCAATCCCGGCCACGCCGGAATTTACCAGGCCCCGAAGGCCAAACAAACCTTGCAATAAAATCCCTGCTATCGTAACTTCCCATCCCTAAGAAAACCAAGGTCCACAAGCCGGCAAGTCGTAGGAAGTAACAAAACACAGGTAGCCGGCATCTGACCCAACCCCCGAGTGACTGCATGATTTTCAGCTCCATCCTCTTCCTCTATCTTTTCCTGCCGACCGTATTCATCCTGTATTATTCGGTGGGCCGCAGGCTGCGCAATCCCCTTCTTCTTGTCGCCAGCCTGTTCTTTTACGCCTGGGGCGAGCTGGGATATGTGCTACTGATGATGCTATCCATCGTCGGCAACTGGCTGACCGGGCTCTGGATCGATCACACCAAATCCCGACCGAAAGCCGGTCGGCTGGTTCTTGCCTTCGGCGTCACGCTGAACCTGGTGCTGCTCGGTTTTTACAAATACGCGAATTTTTTTGTGGAGAACCTCAACGGGATTCTGCCCTCGTTCTCGCTGGATACCATCCAGCTTGACCCGGTCCACCTGCCTATCGGCATATCTTTTTTCACCTTCCATGCCATCAGCTATCTCATCGACATCTATCGTGGCAAAGCCGAGGTGCAGCGCCGGCTGGATCGCCTGGGTCTCTACATTTCCTTTTTTCCGCAGTTGGTAGCCGGGCCGATCATCCGCTACAGCCATGTCGCCGATCAGCTGGCCCGGCGATCCGTCACCGTCCTCGACCTGCAGTACGGTATTCAGCGCTTTGTCATCGGCCTCGGTAAGAAGATCCTGATCGCCAATGCCATGGGAGCCGTTGCCGATCATGTGTTCTCCCTGTCGAGCCAGACCCTGCCGGCAAGTCTTCTCTGGCTCGGCATGCTCACCTACACCCTCCAGATCTATTACGATTTCTCGGGGTATTCGGATATGGCCATCGGGCTTGCGCGGATGTTCGGTTTCCGTTTTCGGGAAAATTTCAATTATCCCTACAGCGCCGTCTCGATCCAGGATTTCTGGCGCCGCTGGCATATTTCCCTTTCCTCCTGGTTCCGGGATTACCTGTACATCCCGCTGGGCGGCAACCGCAAGGGTGCGGCGAGAACATACTTCAACATGCTGACGGTTTTCTTCCTCTGCGGGCTCTGGCACGGCGCCAGCTGGACCTTTATCGTCTGGGGTCTCTACCACGGGCTGTTTCTGGTCCTGGAGCGGCTCGGCCTGGGTGCCCTGCTCGAGCGGTTGCCCCGTCTCGCGCAAAATGCCTATGCCTGGATGGTCATTATGGTGGGCTGGGTTTTCTTTCGGGCCGAATCGCTGCCCAAGGCTCTGGAATTCCTGGGGGGTCTGGTCCGATTTGACGCAACTCCCTATCTCGACGCCCAACTTTTTGGCGCCCTCAATATGGGATTCTTTATCGCGCTTTTCGCCGGCATTATTTTCGCCTTTCCGGTTGCGCCGGCGCTTGCCGGCCTGTTTCAGCGGCTTTTAGATGCAAAACGCGGAGTCAGCCAAGGTCTGCTGATCTCGGTCAAGACGTTGCTGCCCACTGCCTGGATGGCCTTCCTCATCGTCTACTGTTCCGCCCAATTGATCAATGGCACCTACAACCCCTTTCTTTACTTCAGGTTTTAGCGGACGATGATACGTAAAAGACAGACTGTCATCGCAGGCAGTATTTTTCTCGTGACCCTCATCCTCATGCCGCTCCTGGTGCATTTCGTCACACCCGGACCCGCTATCAAAGCCCGTCTCCATTCCCCGACACAGAGCAACTTCGCCATCTACTGGCCGAGTGATTCCGGCGCGTACAGCGCCTCTCGCGTCGTGACCGATGAGTATGCGGAAGGCGAGAGCGAGCCTTTCCTCATCCTGCCGCCACTGCCAGTCGGCGGGATGTTGCGTATCGATCCGATTTCCGAAAAAGGCGTCGTAACCCTGCACGGACTGACCATCGAAAGATTTAGCGTGGTCTGCGAACTCAAAGCGGATGCTCTGGCGGCGCTTTTGGTAAACACTGTCGATGCCGACGTGCGGAAAACGGATGCGGGCCTCACGATAAACGCCACCAGCGCCGATCCCCAACTGTATTTCAAGGCACTGCCCGCGCCCTCTGCCCCCACCTCGCTAATCGCCCTGTTCGTTCTCCTTTACCTGCTGCTTTTCCTGGCAGGCTGGCGTTTTGTCAAAGACCCGCCGAACAGTTTCAAACTCCATTTCCTCCTCGGTCCCGCCGTTCTGGTCCTCGCCTGCAGAGAGTACCGCTGGCCGATGGAAATCGCCATCCCGGCCTGCGCCCTGCTTGTCCTCGCCATGCAGCATTCCGCCGCCGGCCTTGCCTCGGCCAAACTGCGCCGGCCTCATTTCCAGGAATGGCTGGCTTCCATCCAGGTCGCCTGTTTTCTTCTGCTCATCTACGGGCCCTTCTGGTCGACCCTCTCGCTGAATAGGCCTTTTCTTGACTCCATCAAAGAAAGCCTTGCCAAGATCGACATGGCGAAAGGCCTGAGCGAATCCGCAGCCGTACTCATCAAGGAAAGCGAGGAAAGATTCAATCGCTTCTTTCTCTTCCGGAATGAGCTGCTTGAGATGGATGCCAACATAAAGATATACGGCATGGGCTTTTCGCCGATATCAAAAGTCATTCTGGGCAAAAATGGCATGTATTTCGAAGGGTATGGCGAGCGCAAGGTGGAGGAAGACGCAACCGCCTATTTCGACATGGTGACCGATTATATGGGCCTCATTCCATTCTCCGAAGAACAACTCGAAGCCTGGCGGATTTGTCTGGAAGAGCGCTATTACTGGCTTAAACAGCGGGGGATCGACTACATCTTCGCCCTGGCGCCGTCCAAGGCGATGATCTATCCGGAAAATCTCCCGGACAGGATCCTGAAGACGAAACAGGCGCTCAACCGGCCTTCCCGCTTCGAACAGTTGAGCAGCTACCTCAAGCAGCATTCCACCGTTCCCTTCGTCGATCTCAGTGAGCCGCTACGCCGGGCCAAAGAGCAGGCGCTGGCAGGCGGCACCCTGTCCGCCACCCCGCTCTACTACCGAACCGATTTCCATTGGACCTATTACGGCGCCTATGTCGCCTACCGGGCAATTCTCGAGGAGATACGGAAAAGCTATCCGGCCTACCGCATGGAGCCGACCCCCCTGCAGGATTTCTCCATTGCGGCCCGCCATGACTGGGCGCATGAATTATTCATCTCCGCCCTTGGTCTCGATCCGCAAAAAAACAGCAACGATACCTACCTTACGTTCATGCCTCGAGCGGGTTCCGTCCATGCCTCAATCTCCAATTTCGGCACCAGGGGAATCGACGACTACAGCCTGCCCGACCCGGTCGCCAACAACATTGAAGGCCAGCAGTTCAACCTGCGCGAGTTGGAAAACCCGCGCGGCGAGGCAAACACCATTTTTATCGTCGGCGATTCCTTCAGCGAAAAATACTTCGGTTTCTTCAGTGCCCATGCCAAGAAATCCGTGGCCTACCGGAGTGTCTACCGGTTTGTCACAATCCCCTACAATACATATTCTCCGCAGCTGGTCATCCAGGAGATGTTCAACATGTACCTTCTCCAGAAACCGCCCTACAATCCGAAAGAAGTGCGGCGGGCAAGGGTTGCGGCCCTGGACGGCGGAACGGGGAGACCACTCACCACAGCCGAATAACCCGGATTTCTCATGAACATTGTGTCGATTTCAGAAGTTTGCTGATATTACCACACGTTAAACTTATTATTCTTTCATTTGCAAATCATACACAATGTTCACCGAAGGCCAGCCGATCTCACCGCGGCTGGTGAGAAATCCGGGATAGGCCTCTCGCTGTGAAATAACAGGGCCAACGCTCATCGCTGAAGGACTGCTAGACCTCAGTCAAGGTCCTTGATCCGGTAAGGCTTGGGGAATGCCGACGAATCCGTGGCGACAATACTCAGCCTGAAGTAGCCCGACTTATTCAACCTGAACCGCCCCGGCATGGGTTTTATTGTCTACGCCCATGCCGATATTGGCGGTCTTTCTGGTGTCGGCGGTATTCTGCAAGGAGCCGGTCTTGCCGATCCTGCTGTTGTGCAGGTTGGTGGTCCCGACGTGGCCGGTGTTGTTCTCCCCGCTGGCGAGATTGGTGGTCGAGTCGACGTTGGCCTTGTTTTCGGCCTTGCCCTCGACGGTTGAACCGGTGACATTCACGGCGCCCATGTTGGCTGTGTTGTTCCTGCCCATAGCCATATTCCGGGAACTGTTGATGACCGCCTTGTTGGCGACGACCCCAGACTTGCCGATGGTGCTGCCGACCACGCTGACCGAGCCCATGTTGGCGGTGGAATTTTCACCTTCGGCGATACTCTCGGAATTGCGGATCTTGGCATCGTTGCTCACTTTGCCGTCAATGACCACATCTTCGATCATGATGGTGCCCATATGGACGGTAACACCGCTGCCGCTCGCCTTGCCGGTTGAATTGTCGACCGTGCTGCTGCCTGCGACCCTGCCGCTTTGGCCGAGTTTCGCCCGGTTCTGCACGATCGCCCCGGTTGATACCCTGCTGCCTTTGCCGACAGCCGTCTCGGTGGTCTCCGTCACCTGGGAGGTGTTGACCTCCTGCCCGGCGGTATTCGGGTCAACAACCGTTCCCTCCTTACCACCGGCTTTCTGTCCGGAAGTCTCCGCTGCAGTGACTTCCTTGCCTTTGCCGCCGATCGCCGGGGCGGCAATGCCGATGCTCCACACCATTGCAAGTCCGATTACACAAGCTGCGACACCGGTCACCACGGCGCCGGCTGCGACCCCGGCTACTATCTTGGTTTTCATTGACATCCTGCCCCTTTTTCATGGTACGTCTGCTTACGCCGAACGGAAAAAAACGAGGTAATGGATCATATCCGATATGTATCACACTTGTATTATATTTTGGCAATATGCTTTTCCACAAGGAGTAAGGTATAAGTATTTCGCATCGGCACCCTTTTTTCCTAAAAATTTGCTTTCAGCAGTCAGCTATCAGCTTTTCAGCAGGAAACAGCTGAATGCTGACTACCGATAGCCGATGCCTGGCCTGACGCTCTTTCTGCCGCTTTACATCCCCTTGGCGATGATTTATGTTCTGCCCCATGTTTTTCAAGATGAAGCTTCAACCCACGGAATACGATAATGGTAAAGAAGAAAGCGCTCGCCGGCTCAGGCAAGACAGTGGCGAAACTGAAGGAAAAAAAGGCGGTCAAGGAAGAACCGGTCAATCAGCCGGCACAGGAGCCGACGCTCCAGGCCATGGTCTGGTATAAGGAAGAGCACTATGAACAGCTGCTGGCGATCTTCGACGACGCCGAGCTGCTGCCGCCGACCTACCAGGCCTGGCTGGTTCGGGCCGAGGAAAAGAAAGCCGAGGTCGAGGCGGCCGGCGATCAGGTGATGAAGGTGTTCATCGATCCGCAAACCTTCCCGGAATGGTGTGCGCAAAAAGGGTTGCCGAAGGATGCCGAGGCAAGAACCCAGCTGGCGCTGGATGTTGCCCAGGCGAGATCCTTCAGCCTCTAGGGGCGGGAAACACCGTGGGGCGAAAAATTTTTCGCCCCTACACCGTCCTATATTGCATCCGCAGCGGGTTAGTCCGCCGACTACCGCGAATCGTCCTTGAAAAAACCGATACTCGCCGAGGAGAGCACGACCAGCACCGAACCGACATTGTGGACCACCGCACCCATGATCGGCGTGATCAGACCGCTGGCGCCGGCCAGCACCGAGACGAGGTTGAAGACCAACCCGAAGGCGATGTTGAGTTTGATGATGAACAGCATCCGGCGGCCGAGCGCGATCAGAAACGGCAGCTTGGCGATGTCGTCGCCCATCAGGGCGATATCGGCGGTTTCGAGCGCGACTTCGGTCCCTTTCGCCCCCATGGCGATGCCGGTATCGGCCACCGCCAGCGCCGGAGCGTCGTTGATGCCGTCGCCGACATAGATGATTTTCGCCCCGCCCTGCTGCTTCTCCCGGATAACCCGCAGCTTGTCGTCCGGTTTCAAGCCGGACCACAACCGGCTGATGCCCACCTGCCGGCCCACCAGATCGACCGATTTCTCATGGTCGCCGGAGAGGATGCCGATTTCCGTGAGACCTAGCTTCTGCAACTCGGCCACGGTCTTGCCGGCTCCTCTGCGCACCCGGTCGGAGACGCTCAAAAATCCTATCGGCTGTTTGTCGCGATAAACCATAAGGGGTGTGGCGCCCTGTTCCTTGATCGCCTGCAGCCTGGCCTGCAGGGCAACGGGCACTCCGCCCAGGCCGCCATTGAGGTAGACGCTGCCCACTTCGACCAGATTGCCGTCCACGCTTCCGCGGACCCCCAGACCAATCTCGGTGAAGAGATCGCGGGCCGCGTTGATAGTGATCTTGGCATAGTGCGCCGCCTGGATCACCGCCCGGGCAAGCGGATGGGTCGAGTTGCATTCGACGCTTGCCGCGTGGCGCAGGAGCTCGTCACCGGCAATGCCTTCCGTGGGGACGATTTCGTCGACCCGCGGATTGCCCTCGGTCAGCGTCCCGGTCTTGTCGAAGAAAATGGTATCGGCCAAAGCCACATTTTCGATATGCTGGCCGCCCTTGACCAAGACCCCTGCCCGCGCCGCCCGGCCGATGGCGGCCACGGTGGCGGTGGGGACCGCAAGGATCAGAGCGCAGGGGCAGCCGACGATCAACACGGCCACCGCCCGGCTGAAATCGCCGGTGATCAGCCAGGCGACGAGCGCGCAGCCCATGATCAGCGGGGTGAAGTATTTGGCGAACCGGTCGATCAAGGCGATGGTTTTCGGCTTGTGGGCCTCAGCCTCGGAAACCAGCCGGATCACCTGGCCAAGCGTGGTGTTTTCCCCGATCCGCTCGGCCCGAAGACGCAACAGGCCATTATGATTGAGAGTGCCGGCATACACCGCATCTCCCGCCTTCTTTTCGCGGGGCATCGCCTCGCCGGTGATGGCCGATTCGTCCAGCGACGACGAGCCTTCCGTCACCACGCCGTCCACCGGCACCTGCTCGCCGGGCTTGACCAGGAGGATATCGCCCACCCGCACCTCTTCCACCGGCACCGTTTTCATCTCCCCGCCCGCAAGGATAGTGGCCTTTTTCGGCGAGACCTTGATCAGGGTCTGGATCGATTTGCGAGCCGACTCGGCAGTGGCTTCCTCGATGAGGGCACCAAGCACCATGATGGAGCTGACCACCGCCGCGGTGAGAAACTCGCCGGCGAGTAAACTGGCGATGATGGCCAGCGACAGCAACTCATCGACATTCACCCTCTTTTCCAGGATACCCTTCACCGCCCCGACGATCACCGGCAGGCCGTTGATGGCGACGGAGGCCAGAATGAGCGTCCGGCTGACCATGATCCGGTCGGGAGCATACTGTTCCACAAGAAATCCGACGAGAGCCAGCAGAGCGCCTGCGCCAACCTTCAAAAAATCCCTGCTCTGCAGCAGTTCCTCGTACACCCCGAGTTTGGAAAACCTGCCAATCATATGCAGCTGCTCCCGTTATTATGTTTGGTTGGTGCGCATGGCGCACCCTACAAAAAATATCGCCCACCGATACCGCACACGGCTACCGGATCTTCTCCAGGTGTTCCAACAGCTCGTCGATCAATTTCTCGTCATGCTCGACCATCGATTTGGCAATGCAGCCGCGCAGGTGGTCGCCGATGACCTGCGTCCAGACGCCGCGCAGGGCGCCGGTCGCGGAGTTGATCTGCCGCAGCACCTCGATGCAATCCTTATCCTCTTCCACCATGGTACACAGGCTGCGCACCTGGCCCTCGATCCGCCGCAATCGCTTGACGATCCGTTCCTTATCCTGATCCGTTCCGCAAAGACTCATTCGATTTACCTCCCTTTGTGTCTCAAGCCGTTTCATATAGAGTATAGGGGTATACCCTATGTTACATATATTTTAAACTCTTTCTGCAAGAGGGAAATCAGGAGCAGCCGACTTCATGCCGATGAGAGTTTTCTTTTTCCTAAAAACTCTGTATGATGCACGAAATTTGTCTGACGGCATTTCCCTTCAGGCGCACTCTTTCGGAGCGCCTGCCGAAATGCCACAGACTGCCGAATCCTGTCCGGTCGGGCAGGAACGGGGGACCCAATCTTGACGGGGCGTATTGCCGGGAAACCGGCATAGGGCAACCTTTCGGCCCGAGCCCGCCAGCTAACCTCGTAGGCATCGAAGGGAAAGCACTCGCTCGGCTGGAGGCTTTTCCATGACTTTTAGCCTGGAGATGTGCTATGCCTCTGTTCGCTTCCGTATCGTGCCGTTCTCTGGTTGTTCCCCGCCGTACCCAACACAGAAGTGAATCACCCATCCAGGAATGTCCTGACCCTGATCGTTTGTTATTCGAGCAGAGTTGAGCTGCCATGAACTCTTCCCCGTACTCCCTGGTCCGGACACATCATTCACATTCCTGAGGTCGTGCAAATGCCGAACAGAAGCCGAATGCTGAAGATGCACCCGGCGGCTCTGGTGCTGTTGAGCTTTCTTTTGCTCATTCTGACGGGCGCCCTGCTGCTCATGCTCAATATCTCGACCACCGAAGGCCATATTTCCTGGATCGACGCCCTCTTCACCGCGACCTCGGCGGTCTGTGTCACCGGTCTCATCGTCGTCGACACCGGGACGTTCTTCACCACCTTCGGCCAATGGGTCATTCTGGCACTGATCCAGCTTGGGGGCCTCGGCGTGATGACCATCTCGGTCGCCCTCTTCACCTGGATCGGGCGCTCGGTTTCGATCCGCCACCGGCTGATCATGCAGGACCTGTTTGCCCACACGCCGCGCCAGGATATCTACCGGTTGGTGAGGAGCGTCATTCTCTTCACCCTGGCGACCGAGTCTCTCGGCGCCATCCTGCTGACCTGGCACTGGAGCCGCGAACTGCCGCTGAACCAGGCCCTCTACTACGGAATATTTCATTCGATTTCGGCCTTCTGCAACGCCGGCTTCGCGCTCCTGCCCGACAGCATGGTGCGCTACGGCGGCAGCTGGCTGCTTAATCTGACGGTCTGCTCCCTCATCATTGTCGGCGGCATCGGTTTTCCGGTGCTCTACGACCTGCAATCCCGTTATCTGGACAGGAAAAAGAAAAGTATGCGGTTGTCGGTCCAGACCAAAACGGTCCTCCTGACGACCGTGCTGCTCATCGCCGGCGGCGCGCTGACCTTCGGCCTGCTGGAGAGCGGCAGCCCGATATTCTCCGGCAAATCCCTCTCCGAACGCTGCCTCGTATCGCTTTTCCAATCGATCACCTGCCGGACCGCCGGCTTCAATACCGTCGATATCGGGGCACTCAGGGAGGTGACGATCGTCATGATGATCTCCCTGATGTTTGTCGGTGCTTCCCCCGGATCCTGCGGCGGCGGGGTCAAGACCACCACGCTGGCGCTGCTCTTCTCCTTCGTGATCAGCCGCATCCGGCATAAACGGCGGGTCAACATGTTCAGGAAATCCATTCCGGAGGCGACGGTAACGCGGTCCATGTCGCTGGTCATCCTCTCCACGGCCATCATCAATCTGGTCCTCTTCATGCTGTTGCTCAGCGACTCGTACATCAGCGCAGGAGAGGGCCAGACGAAAATAAATACCCTGCAGTACCTGTTCGAGACGGTCTCGGCCTTCGCCACGGTGGGACTGTCCACGGGCATCACCTCGTTTCTGACTACCTGGGATAAGTACTGGATTGTCCTGGTAATGATCATCGGCAGGATCGGGGTGCTGACCTTTTCCTATATCATCGTCGGGACGGACGCCTCCGGCGGCAAGGAATACTCGGAAGAAAACATGATGATCGGATAATTACGGGAGATAAAAAATGAAAAAATTTGCAGTCATCGGCCTGGGTAAATTCGGCTTTCATGCTGCCAAGGCGCTGTTCGAGGACGGCAACGAGGTCATCGCCATCGACACCGACCGGAA
>MGTI01000181.1:0-201 GCA_001799365.1 Desulfobacterales bacterium GWB2_56_26 | reverse complement strand
GGAGCGGGACATGGCGCTACGCATCTCGCGCTCGCTGTCGCGGCCGAACATGCTCGACTTCATCCCCCTGTCGGCGGAATTCGATCTGATCCAGATCGAGCCGCCCAAGGAATTTGTCGGCGTAAGCCTCAAGGACCTCAACCTGAGAGCCAAGTACGAAGTGCATATCATTGCCATCAAAAAGCATTATCCCGAGGATTT
>MGTI01000180.1 GCA_001799365.1 Desulfobacterales bacterium GWB2_56_26 | reverse complement strand
ACCAAGGTCTGGGATGGCCTGATGGCAGCCAAACGGCTGGGCTTCAGAATCAAACTGAATGTGGTCGCCATGAAAGGGGTGAACGACGATGAGTTTCAGGATTTTGCCCGGCTGGCGCTTGAGCAGCCCTTTCAGGTCCGCTTTATAGAGTTTATGCCGGTCGGCGACAAGAACAGCTGGCAGAAGGAAAAATTCATCAGTTCCGAAGAGATTAAACTGCTCGTTGCCGAACTCGGTTCGCTCACTCCCTTTGCGCGGAGCCATGGTGAGGGACCGGCGAGAATGTATGACTTTCAGGGCAAGGACGGCGGGACTGGATCAATCGGCTTCATCAGCCCGATAAGTCATCACTTCTGCGATAAGTGCAACCGGTTGAGGCTGACTTCCGAGGGCAAGCTCCGGGCCTGTCTACTCAGCGACCGGGAGACCGATCTGAAGGCGCTCCTGCGCAACGGGGCGACCGACCAGGAGCTTATCGACAGCATCCGCCAAACCATCATGAATAAGCCTCAGGGCCATACCCTGCAGCAGGATCTGCTGGGGCCGGACCGGCAAACCTGCAGCGGCCGGATGTCACGAATCGGCGGTTGAGGCGTCTTCGCTCTGGGGATAGGAGCCCAGCCATTCGAAGTAAGAGCACATTGCCCGAAGCTTGTCGCATCCCTGCTGAATCCTAGTATCCTCGATATGGCCGAGCATATCGAGAAAGAACAAATACTTCCACTGCTTGCCCTTGATCGGGCGCGATTCGATTTTTGCCAGATTGATACCTTCTTCGGACAAGACGGTGAGGATCTGGTTCAACGACCCAGGACGATCCATGAGTCCGATCAAGAGAGAGGTTCGGTCCAGGCCGCTTCGCGACGGGGATTTTTTGCCGATGACCAGAAACCTCGTGGTGTTGCCCCGGTAGTCCTCGATCCCCTGAACCACGACCTGCAATTGATAGGTGGTGATGGCAAGTGATGAGGCGATAGCCCCGATGTTCGGATTGTTGGCCGCCATCTGGGCGGCGGCGCCGGTGGAAAAGACCGGCAGCGTCGGGATCGAGGGAAGATGCTTCCGCAGCCATTCCCGGCATTGGGCAAGGGGTTGGGAATGGGAGGCAACGGTTTGGATGTCCTCGATATTCCCCGATCGGCAGACCAGGTTGTGGCTGATTTCCAACTGCAGTTCGCCGCAGATCTGCACCTTATACTTCATGAAACAGTCGAGGGTGGAAAAGACCGCCCCTTCAATCGAATTTTCCACCGGCACGATGCCGTAGGCGGTTCGCCCTTTATCGACCTCGGCAAAGACATCGTCAATGGTCTCCATGGGTTTGTAGTCGGCTGAATGGCCAAAGTATTTGACCCCGGCGAGGTGACTGAAGGTGGCTTCCGGCCCCAGGAAGGCAACCATGGCTTTTCGCTGGGAGAGCCTGCAGGTGGTAATGATTTCATGAAAAATCGACCGTAGGGCATCGCTCGGAAAAATCTCGTTGTTATCCTGCAACAACCGGTCGTAAATCTGGCGTTCCCGCAGAGGGTCCCATTTGGCCCGGTTGCCCTCGTCCTTGAGCTTGCCGATAGATTTGGCGCATTCAAGCCGTTCCTTGAGCAGGTTGAGGATGGTGTTGTCGATCGAATCGATTCTGTTGCGCACCGACTCGATCGCTTTTTTCTGCTCGCTTTCCATGCCGCTCCTTGCTATTAAAACTGAGAAAGAGTTTGATCTTGACTGTAAGAATAGAAACCAAATAAATTAGGCCAAAGAAATGGCGATGTCAAGTTGTAAAAAAATGAGTCGGCAGTCACCCGCAGAGGTAGGACTCATTTCGGCTAAACAGCATTAATTTATTAATATTTTTACATTATTACAACGGGAACACGGGCAGATCATGAGCGACAAGAAAATCCACAAGACCTATGAAGAAATAAACGCCAGGATTAAGGCTGGCGAAGCTGTCGTGGTAACGGCGGAAGAGATGGTGGGCATCGTCAGGGAACACGGCCCGGAAGGCGCCGCGAGAAAAGTCGATGTCGTCACCACCGGTACCTTCGCCCCTATGTGTTCGTCCGGGATGTTTTTTAACTTCGGTCAGATGACGCCAACGATCAAGGCTTCCAAAGTCTGGATCAACAAGGTGCCCGCCTATGCCGGTCTGGCCGCCGTCGATGCCTATCTCGGGGCCACGGAACCCGCCGAAGACGATCCGCTGAACAAGGTTTATCCGGGAGAATTCCGTTACGGCGGAGGGCATGTCATCGAAGATCTCCTGCGCGGGAAAAAGCTGCTGCTTGAGGCGAAAGCCTACGGCACCGATTGCTATGCCGCCAAAAAGATGAAGAAGGAAGTGGGGTTGGACGATCTGCCCTATGCCTTGCTGTGCAATCCGAGAAACGGCTATCAGAATTATAACTGTGCGGTAAACCTTTCCGATAAAGCAGTCTATACCTATATGGGCATGCTGAAACCCAATTGCCGGAGCGCCAATTATTGCAGCGCCGGCGAATTAAGCCCATTGCTGAACGATCCCTTCTATCGGACGATCGGCGTCGGCACCAGGATTTTTCTCGGCGGGGCACAAGGGTATGTGACCTGGAAAGGAACCCAGCATAACCCTAAAGCCCCGCGGGGGGAGAACGGGGTTCCCCTGAAGCCGGCCGGAACAGTGATGGTGCAGGGCGATCTGAAGAGGATGAGCCCGGAGTGGGTGAGAGGCGTGTCGATTTTGGGATACGGTTCCTCGCTGGCCCTCGGTCTCGGTATTCCCATTCCGATCCTGGATGCCGAGATGGCCGCCTGCACCGGTGTGTCCGATGCGGAAATCTTCACTCAGGTCATTGACTATGGCTACGATTACACCAATGGAATCGCCCGAAGTTACGGCCAGGTGAGTTATGCCGAGCTGAAATCGGGAGAAATAGAGGTGAACGGCAAAAAAATTCGAACTTCATCCCTGTCAAGTGTGGTGAAAGCACGGGAGATTGCCGAGATTCTCAAAAAGAATATATGTGACGGCAAGTTTCTGCTCAATAGACCGGCCGAGTTGTTGCCGGACGGACGGGAGTAGCTATGTCCGAGGCATTGCCGGAGGTAAAATTCGGCAAACTTGTTGAATCCTTTCGACAATACGAAAAAATCGCGGTGGCTTTTTCCGGCGGAATCGATTCGACCTTAACGTTGCATGCCGCCATCTCAGCTCTGGGTGCGAAACGGGTCGTAGCCCTCTATGCCTTGTCTCCCCTCAATTCCAATGCATCCATTGTCGGTGCGCGCGCCACTTTTGCGGGCAATTTCCCTGCGGCTGCAGTCTTCAAGGAGATAGAAGTAAATCCTCTTCTTTGGCCGGAATTTGTCGTGAACACGGAGGACCGCTGTTACCTCTGCAAGAAACGGATGTATTCGGTCTTAGGCAAGGTGATGACAGTCGAGGGATGTTCTGCGCTGGTCGATGGCACCAATCTTGATGATCTGCAGGAGCCGCGACCCGGACTGAAAGCCATTCGGGAAATGCAGATCGGGACGCCTCTTGCGGAAGCAGGATTGACCAAACGGGAAATCCGTCTCATCGCCCAAAAAGAAGGCCTTGCCAATTATGCTCTTCCTTCGAACTCTTGTCTTGCGACCCGGATACAGCATGGCAGGACTATTACTGAAAAAACCCTCCGAACTATCGAAAGTGCCGAGCACTTCCTCCATGAGCGCGGCTTTCTCGGTTGCCGGGTGAGACTGCGCGATGCCTTTTTCCTGATCGAAGTGCAGGAAAAGGATGTTGCCGCCTTTGTCGAGAGCAGCAACAGGACTGCAGTGAACACCTACTTCCAGTCGCTGCAGGAATGGCCTGTAATGCTGAATCTTACAGGAAGGTAAGATCCCGCAATTAAAAATGGAAAGTTAGATAAGGCGAGTGAATTAGTGCTTGATTCTGATATCTGATTCAATTATGGTGCCTTGTTATGGACGTAATACCCTGAATACAAAGGGTTGGATCATTCTTGGCGTTATGTCCGAAAGGTCCTCGCGAAGAGTTTTTTTTTGACAATTGAGAAGAGTTTAGGTAAAGCATCATGTTCAGGGGAAACAGGGTAACACACGTTGCCTAAAGGGACTTGTAAAGAAAGATTAAGCAGGGAGGAATTCATGAACAAGAAGGAACTCATTGAAAGCATCGCAGGCGCAGCAGATATCAGTAAGGCGGCCGCCGAAAAAGCACTGAACGGTACTCTTGCAGCAATCGCTGAAAGTCTTAATAATGGCGACAAAGTTACGCTGGTGGGTTTTGGCACATTCTCCGTCTCAAAGCGCGATGCACGTCAGGGAAGAAACCCGCAGACCGGCAAGACTATCAAAATTCCAGCCAAAAAAGTTGTCAAATTCAAAGCCGGCAGCAAACTGTCCGAGGCTGTCAACTAATCTCATTCTGTCATACTTTCACAAGATACGGTAACTGTTAGTGCCTAGTGTACCATATAACTTTCAAAAAGGTTACAGTGTCTGAAACGTGTGCTTGACAGGAAAGCATAGCATAGCAAAGGTGCTGTATTATCAGGCAAGGTACCAGTGTCGCTAGGCAGTTGACAGGTCATTTTTTTACCTCAAAGGGCCGTTCCTCGCAAGGAATGGCCCTTTTTTTTGTTGTCGAGGCGTGAGGATATTTGATTGACACCACCATTTCGGGGCAAGTATTTTTAATAATTATTTTACCTGAAGAATGAGCTGGGTTTTTATTGAGGTACAGTGATGGATACATTTGAAGAGCTGCTGAAGGAATCGACGCGTATTCATGGTCACATCTGCGCCGGACAGGTCATCGGGGTGCGCATGAGCATGATGGCGCTCTCCCTGATCGGCATCCGGGAACCTAAAGGTTTCGACCGCAAGAAACTCTATGTTATTGTCGAAATCGACCGCTGTGCAACCGATGCCATACAATCGGTTACCGGCTGCAGTCTCGGCAAGAGATCGATGAAATGGCTCGATCATGGCATAATGGCGGCAACCTTTGTGAACCTGGACTCCGGGGCGGCTGTGAGGATAACCGCCCTTGAGGAAGCCCGTGAGCGTTCAAATAAATATTGTTCGGAAATCACCGACAAATATGCCAGGCAACTCGAAGCCTATAAAATAATGGCAGATGAAGAGCTTTTCCGCATTGAGCATGTCGCCATCGACATTCCCCCGGAAGACCTGCCGGGAAGGCCGTTGAGCAGGGTGCAGTGCGAGGTGTGTTCGGACTGGGTGCAGGATAAAAGGGACTTGACGGTGAATGGCAGGACTGTCTGCCGCAATTGTGCCGGACAGCGGTATTATAGAAAACTTGATCAATAACTATCGAGTTTTTATGCTCAATCGGCAAGAGTTGAAACAAGCCGGGAAAAAGGTGAAGTGCGATGGTAATAACTCTTTTGGATTATGGCGCGGGCAATGTACGAAGTGTCCGCAATGCGATTCGTAAACTTGGCTGTTCGGTCAGGGATGTCCAGTCCCCCGACGATATCCTGACTGCGGAGAAACTGATTTTTCCCGGGGTGGGCAGTTTTGGTCTGGTGATGAATCGCTTGCGGGAAAGCGGCTATATCGCGCCGCTCAGACAACGGATTGCCGAAAACAAACCGTTCCTGGGCATCTGCGTGGCCTTGCAGGCGCTTTACGAAGGAAGCGAGGAATCCCCCGGGGTTGCCGGGCTGGGAATAATTCCCGGACAGATCGTGCGATTTGCCGTGAAGGATCTGGCCGTGCCGCAGATCGGCTGGAACGGCATCAAGCTCGTGAAACAGTCGCCGCTTCTGGATGATTATCACAACGAAAAACTCTATTTTGTCCATTCCTACCATGCACAGATTGCAGCAGAGACGAAGGATTGGACTCTTGCACTCACCGATTACGGCAGGGAATTCGTCTCGGCGGTAGAAAAGGGCAATGTCACTGCCTTTCAATTTCATCCGGAAAAAAGCGGCGCGGCAGGGCTGCGGATTTTGGCGAGATACCTGGAAACTTCCAGTGAGACCATCCGCGTGTCAACTCCTGCGGTCTTCCCACCGGATAAAACAAAAATTGCCAAACGCATAATCGCCTGTCTCGATGTTCGCAGCAACGACCACGGGGATCTCGTCGTTACCAAAGGCGACCAGTACGATGTCCGGCATGAAGGCGAGGTGAGAAATCTTGGGAAACCCGTCGAACTGGCGAAAAGGTACTATGAAGAAGGGGCGGATGAGGTAACTTTCCTCAACATCACCGGCTTTCGCGACTTTCCTCTTGCGGACCAACCGATGATGGAGGTGCTCGAAAAGGCTTCGGAGAACGTCTTTGTGCCGCTGACCATCGGCGGCGGCATCAGGGAGTTTACCGATTCGGCAAACAAGTCGTACTCGGCTCTCGATGTGGCCTCCGCCTACTTTCGCGCTGGCGCCGACAAGATCTCGATCGGCAGCGATGCGGTCTACACTGTTGAAGAATATCTGAAGAGCGGCAAAAAAACCGGGAAAAGTTCGATCGAGCAGATTTCCATTGTTTACGGGGCACAGGCGGTTGTTGTCTCGGTCGATCCCCGGCGGGTGTATGTCGCCTCACCCGCAGAGACGTCGCATGCGGTTTTGCAAACTGTTTTCCCGGGGCCGAAGGGCGAGCAGTACTGCTGGTATCAGTGCACGGTGAAAGGCGGCCGGGAGGGACGTGACCTCGATGTCGTCCAATTGGTCACGACCTGTGAGGAACTGGGGGCCGGCGAAATCCTCCTCAACTGCATCGATCGCGACGGCACGAACAGCGGGTTTGATCTGGAACTGATCAATATGGTCAAGAAAGCCGTATCCATTCCGGTTATCGCCTCAAGCGGTGCGGGCAATGCCGCCCATTTCATCGATGTTTTCTGCAAGACCGGGACCGATGCGGCCCTGGCGGCGGGGATTTTTCATCGACAGGAAGTGGCCATCGGCGAAGTGAAGGAAGCGGTCAGGTCGGCGGGAATAGAAATACGATAGGAGACGGCCGGGCGGGTGGGATCCTCCGATTCCTCCCGCTTTTTCACCCTCTTTTATTGACTGCAGGATGGAATTTCAGACTGCTGAGAAAGGATTCGCCTTCCTCGCGATAGGATGGATGGCCGCTCGCCTTGGACTGCAAATAACTCTCCACGTAAAACATATCCACCCCATCGCTCAGGGTTTCGGGATGCATGCACATTAAGCCGTTCTTCCTGATCTTGATGAATTCATCCGGCTTGAGAGTCTTGTTGCCATGATCTTCATATCGTTGATAATAACGGACACAGAGCGGCGAGAGTTCGGTGTCCGATGAGTATGTTGTTGAAATATTGCGATAATCGCCGGAGTCGATACTGAGATCTTTGCTTTTTTTGACGAACTGCATAAATTTTCCGGCCTCAAGATATGCATCGGCGAGGTGTACTTCAGTGGCCTTGGTGTACATCGAGTATTCTTGTGTTCTGGTCTGTTTGAGATAGTACAAACTGTCGTTGTTCAGTTTTTCCAGCCAACCGCTCCCGGATGGCGGTTTTATGGAAAATCCCAGGCTGCTTTCCCGTTTCTTGTTATTGTTCACGAGGTAGTAGCGGTTTGTAGACGAGTTGAGCTGGGCAGCACAACCGCACAAGGATATAATGAGCAGGAGAACCGGCAAATATAGCAAGGATAGCCGGAACACGGGGAGGCTGGGCGAAAATCTGCTCATGAATAGCCGTGGATCGTGTGAGAGTGAGTTGTATATATTCTGGCCCAGGATAATCAAGGCAATCCAGTTGTAATTGATTTCCTTGTCCGCTTCAAGAGGAAGTTATCGGTATATGTTGAAATCATTCATCTGCCATGGGTTTCAGGGAGTGAGCACCAGTCAAAGGAAACTTATCATAAGCCTCCTCTTTTTCTTCATTCTGCTGGCTCTAGTCCTCAATGCTGTTGCCATCTTGAGCTACAGAAGCGGATTGGCGGAGTTGAAGGCGCAGGGCAACAATCGTCTCGAACTGTATATCAACTATCTCCAGGGCGTGCTGGAAAAGTACGAAAGTCTGCCGGAATTGCTGGCGATCGACAACAATCTGGTCAGGGCGCTGCTGAATCCGCTGGAACCGACCAGAATCGAGACACTCAACAAGTATCTGGAAACCATCAATACGGTCAGCGACACGCTCGATACCTATCTGATGAACACGGACGGCCTGACTATTGCGGCAAGCAACTGGCAGGAAAAACATCCTTTTGTCGGGAGAAATTTCAGTTATCGGCCATATTTCAAAGAAGCCATGGCGGGCAAGCTTGGCCGGTATTTCGCAATCGGCACGACTTCATCCAAACGGGGATATTACTTTGCCTATCCGGTCCGGAAAGACAATGAAATCCTTGGCGCTGTCGCCATAAAAATCAATATCGACTCCGTCGAACAAAAATGGTCCCATCGCGATGAAAATTTTGTGGTATCCGACCCGGAAGGTGTCGTGTTCATAACCACCAAACCTGAGTGGCGCTACAAGACGTTAAAGCCGCTGGGAAAGGACGTCCTGCAGAGAATAGAGGAAAGCAGAAGATATCCGGAAGCGACTCTCACGCCGATTGCCGCAGCACCTGCCATCCCGGGCGACGGCCTGCAGATTCTTCAGGTGGCGGGCGAATCGGGAACGGATGAAAAGAGAATGGTCGTCTTGTCGCAACACATGCCACAGGCCGGCTGGGATGTCCATATCCTCATGGATATCGAGGTACTCGTCAAAAAAGTTGTAACAATGTGTTTTGTCGTGGCTTCCGGCATGACGGTAGCCTATGTTCTTGGACTTCTTCTCATTCAGCGTAGGCACCGGCTGGCGGAACTGAACAGGGTCGAGGAGGAATCCAGAAAAATGCTGCAGGAGGCGAACGAACTCCTCGAATCGAGAGTACTTAATAGAACGCAACAACTCACCGAAGCAAACCAGCAGTTGCGCAAGGAAATATTGGAACGGCAAGAAACTGAAATCAAGTTGAAGAGAACGCGCAAGGAATTGATCCATGCCGCAAAACTGGCCGTGCTGGGTCAGATGTCTGCGGGAATCAATCATGAGCTGAACCAGCCCCTTGCGGCGATTCGCAGCTATACCGACAACGGCAGGCTTTTTCTGCAGAAAGGCCGCCATGAAGATGCACTGTGGAATCTGGAGCAGATCAGCGAACTCACCGAACGGATGGCTCAGATCGGCGCGCAGCTGAAGCTTTTTGCCCGGAAATCGGGCGGCCAGGTAGTTGCTGTACCGTTGCACGGGGTGGTCGACGGCGCGCTGGAGATCCTGCGGCCAAGCCTGAACAAGGCCGAAATCGAGTTGGCCATCAATATCACCCCGGCGGATCTTGAGGTAAAGGCTAACCATGTGATGTTGCAACAGGTCTTGGTCAATCTTCTGTCAAATGCCATGCATGCCATGGAAGGGCAGGATGCAAAAAAGATTGTCCTTGACTGTCGAGGTGAGAATGATCGGGTTATAATCGCAGTTCAGGACAACGGTCCGGGCATCCCGGAAGAAAACCTGCAGAATATCTTCGAACCCTTCTTTACCACCAAGAAATCGGGTCAGGGACTCGGACTGGGGCTTACCATCAGCGATCGGATCATCCGTGACTTCGGCGGGCAGATTGCCCTAGTGCAGAGCGAAAATGGGGCACAATTTGAATTTTCCCTGGAAAGGATACATTGAAAACAGCTATGAGCGGAAACGAGCGAGTTCTCTTCATCGACGATGAGAAGCATATACGACAGGCAAACAAGCAAACGCTGGAATTGGCGGAACTGGAAGTCATTTGCGAGGACTGTGCGGAAAAGGGCCTTGAAATGCTTACCAGGGATTGGCCGGGGATTGTGGTATGCGACATCCGTCTGCCGAATATGGACGGTCTGCAGTTTCTGCTCGAGGTCCAGAAAATCGATTCAGACCTGCCGGTCATTCTTATCACCGGACACGGCGATATTTCCATCGCCGTGCAAGCCATGCGTGACGGCGCTTATGATTTTATCGAAAAGCCCTACTCAGCGGAACGGTTGGTGAAAACGGTCCTGCGCGGCCTGGAAAAACGTACGCTTACCCTGGAAAACCGTAATCTGCGCCGGGAACTCGAATTGCACAGCGCCCCCGGACCGCGAATCATCGGCCGGACTCCGGCGATGGAAAAACTCCGCAGCACCATCGCCCAGGTGGCAGACACCGGCGCCGATGTTCTCGTTATCGGCGAAACCGGTACCGGCAAGGAACTGGTAGCACGGGCCTTGCACGAGAACAGCAGCAGAAGGTCCAAGAATTTTGTCGCCATCAACTGCGGTGCGGTCGCCGAGTCAATCATGGAAAGTGAACTGTTTGGTCATGAGGCAGGCGCTTTTACCGACGCCAAATCGCTCAGGATCGGCAAGTTCGAGCACGCCAATGGCGGCACGTTGCTGCTGGACGAAATAGAATCGATGCCGTTGCGGGTGCAGATCAATCTCTTGCGGGTCCTGCAGGAACGAGCCGTCGAACGGCTGGGGTCAAACCGTCTCATCCCTGTCGATCTCCGGGTGGTTGCCGCCTCCAAGGTTGATCTGCTGGAGGCCGCGGAACAGGGCAGGTTCCGCCATGACCTCTATTACCGTTTGAATGTGGTATGCCTCAGGATTTCGCCACTGCGGGAGAGGCGGGAGGATATCCCTTTGTTGTTTCACCACTTTCTGATGGTTGCCGGACACCGGTATCAGCAGGAGGTAACGATGCCGACCGGTCCGCAGATGAATGTGCTGCTGGCCTATGCATGGCCTGGCAACGTGAGGGAGTTGCGGAATTTTGCCGAACGGTATGTCCTCTTGGGTCGGCAGTTCGATTGGTCGCTGGAGAAAATGCTCTCCGATGATGAAACGGTGCACAACAGTTCCCTGCCGCAGCAGGTCGACTGCTTTGAGCGAAGTCTTATCGAGCATGCGCTGGTTTCCTCCGGCGGGAGCATCAAGGATGTCATGACCATTCTGGATATCCCCAGAAAGACCTTGTATGACAAGATGCGAAAGTATGGTCTGAAAAAGAGTGACTACAAATAACCCGGCCGGGCTCGGCCGGGTACCTTCCGATTCTGTCTTAAGCAGATTCCTTTCTTGTCAGGTGAAATGAACAGCCGCCGACATGTCGATCCTAAAAACCTACCTGTGCTAAAATGGCGGTTTTCCGCTCAAATCAGAGCTGGCAACTCTTTGATTTATCTTCGTAAGACATTGTTATTGTATTAATTTCCCGTTTTTTCCGATATCGCCGAAAGAAAGGGTGGATTCCCGCTGATTTTTTTGCCTTGCCACCAAGGCTCCTTCCAAATTTGTTTTTATAAACAATATCATACAAAAAATATCCCGGTTGGAAGATATATTGCTAACACTCCTGCGTTTCATCATTCATCAAGATCGTGATGAAACTGGCGCGTTCTTGTGAACTGCTGTCGAAGGTATCGGTTTTAACCGGTATATCACTAAACAATCTGGAGGAAAAGCTATGTTCAGGAAGATCACCACACTTATCGCAACTGCAGCACTCTCGGCACTCATTGTTTCCAGTGCAGCGCTGGCAGCCGACCCTATCGTCATAAAATTTTCGCATGTCGTTGCTGAAAATACCCCAAAAGGCAAAATGGCCACAAAATTCAAGGATTTGGTTGCTGAGCGGCTGGGTGGTAAGGTTCAGGTGGAGGTGTACCCCAATTCTCAATTGTTTGGTGATAATAAAGAAATTGAAGCGATGCTCCTTGGCGATGTACAACTGGTCGCCCCGGCTCTTTCCAAGTTCGAACGCTATACCAAACAACTGCAGATTTACGATCTGCCTTTCCTCTTCAAGGATATGGCTGCCGTTGAAAAATTTCAGCAGAGCGACAAGGGGCAGGCCCTGCTGTCCTCGATGGAATCGAAAGGGTTGGTTGGCTTGGGGTATCTCCATAACGGCTTGAAACAACTCTC
The DNA here is from genome assembly GCA_001799365.1 of Desulfobacterales bacterium GWB2_56_26. Classification (GTDB taxonomy): domain Bacteria; phylum Desulfobacterota; class Desulfobulbia; order Desulfobulbales; family Desulfocapsaceae; genus Desulforhopalus_A. The sequence goes on along the minus strand of MGTI01000180.1, from coordinate 10,455 downwards.
CTGTGCTTCAGCGATAAAAGTTCCTGCCGACGCATCCGGCCTGAAATTCCGGATCATGACTTCCGACGTTCTCGCCGCCCAATTCGAGGCGGTAAAAGCCGTGCCTCTGAAAAAACCGTTCTCCGAGGTGTTCACGCTGCTGCAGACCAGAGCAATCGATGGCCAGGAAAATACCTATTCCAATATTTACTCGAAGAAATTTTTTGAAATCCAGCCGTATATAACAGAATCGAATCACGGCGTCCTCGACTATATGCTGGTGAGTTCGACAGAATTCTGGATGGGGATGCCCGAGGATATTAGAAAAGAGGTCAAAAAAGCCCTGGATGAGGCAACCGCTTATGGCAACCAGATCGCCGATTCCCAGGATCTGGAAGATCGGCAAAAGATCGTCGAATCCAAGAGGACCGAGATCATTACCTTGAGCGAGGCTGAAAGAAACCAGTGGATTGAGGCGATGAAACCGGTCTGGCTGCAGTTTGAAAAGGAAATAGGAAAGGATCTGATCGACGCCGCCTACCAAGCCAATATTTAATGAGACCCGGTAGTCTCCAGCTGCTGGAGACTACCATCAGATCTGGTTCGTAAAGAGGTAAGATATGTTGATGCGCACTATTAATCGAACCGAAGAGGCAGTCATCTGCATCTTGCTGGTGGCGATAACACTGCTGGTTTTTGCCGATGTCGTAATGCGATTCGGATTCAACGCCGGTTTCATGTGGTCACAGGAACTGACGCTCCACATGTCGGCCTGGTTTGTGCTCTTTGGCACATCCTATGGCTTGAAAGCCGGATCGCATATCGGCATGGATGCCTTCGTTAAACTTTTTTCTTTTAATAATCGGAGAATTATGTCGGGAATCGGCGCCATCCTGGCTCTCGTCTATTGTTATCTGGTTCTCTATGGCAGCTGGGTCTATTTGGCGAAGATGAAGAAAATCGGCCTGACCATGGAAGATCTGCCGATCCCTGTGTGGCTTGCGAACGGCATGCTTTTTGTGGGATTCGTATTTTTGACTATTCGACTGTTCATTCTCCTTTTTGCCATCATTACCGGGAAAACCGATGGCTTCAAGCATGCCGACGAAGCCAAGGAGAGTATGGCCCTTGCTCAGGAAATTATGGAGGAGAAACGCTCATGACTACCGTTGCCCTCTTTACGCTTCTCTTTGGCTGCATGATGCTGGGTATTCCCATCGCCTTCGCCCTGGGACTATCAAGCCTTGCAACTATTCTGATGTTTTCCAACGATTCGCTGGCATCCATCACCCTGAAACTGTTCGAGGCGCTTTCCGAACATTATACGCTCCTGGCTATTCCGTTCTTCATTTTGTCTTCGGCCTTTCTCTCTACCGGCGGCGTGGCAAAACGTATCATCAGGTTTGCCCTCAGCATGGTTGGTCATATTCACGGCGGCATAGGCATGGCTTCGGTTATGGCCTGCATGATCTTTGCTGCGGTTTCCGGCTCGTCGCCGGCGACGGTTGCGGCAATCGGTTCAATCGTTATTGTCGGCATGGTCAAGGCGGGGTATCCGGAATCGCTTGCTGCCGGTCTGATCGGCAATGCGGGAACATTAGGAATTCTCATCCCTCCTTCCATCGTTATGCTGGTGTACTCTGCCGCTACCGAGGTATCGGCCTCCCGTATGTTCATGGCCGGTTTCGTGCCGGGCATCATGATGGGACTGATGCTTATGCTGGTTCTCTATGTTGTCGCCCGCTACAAAAAAATCCCTTGCCAGCCATGGGCCGGACTCAGCGAGATTTTCAGCTCGGGGTTCAGCGCCCTGGGTGGTCTTATGCTGATTATCATTGTTCTTGGCTCCATCTATGGCGGCATCGCCAGTCCCACCGAAGCGGCTGCAGTATCCGCTATCTATGCGTTCGGTGTAGCGATATACGGATACCGCGACATGGGGCCGCTGAAGAGCATTCCCTGGCGCAAAAACGGTGAAGGCGTTGTGGCTATGTTGGCACGTAATCTGGGACAGATGGTAGTCACGTTGCCCAGGATTATCGTCGACAAGGAAATCAACAAGGTTGTCCTCGATGCCTCCAAGGTGAGCATCATGCTGCTGTTCATCATTGCCAATGCCATGCTCTTCGCCCATGTTTTGACGACAGAGAGGATTCCCCATCACATCGCCGAAATGATCGTGCAGTGGGGGCTTTCACCCTGGATGTTTCTGGTGGTCGTCAATATCCTGCTGCTCATCGCCGGCAATTTCATGGAGCCGTCGGCCATTCTCCTGATCATGGCTCCCATTTTGTTCCCGATCTCCATGAAACTGGGGATAGACCCGATTCATTTGGGTATCATCATGGTTGTCAATATGGAAATAGGCATGCTCACACCACCGGTCGGGCTCAACCTTTTTGTTATCTCCGGTGTCACCAAGAACAGCATGGGATGGGCAATCAAGTCCTGCATGCCGTGGCTCATGGTGCTGCTGACGTTTCTGGTCATCATTACCTATATTCCCTGGATTTCACTGTGTCTTCCGGAATTTCTCGATAAAATGCAAGGGTATTGACACCTGTCCGTGCTGCCGTCAAAAAGGCTATTCAGCGATTGTGGAGAATCGCTGAATAGCCTTTTTAATTTTCTTTTCATCAGGATTGAGTATTCTTTCTGGACCGTCGGGGCAGCCAGGGCTTCTGTTCCCGATGTCCACCAATGTATGAATGTTTCTCATGAATTGCGGATAATGTGAAAATATGTCTGAATCTTTTGATGTCTATCTCGCCTCGCCGAGAGGGTTCTGTGCGGGCGTGGAACGGGCTATTGAAACGGTAAGAATCTGCCTGTCACGCTTTGGTAAGCCAGTGTATGTGCTCCACGAGATTGTCCACAACAAACATGTCATTGCCGAACTGGAGCAAGCCGGTGCGGTCTTTGTCGAACACCTGCGTGATATCCCGCAAGGTGGTGTCTGTATCTTCAGTGCCCATGGCGTCTCGTTGACCATTGAGAAAAAAGCTCGGGAACTTGGTCTCAGAACGGTCGACGCCACCTGCCCGCTCGTCACCAGCGTGCATGGCATGGTCGAGAAATACCATGCCATGGGCTACGATGTGGTTATTATCGGCCATCATGGACATCCGGAGGTGGAAGGCACGGCGGGCAGGGTGCAGGGCAGGGTGCATATTGTGGCCGACGAGGCTGAAGCCGAGACCATAACCGTGGCCGATGCAGGTAAAGTGGCCTATGTCACCCAGACAACTCTCAACAAAAATGACATCCTGGGGATTCTCGAAATACTCCAGAGGCGATTTCCAAGGATTAAAGGACCTCCCTCCAATATCTGCTTCGCCACCCAAAACCGCCAGGATGCGGTCAAACAACTGGCCGGGATATCGGATCTTCTCTTTGTGGTGGGCTCGAAAAACAGCTCAAACTCCAATAGACTGCGGGAGGTCGCGAGACAGTGCGGGGTGGAGGCGCACCTCATCGACGACTTCCACGATATTGATCCTTCCGCGCTTCAAGGAAAGAAGAGAATCGGTATCACTGCCGGTGCTTCCGCGCCGGAACGACTGGTCGATGGTGTGATCGCCTGGATGCAGGCTCATGGGGCTGAAAAGATCTTGGAAATGAAGGGAATCAAGGAAAAAATCCACTTCAAGCCCGCCGTACTCAAGGGGCAGTCGGACGACTCATGATGGCGATTCCAGCCGGGAAAGAGAAAATTTCCTTCCCGGCCGGTTCATTTTACCCTGAAAAGGCCGCAGACAGCCGGGCCATGGCTTCTTTCACCTTCTCGTGGCTGTTGAAGGCCGAGATCCGGATGTACCCATTGCCGCATTTGCCGAAACCGGCCCCCGGCGTGCAGACCACACCGGCGGTAGCAAGCAGTCTGTCAAAGAAGGCCCAGGAGTCCATTTTCCCATCTACCCAGATATAGGGTGAATTTTTCCCGCCGACGTACTCGTAACCCAGTTGGTCCATGGTCGCGCATATCACATCGGCATTGGCCATATAATAGTCGATGAGGGCTTTCGCCTGCACTTTGCCCTCTTCGCTGTAGATCGCTGCGGCCGCGCGCTGGACCGGATAGGAGACGCCGTTGAACTTGGTGCAATGGCGGCGGTTCCATAAGCCATGGATAAAGTGCTTGTTGCCGGCCCGGTCGTATGCCGCGCATTCCTTCGGGACGACGGTGAAAGCGCAACGGGTACCGGTAAAGCCGGCGCTTTTGGAAAGGCTGCGAAACTCGATGGCCACCTCCCTCGCACCCTCTATCTCATAAATCGATTTCGGCAGGGATTCGTCACGGATGAACGACTCGTACGCGGCATCGAAGAGAATCAGCGCCTTGTGCTGCCTGGCATAGTCGACCCAGGTTTTTAACTCGTCCTTGGAAATGGTTGCGCCGGTTGGATTGTTGGGAAAACACAGATAGATGAGATCGACATCCTCGGTGGGGAGGGAAGGAACGAAATTATTCACTTTGGTCCCTTCGAGGTAGACGAGACCCTGATACCTGCCATCCTCAAAAAAACCGGTGCGGCCGGCCATCACATTGGTGTCGAGATACACCGGATAGACCGGATCGGGGATGGCGATCTTGATATCGTTGGTGAACAGTTCCTGAATATTGCCGGTATCGCATTTCGCTCCGTCGCTGACGAAAATCTCGTCTGCCGAGATGTCCGCACCGCGGCTGCGAAAATCGTTCTCGGCGATGGCCGCCCTGAGGAACTCATAGCCCTGCTCCGGTCCGTACCCCTTGAAGGTCGCATCATTCGCCATCTCATCGATTGCCTCGTGAAAGGCCTTGATGGCGGCCGGAGGCAATCCTTTCGTCACATCGCCGATACCAAGTTTGATGATATCCTTGTCAGGATTATTTTTCTGAAATGCGGCAACCCGCTTGGCGATATCGGAGAACAGATAAGAAGCCTGCAATTTGAGGTAATGCTCATTGATAGTAATCATTTATGCGATTTTCTCGATTGTTTTATGATGAAAAGGAGTTAAGTTGTTCTGCACAGTACGATACGGCAATGCCGTAATATAATTGAATGACAATGCCTGTCAACCACAACTCTTGTTGCAGGTTCTTTCGAAGAGGAAATCGGAAATGAAATACGATAAACCAGTGGCTGTTTTCCGGAATGAATACGCTGTATTTGATTATATTGTTGAAAACTTGGCGCTGAAATTTCAAATTTATGAAGAAAAAACAATAGTTACCGCTATCGGCCAATATCGCAAAAATCCTCTTTCAACGCGGACAAAACCGCCACTCCTGCTGTTTGGCGAAGACCTGGAGCTGACCCGGATAGCCATCGACCAACGAAAACTCGCGGTAACCGAGTATATCGCCGACGGCAAGATGTTGAGGGTGGAGAACGTTCCCGACACCTTTACCCTCGAAATCGTCACGGTCATTTATCCCGATAAAAACACCTCGCTTGAAGGATTATACCGGTCCAGCGGTAATTTCTGCACCCAATGCGAAGCGGAAGGTTTCAGGAAGATCACCTACTATCCCGATCGGCCCGACGTCCTGACCAGGTTCACCACCCGCATCGAGGCGGATGTCGATTCTTGTCCGGTACTCTTGTCCAACGGCAACCTCATCGCCAAAGGCAACATGGACGACAACCGCCATTATGCGGTCTGGGAAGACCCTTATCCCAAACCCTGCTATCTCTTTGCTCTGGTAGCTGGGAGTTTGGTGGCGATCGAAGATGAATTTGTGACCCGTTCGGGGCGTCATGTCGAGCTGAAAATCTTTGTCGAGGAGAGGAACAGAAACAAATGCGCCCATGCCATGACTTCCCTGAAAAAGGCGATGCGCTGGGACGAGGATGTGTACGGTCTCGAATACGATCTCGACATTTTCATGATCGTCGCCGTCGATGACTTCAACATGGGAGCGATGGAGAATAAAGGCCTCAATATCTTCAACTCAAAGTGTGTGCTCTCAACTCCCGAAACAGCTACGGACGATGATTACCTGGGGATTGAAGGCGTCATCGCCCACGAGTATTTTCATAACTGGACCGGCAACAGGGTGACCTGTCGCGACTGGTTCCAGCTCAGTCTGAAAGAGGGTTTGACGGTCTTCCGCGATCAGGAATTTTCCGCCGACATGAATTCCCGTCCGGTCCAGCGGATAGACGATGTCCGGATTCTCAAGAATTTTCAGTTCAAGGAGGACAGCGGACCGATGGCCCATCCGGTACGGCCCGATTCCTATCTGGAGATCAACAACTTCTATACCTCGACCGTCTACAATAAAGGGGCCGAGGTCATTCGGATGATGTCCGCCATTCTTGGCGCGGCCAACTTCCGCAAAGGGATGGATCTCTACTTTGCCCGACATGATGGCCAGGCCGTGACCTGCGACGATTTTGTGGCGGCAATGAGCGATGCTTCGGGAATCGATCTTGGCCAGTTCAAAAACTGGTATAGTCAGGCCGGCACCCCCGTTCTCCAGGTGAATGGAGATTGGGACGAAAACCGTTCGGAATATCGACTTAAGGTGCAGCAAAACTGCCCCGACACTCCTGGCCAGCAAGGGAAGCAGCCTTTTCATCTGCCGGTTGAGGTCGGCTTGCTCAGTGCGGACGGACAGGACTTGCTTTCACGTGAGCAAAACGGGACTGCTGTTTTGCAGCTGCGCGAGAAGGAACAGGTTTTTACCTTTCAGGATATTAAAGAAAGGCCGGTCGTATCGTTCCTGCGGGATTTTTCCGCACCGGTGAGGGTGGCTGCTTTTCAGACCAGGGCAGATCTTGCTTTCCTCATGCGCCATGACACCAATCTATTCAATCGTTGGGATGCAGCTGCCCGGCTGGCCGGGGAAGTCATTCTCGACGCTGCGGAAAAATTGGCAAAGAACGAAACTCCGGTGCTCGACGAACAGTATCTCGATGCCGTAGCTCACAACATTAGCCGGGAAGTAGAAGATCCGGCGATCCTGGCGCTTTGTCTGACCCTTCCGGCGGAAACGACTCTGGCCCAGGAAATGGCCGTTATTGATCCGGATGCGCTGCATCAGGCGAGACAGCTGGTGAAAAAGGAATTGGCCACACGGAATCGCCATACCTTTCTTGCCCTCTATGAAAACAATTGCGAAAAAGGGGAGTATGGGATCACCCCGCTGGAAATCGGCAGGCGAAGCCTGAAGAACGTGTCGTTGTCCTATCTCATGGCGCTTGACCCACTGCCTGAGGAGGTTCTTGACCGCTGTCACACCCAATATTGTCACGCCACCAACATGACCGACAGTATTGCGGCTCTTGCCAGACTTGTCGATCTTGACCGGAGTGTCAGAAGGGAGGTGCTCGACGACTTTTATGCAAGATGGGTTGATGATCCTCTGGTACTCGATAAATGGTTCACCCTGCAGGCAATGTCAAGCTTGCCGTACACCCTGAATGAGGTCAAGAAGCTGCTTGATAATCCCTCATTTTCGATCAAAAATCCCAATCGGGTCAGGGCCCTGATCGGTGCCTTCTGCTCCGGTAACCATGTGCGCTTCCATGAAAAAAGCGGAGCCGGGTACAGTTTTCTGGCCAACATGATCGTGAGATTGAACGGTATCAATCCTCAGATCGCTGCCCGCCTTGTCACGCCGTTGATCAACTGGAAAAAATACGATGAGGCGCGACAACAGCTGATGAAGAATGAATTGGCAAGAATTGCTTCTATAAAAGATCTTTCCCGCGACGTGTTCGAGATCGTCAACAAAAGCCGATAAGGCCAGTCGACAGGGCTAAGATAATGAGCTACTGGCGTTTATGGCAAAAAAGACAGCGGTATTTGGGCGGGTGGTCGGCCGGGAGGGGAGCTTCCTTTTCCGGCCCGTGGCAATCAAGACAATATTGTTCCGCTTCCTTCTTCCCCTTCATGGCGTGAAACCGATTGTGGATGTCATCATGCGGCAAGGGTGAAGTGGTTTCCTTCGGAGCTCTCAGGAGAAAAATGAGGATACCGATACAGATAATGATAAACGCCGCATTGAGAGCCAGTTTTTTGGGGGACGATAATCCGCTCATGGTTTTCAATTGATATTTATCGGACGGCTCAAATTCAAACGGCCATTTCGACCGCACTGAAATCAAGCAGTTTTTTCTTCAGACCAAAGGTAACGGTTTCGGCAAGAAGAGTGGCCAGAATATTGTTTTTGCCGGAAATGGATACCATTCTGGCATGTAACTTATTATTATTTATCAACTTATGTAAATCGGCGAGATCGGTTTCCGAATCGGCAATATAACGGCCGACAATCTCTCCGGACACAATTGCTGGAAAGATACCTTCTCCGGTGAGGCCGGAGGCGAGCCCCGCGGCGTCGCCGATGAGAAAGGTGTTGCCGAAACGCCACCCTCTGAAATCAAAATTGATCAATTCTGCCGCGGCCCGATGCTGCTTGAGCGGGTACCCCCGGCTATCTCCCCACCGACAAAGGTTTGCCTTCAGCTGGCTGGCCTTCATCCGCCGGGCATCGACGTAGGCGCCGATGGAAGCCGAATCGCGATGGGGGAACACCCAGGAATACCCGTTGGCAAAGAGTGCGGTGTTGAGATGCCACTCCATTTCGGGGAAGTTTCCCGGAATCTGGTAGGTGATTCCCACTCCTGCGGCGACAACGGGAAGCCCAAGAGATCTCCTGACCAGGGAAGAGGAGCCGTCGGCGCCGACGAGCCAGGTGCAGGTATACCGGTGGTCGGTGCCCGATCTCTCGCTGGTGCAATGGATGGTCTGACCGTGGATGGCGGTAACCTGGCAGCCGAGGCGGATTTCCGCGCCCGCCTCCATTGCCTTTTGCGCCATTTCCCGCCCCAGTTTTTCTCTGTTTACCGTTGCGATGATCGGCGTCGGTGAAGTCACACAGGTTCGCTGGAAGCGGGTGAAGATATGTTGTCGGCAAAATTGCCGTTCCGAGATATCTTCCGGTACATTTTTGATCAAGCCGTTCCAGGTAATGCCGCCGGCACAGACTTTTTTCCCGATCTTTTCTTTCCGTTCCAGCACCAAGGTGGTGAGGCCCAGGCCGGCAGTCTTCCGAGCGCATGCCAGTCCCCCGGGACCGGCGCCGATTATTATGACATCATGGGACATTGAAAATGTGGATTGTTTGCAGACAGAAGGTTGGTGTGAGCATGCGACAGAAAAAGTAAAACCTGTCCGCTGCCATTTTCATCAGGCAGCGGACAGGTTCACATGTCGGAATTTATAATGAATTTTCAACCTTCACTCAGCATTGCCAAATAATACTCCTTGTTCATCCGGGCTATATTGCGAATGGAAATGCCTTTGGGACAAACCGCCTCGCATTCCTTATGGTTGGTGCAGTTGCCGAATCCTTCCTCATCCATCTGCGTGACCATTGCCATTGCCCGCTGCTTGCGCTCGACCTGTCCTTGCGGCAGGAGGGCCAACTGGGAAATTTTGGCACTGGTAAAAAGCATGGCCGCGGCGTTCGGGCAACTGGCAACACAGGCCCCGCAGCCGATGCAGGCCGCGGCATCCATGGCCAGTTCCGCCTGTTGGGCCGGGATGGGCAGACTGTTGCCGTCGGGGGTACCGCCGGTATTGACGGAGACATAGCCACCGGCCTGGATGATACGGTCAAGGGCCGAACGATCGACAATCAGGTCTTTTTTCAGGGGATAAGCCCTCGACCGGAAGGGCTCGATGACCAGGACATCGCCGCTCTTGAAATGCCGCATGTGCAGCTGACAAAGGGTGACTTCCTTTTCCGGTCCATGTGCGACGCCGTTCACCATGGCGCCGCACATCCCGCAGATCCCTTCCCGGCAATCGTGGTCGAAGGCCACGGGGTCTTTCTTTTCCTTGGTGAGTTTCTCGTTCAACACATCCAGCATTTCGAGAAACGACATATCGGTATGAATACCGTCCAGAGTATAGGTCTCGAACTGACCTAATGCATCGCCGTTCGGTTGTCGCCAGATCTTCAGCGTCAGGTTAATGCTGCTCATATTGTCTACCTTAAGATTTCTGTTGAAAGTCCTTCGTATGTGTCTTTCTCGTGTCTCTCTACTTGTAGCTTCGTTGGCTGGGAGTCACATACTCAAATACAAGCGGTTCCTTATGCATTACCGGCGGCTGTTCCTCACCTGAATATTCCCATACCGAGACATGGGAATAATTCGCATCATCCCGTTTTGCCTCGCTTTCCTCAGTCTGGCTTTCTTCACGCAAATGGCAGCCGCAGGACTCCTCGCGGGTTAGCGCATCGCGAATCACGATCTCGGCGAATTCAAGAAAATCGGCGACCCGGCCGGCTCTCTCCAGTGACTGATTGATCTCTTTGGTCGTTCCGGGAATGTAGACATAATTCCAGAACTTATGTTGAATCTTGGGCAATTCCTGCAGTGCGTATTCGAGACCCGCCTTGTTTCTCGCCATGCCGCAATGATCCCACAGCAGCCGGCCGAGTTCCTTATGGATTTCGTCGACCGTAAACTTGCC
>MGTI01000179.1:17158-17831 GCA_001799365.1 Desulfobacterales bacterium GWB2_56_26 | reverse complement strand
TCCTTTACAATCCCTTTCGCTATAATTCTTCCGCTGCTGGTCGTAACGGAATACTCAACCTCAACCTGATTGCTCTTCCTCGCAGTCACAGTAGGGCTACTAGCAGTTACGTTACCTATGGATATTTTGGTGTGTAACTTATGTCCATCACCCGCCAAATTAATGTTAACCCCCTTGTAAAGATTAGATCGTTGAAGTGATTGCGATAGTACTGCCATGAATGCATTTTCTATAATATTTTTATCAACATCTGCGCCTTGAAGTGGGGATGCTGTATTAATAAAATGAATTCTGTTTGAGGCAAGTGTTGGAGGGGCTATTTGTATTTGTGTTGCAATAGGAACGTCCAGTAACCGCCCAACACTTATATCCTTAAGTACAATAGGCTGAGAAACCTTTTCATAGATGCTACACCCAGTGGAACTGAGAACAAAAAAAGAAAAAAGTATAAACAACGATCTGATTATTATCATTGGATAGTTTCTAAATTGGGTTAATGACCTTATTAAGGCGAAACCTGATTAGACGACATTGATGCTCTCGTAACACTAGATTCATCTTGGCGTGACTACATGCTTTTCAATCATGCGCAATGTCTGGCGTTCGGGTACGGATTAATAACAATTAATAACAAATCATGGAATGAATCAACTTGTGGAAGGGAAAACCAATG
>MGTI01000179.1:0-17051 GCA_001799365.1 Desulfobacterales bacterium GWB2_56_26 | reverse complement strand
CCACCACATTATCCAAACGCAGGGACAGGCCGGCTGTCTGTATTCTCCCGGCAATCTGTTCAAATCCTCTAAAAAAATCAGGCGCTGCAGTGGCCGCAGATTTGACCTCGACGGCATGCAGATAATCACCACGTTGTACCAGCACATCCATTTCCAACCCACGGCTTTCACGATAATGGTGCAGAATCGGCTGCTCGCCCTGGTGGGCCAGTCCTTTATACAGCTCCGACACCACCCAACTTTCGAAAATGGCTCCTCGTAGAGGATGCAACCGGAGTTGTCCAGGCTCTCTGATCTGCAGAAGATAGCAGGCCAGCCCGCTATCCAGGAAATGAAGCTTGGGTGCCTTCACTATCTGCTTGCGGATGTTGACATGCCAGGCCGGTATCCGGTGAATGATATAACTGGCCTCCAGAATAGATAACCATGATTTTGCAGTATTATGGGAAACACCGGCATCACCCCCCAGAGAGGAAAGATTGATCTCCTGTGCAGTCCGCCCGGCGCAGAGCTTGAGAAAGCTGGAAAAGGTCAGCAAGTCTCCGACATTCATGACCTGACGGACATCACGCTGCACATAGGTGGCGATATAGTCGGCCAGCCACTGGTGGGCCGGAATGTTGTGGTCATAGATCCTCGGGTAAGCGCCTTGCCAGAGTAGGGTGAAAAGGTCATCCGGAACCTTGGAAAAGCCCTGCAACTCATCAAAATCAGGGGGCAACAGGGTCAGCAGACCACAACGTCCAGCGAGGGACTGGGAAATGATCTGCGATATGCCGAAATGCTGCGAGCCGGTGAGAATAAAACGGCCGGGCTCGGGATGTTCATCGACTTCGGCTTGCAGATAACTTACCAGTCCAGGTGCCTGCTGGATCTCGTCGAGGACAGCACCCTGTCGGTATTCCATCAGAAATCCCCGTGGATCGCTCTCGGCAAAATCGCGGAAATCAAGAGATTCCAGCGATACATAGGGTTTATCCGGAAAGGCGGCTCGACACAGCGTGGTTTTTCCTGCCTGTCTGGGGCCGGTCACTGCCACTACTGGATAATATGTGGCGAGTTGCAATAACCTGTCTGTGAGTTTTCTGGTAATCATGGAATCTACGGTAACGATTTGTGCTTAGATTGTCAATCGAAGTTACAATTCATGCGATCTTCACACTGAGAAGCTCTATCGGCAGGCTGTCCGCCTCTATCGCCCATGAATTTGAAACCGCGCTCGTATTTATTTGAAATCTCTTGAAGCAAAAAGACTTGTGCAACCATTGAAGAACGGCTACTTTAACTCCATTAATTATTCAGGCTTTTATCGGGTGGCCTGCTGCCGGCAAAGTCACGGCAAGAAGAAGGCTCGGCGCGGACCACCATAAAAATGATATGTGAGGATATCATGATTGATGCGAAGAACTTCCAGACCAGCGAGACCCTCAAAAACGGCACTGCAGTAGCTATCCGGGCGGTGCGTCCCGACGACCGGGAACTGCTGGTCGAAGCTTTCCGTAACCTCGAATCGGAGACCATCTATACGCGATTTTTCCACCACAAGTCCTCCCTCTCCGAGGCTGAACTGGCTATGATCACCCAGTTGGATTTTGTCAAAGACGTCGGCCTGGTGGTAACCGTTCCCGGGCCGGAGCGGGAAATAATCATTGGCGCGGCGCGATATGCAGTGCTGCAGACCGACCGGGAAGGGAAAACCTCTGCTGAGGTCGCCTTCCTGGTTGAGGAAGACTACCAGGGCCAGGGGATTGCCAGCCGGCTGCTGGGGCATTTGATCCGAATCGCGCGGGAAAACGGCATATCATGTTTCGAGGCGGAGGTGCTTGCCGGGAACACCGCAATGATAAATGTGTTTAAGCGTTGCGGACTCGATGTACGGACAAAGTATGAAGGCGGTGAGATACACGTCAATATGCCACTCTAGAATAGAGCAAGGTTGCCATCGGCAAGCTTCCGTTGGAATGTACACTTCATCAGTTACATCAACACAACCGGGACCAACCGAATGCCACTATCAGCTGCTTTACCAGATCAACACCCGTGTCTGGTTGACGCAATTGTCTCGCACACTTGGCAGGATAGCGACCCTGGACGATATTGCGGATTCCGAGCTGGATCGCCTTGCCGAACTCGGTTTCGACTGGATCTGGCTGCTGAGCGTCTGGCAGACCGGCCCGGCGGCGCAGGCCATTTCGCGATCCAACCCCCAGTGGCGCCGCGAATTCGCCGAAACGCTGCCGGATCTCAGGGACGAGGATATTGCCGGCTCCGGTTTCGCCATCCGGGGCTACACCGTGAGTGCGGCTCTGGGCGGTGCTCCGGAGCTCGCCGGTTTACGACAGCGGCTGCAAAAACGCGGGCTGAAGCTGATGCTCGACTTTGTGCCCAACCACATGGCCCCGGATCACCCGTGGATCGACGATCACCCGGAGTATTTTGTCCTGGGCAGTAAGACGGATCTTACCCGTTCGCCACAAAACTACTGCCACCTGCACACCAAAAACGGGCCGCTGATCCTGGCCTATGGCCGCGATCCGTATTTCGACGGCTGGCCCGACACCCTGCAACTCAACTACGGCAACCCGGAATTGCAGCAGGCGATGATCGGTGAGCTGCAGCGAATCGCCGGGCAATGCGACGGCGTGCGCTGCGACATGGCTATGCTGGTCCTGCCGGAGGTCTTTGAGCGGACCTGGGCCATTCCGACCCAATCCTTCTGGCCCACGGCAACGCAGCGGGTTCGGGAGCAGGTCCCGGGTTTCTGCTTTATGGCAGAAGTCTACTGGGATCTGGAATGGGCGCTGCAGCAGCAGGGCTTCGATTACACCTACGACAAACGGTTGTACGATCGCCTCCGCGAGGGGCACGCCCGGCCGGTACGCGAACATTTTCGTGCCGGCCTCGATTTTCAGAACATGTCGGCCCGCTTCCTGGAAAACCATGACGAACCTCGCGCGGCCGCGACCTTTTCGCCTGAGGTGCACGAAGCGGCGGCGGTCATCACCTTCCTCTCCCCGGGCCTTCGTTTCCTCCATCAGGGGCAATTCCAGGGGCGAAGAAAACGTATCTCCCCCCATCTGGTGAGGGCTCCGGAGGAGCCGGTTGACAGCCGGCTGGCACAGTTCTACGGCCGGCTGCTGACCGTGCTGCGTCAGCCGATACTGCGCGAGGGTTGCTGGCAATTGCTCGAATGCACCCCTGCCTGGGACGGCAACTGGACGTGCGACTGCTTTTTGGCGTTTTCCTGGACCGGCAAAGAGGGCGGGAAATGTCTGGTGGTTGTCAATTACTCGGATCACCAAAGCCAGTGTTATGTGGCGATGCCGTGGGGGGAGCTTGCCGGGCAAATGTGGGGACTCGGCGATCAAATAGGGACGGCTCTGTTCGAGCGAAACGGCACTGAGCTGGCCACGCAGGGTTTGTATCTGGATACGCCGGCCTGGGGCTATCACATTTTCGATATGCGCAAGATCTAAGTGGACAGAGAGGAAACCGGTATGTGGGAAGCAAGGAAAATCACGGCCCTCTGCATATTTGCACTCAGCATATTCCTTTCCGGCTGTACCCCTCTCGGCCCGGCCACCGTGGCCCGCGATCGATTCGATTACACCTCCACCATCGCCGAGTCGTGGAAGCGGCAGATGCTCCTGAACATCGTCAAAATTCGCTACGGCGACGCCCCGGTCTTCCTCGAAATTGCTTCAATCATCAACCAGTACCAGACTCAGACCGATATCAACGCCGCATTCGGCTGGTCGTTCCCGCCGACCGCCAACAACCAGAGAATCGGGGTTGCCGGCAGCTACATCGACCGGCCGACGATCACCTACGTTCCGCTGACCGGCGAGAAGCTGGCCCGCAACCTGATGACCCCGGTGAGTCCCGAGACGATCATGAGCATGGTCGAGGGCGGTTACCCCATCGACATGGTCTTCCGGATTCTCGTCCATTCCGTGAACGGCATCCACAACCAGTTCGGAGGCACCGCCCGGATGCGGCGGGCCGATCCCGAATTTTATCCGCTGCTCGAGAAACTCCGGTTTAACCAGGCATCGGGAGCGGTGGCCTTGCGGGTGAAAAAGTCGGAGGGTCGGGATTCCATGATCATGGTCTTTCGCAAACGGGTGGACAAGGAGGTCGAGGAAACCGGCAAAGAGGTGCGGCGAATACTGGGCCTGAAGGAGGATGCGGGCGAATTCAGAGTGGTCTACGGCTCGACGGCAAGCAATGACGAAGAGATCGCCCTGCTGACCCGCTCGATTACGGAAATGCTCAGCGACATCTCCTCGACCGTCGAGGTTCCCGCCGAGCATGTGGCCGAGCAGCGGGTCCCCGAGACAGTGGAATCGGAGGGTGAGGGCATCAGAGGACCGATGATCCGCATTCTCTGCTCGAGGGAGAAGCCGGACGATAATTTTGCCGCCGTACTCTATCGGGACCACTGGTTCTGGATCGATGATCGGGACTACCGGTCAAAGAAACTGTTCTCCTTTCTGATGTTCGTGATGACCCTGACTGAAACAGGAGCAAAGGAGGGGGCGCCGATCATGACGATTTCAACGGGAGGTTGAGCAGACAGTTGGCTGACAGGTCGTTCCCGTTGTGAGGTGTGAGGAGGAAAAAGCTAAATATCGATGAAAACCCACCTCGGTTTCCATCGATATTTGGTTATCTCGCTACAGCCCTTTTGACCTTCTGGCTTTCTCGCTGCCAATGGGCATAGGCCGCGGCGACGGCGCAGGAGGCCAAGCGGGCTTCGGCCGAATCGGCCCGGCTGGTGAGAATGATGGGCACCCGCGTTCCGAGGACGATACCGGCCGAATCGGCCTTGCCCAGATATGCCATCTGTTTGGCCAGCATGTTGCCGGCTTCGAGATCAGGAACGAGGAGGATGTC
Source organism: Desulfobacterales bacterium GWB2_56_26 (assembly GCA_001799365.1). Taxonomy (GTDB): domain Bacteria; phylum Desulfobacterota; class Desulfobulbia; order Desulfobulbales; family Desulfocapsaceae; genus Desulforhopalus_A. The sequence continues at coordinate 12,155 of MGTI01000179.1, read as the reverse complement.
CGCTTCCCCGGCGACCGGTGAATTGATGCCCTTGATCAGCGCCGCCTCCTTGCTGACGGCATTATCGAAGGCGAGGGGGCCGTCGAGTATCCCCCCCACGATCTGCCCGCGATCGGCCATCTTGCATAGGGCTGCGGCTTCGATGGTGGAGGGGATCTTGGGGTTGATCGTTTCGACTGCGGAAAGGATGGCCACCCTGGGTTGCGGAATGTTCAGGGCGTGGGCCAGGAGGATGGCGTTTTTGACGATGTCGACCTTGTCTTCCAGGGTCGGGTAGATGTTGATGGCCGCATCGGTTATGAACAGCGGGCGCGGGTAGGTCGGCACATCCATGACGAAGACGTGACTGATCCGCCGTTCGGTGCGCAGCCCGGTTGCCGACGGCACCACCGCGCCGAGCAGTTCGTCGGTGTGCAGACTGCCCTTCATCAGCGCCTCGGCCTCGCCCGAGCGGCACAGGGCCACGGCCTTGGCCGCCGCCTCGTGGCTGTGCAGCGCGTCCACCAGGCGGTACGCACCGATGTCCAGGTTCATGCTCTCGGCCAGTTGCCTGATTTTCGCCTCCGGCCCCACCAGGATCGGCTCGATCAAATTCGTTTTCGCCGCGTCGATTGCTCCCTGGAGAGCCTCCTTGCTGCAGGGATGGCAAACGGCGGTGGGGATCCTCGGGAAATCCTTAACGTAATCGATCAGCTTGTTGAAGGCGGCTTTGCGATGCATGGTCATGGTGACGTACGGTGATCCGGCATCGGTCGGTTTTCTGGTCGGCGCCTTGACCGTGGCGACTCCGGTAATGACCGGCTCGTCGCGCTGATTGACCGCCCGGCAATCGAGCTGCACGGTGCCGTCCTGCCTGTTCTTGCCGGTGACCGTCACCGATATCCTGAGCTTGTCGCCCAGTTCCACCGGGTGGTGGAATTCAAAGCTCTGGGTGCGGTACACCGTGCCGGGGCCCGGCAGATCATTGCCCAGAAGGCTCGTGATCAGCGTCCCGGCCCACATGCTGTGGCCGACCAGTTTGTGGCGATCCAACAGCATCTGCGCATATTCGTCGCTGAAGTGGGTCGGGTTCATGTCACCCGACAGCAGGCCGAACACCTCGATATCCTGTTTGGTCAACACCCGTTCCATGTTGGCACGTTGACCGATTTCGATTTCATCGAATGTTTTGTTGGCGATCATTTTTATCACCCCTCTTACGCAGTAGCGTGTTGTGGTCCAGGTCGTCCGGCCGCGGGCGGCATTGAAAACAGCTTCTCCAGCCTGTCCAGCCGGTTTTGGGCCTCCTCGCCCAGCTTGCCGCCGACGGTTGCCACCTCGCGGATGTGCTTCAACTGTTTCGGCCACTCCTTCTCATGGCCTTTCAAGAGTTGCGGAATTAAATCCACTGCCCGCTGTTCATCCAGGCGGAGCATCAGATACTGTTCGCGAAGATCCTGCTTGAATTCAGCCAGAGTCTTCTTCGCACCGTATTCGGACTTGAGCCGGCGAAGCATCTCAAAACCCCGTTCGTCGACTTCCTTTTCCGGCATGCGGACATATACCAAGGCGCGGATCGCCGCTTCGCGCAGTCCCCCTTTATCCATGTCCTGCCGAAGTTCCTCGATGCGACGTTCGACAAAAGCCTTGTGGTCGCTGTCCTGGCCGGGATATCGTCGCGGCGGTTCGTCGGAGGCGCGCAAGCCCAGCGTGGCCTGCAGCCAGGGTTGGTTATACATGGAGAAGAACATGTTTTCGGTGAGCATGTCCCGCCAGGCGCCATACGACTTCAGCCCCCATGTCATCATGTTCGAAAAGAATTTTTCCCCCTGGAGAAAGAGGTTGTCGGCGGCGACCGGCCGGCGGTTTTTCCTGGCCGTCTCCGCCGTCTCGGCAATCTGTTTCATGACCGGATTCCGATCGGAAAACAACTCGTAACCGACCCGCAGCGGATGCATTTTCCGCAGGTTTTCGGCAGTTGTTTCGGTGGAGACGGCGCGAACGGCCGGCTGCGCCATGGTTCGGTACATGCCGTTCGTTACCTCGGACAGGCGGGCTACCGTGGCAAAACAGCGATCTTCTTCCAGCTTGTTGCCGCCGAGGGCACGAATGTCGTCCAGGCTGCGGGCCTTGAACTGGGAGATGTAGTTGCCCGTCACCAGTCCGGCACCCTCGGTTTCCTCGGTTTTGGTTTCCATCACGGCCTCATAGAGACCGGGAGGCAGACAATCGATGAGATCGATGTTGCCGGCGAATTCCTGATGTTCCTTTTTGGCCACACCCGCCGAAACGAAGATCCCAAGATGCCCGATCTTCTCGTGGACAGAGTAGACGATGGTCTGCCCCGCGGTGATGATTTCGTTGTCGCTCCGGTACAGGTCGAGAATCCAGCCGAGAGCCTGCTGCGGCGGGGTGATGTCGTCGCCCTTGGAACAGAGACAGACGATGGGCGAGCGAATCTTTCGCGGATCGAGAACCACGCCGTCGGAGGTGACCAGTTCGGCGGTACTGAGTTTGTTGCCGACGAACAGGTTGTCGACGATGAACTGCATTTCCTCGCCGGACATGACCACATGGCCTCCCCACCAACGTTCGAAACCCAGGTAGCGGGGCGCCTCGGTGTCGATATTGGCGTACAGGTTGTACTGCTTGGTCCAGAGGGTGTTGGCCGGATTGAGATTCTCGAAGTTCTGCACCAGCCAGGCGCCGTCGAACAGACCGTGGCCCAGGTCGCTGGTCAGCGATGTCAGCCAGCTGCCCCCCAGCATGCCGCCGGTGTAGCGCATCGGGTTGACGCCGCGGACCCCCGCCCAGTAGGAGATCGGCGAGCCGGCGAGGATCAGGGGGCCGCACAGTTCGGGATGTTTCGACGCCATCATCATCAGGGCCCATCCAGCCTGGCAGTTGCCGATCGCTACCGGTTTGCCTTCGGCTTCCGGGTGCAGTTCCTTCACCCGTTTGATGAAAGCCGCCCACGCCTCGATCACCGCCTCGATCGTCTGGCCCGGCATGGGCATGGGCGTAAAGCCGATGAAATAGGCCTGGTGGCCCGCCCGCATGGCCTCGCCGATCTCGCTCTCGGCCTTGAAGCCGCCGATGCCGGGCCCGTGGCCGGCACGGGGGTCGATGACGACGAAGGGCCGTTTCAGGTTATCGATCATGGTCCCCTTGGGTGGCGTGATCTTGACGATTCCGTAGTTGACGGGGCGGGGCAGGTCGCGGCCGGACATGACCAGTTCGTGCTCGAACTGCAGCACGTGGGGAACCGTCTCGGCCATATGTTCCAGATACTGATTGCCGCGTTGCCGCATGACGTCCCAGTAGAGCACTGAGCGCTGACCGGCGTCGGTCAGATATTCAAGCAGGTCGTTGCCGTCGAAAAATCCGTTCGCAGTCTTGGCCATATATTTTCTCCTTGTTAAGCTGTCAGCGATCAGCGGTCAGCTGTCAGCTCGAAGCATCAAATTCCACTCGGAAAAGCTGAAAACTGATCGCTGAAAGCTGACCGCTGGCCAGAGTATACATTGCAAAAAAGCAGGCTCTAAATTTACGCCATGATGCTGATGCCACCGTCGACATAGATGGTCTGGCCGGTGAGTCGGCGGCTAAATGAAGTTGACAGGAACGCGCAGGTGAAGCCCACATCCATGATGTCCACCAGTTCGCCGACCGGTGAACGTGCTGTGGCATCGTTCAACATCCGGTCGAAATCCTTCAGCCCCGAGGCGGCCCGGGTTTTGAGCGGTCCCGGCGAGATCGCATGAACCCGGATCTTACGGGGCCCGAGCTCGTAGGCCAGATAGCGGCAGGATGCTTCCAGGGCGGCCTTGACCGGCCCCATCACGTTATAATTCGGCACCACCTTCTGCGCGCCGTGGTAGCTCATGGCAAACATGGTGCCGCCGTTTTTCATGAGCGGTGCCGCGAGGTTCGCCATGCGGATAAAAGAATGGCAGGAGATGTCCATGGCGATGGAAAATCCCTCCGCCGAACAGTTCAACAGTCCGCCCTGCAGATCCTCCTTGGGTGCGAAGGCGATGGAATGGACCAGGATGTCGAGCTCCCGCCACTCACTGCCGAGCCGTTCGAAAACGGCTTCCAGTTCCCCCGGTTTGGCGACATCCATCGGCATGAACATCGTTGCTTCCAATTCCTTGGCCAGGGGTTCGACATGCGGCCTGGCCTTTTCGTTGAGATAGGTGATTGCCAGTTCGGCGCCGACTTCGTGGAAAGCCTTGGCGCAGCCGTAGGCGATGGAGTGCTCGTTGGCAATGCCGACCACCAGCGCCTTTTTGCCGGTCAGGACCGGTCGTGGAACGTCTTTTTTCATGGCGTTCTCCTTTTATCAATTGTTCAGCAACCGTCGGGTATGACGGGCGATCATCACTTCCTCGTTGGTGGGGAGAACATAGACTGCCACCCGGCTCGAATCCGAACTGATCCGTCGCCGGCCCTCAACGTTTGCCTGTTCGTCCATCTCGACGCCCAGCCAGGCGGCATCGCGGCAGACCCCGCTGCGGATTGCCGGGGAGTTCTCGCCGATACCCGCCGTGAACACCAGCGCATCGAGGCCGCCCAAAGCCGCCGCAAGAGAGCCGAGTTCGCGCCGGATCCGATAGAGGAAGTAGGCGACGGCCAGCCGAGCCCGGGGATCATCGTTTGTGAGCAGCGTCCGCATGTCGCTCGAAATACCGGAAATTCCAAGGAGCCCGGATTCTTTGTAGAGCAGCTTTTCGATACGGCGGGCGTCCATGTTGTGCCGGTCGATGAGGTGCAGGATGATGCCGGGATCGAGCGAGCCGCTGCGCGTTCCCATCGGCAAGCCTTCGACCGCCGTAAAACCCATGGTGGCGGCAAGGCTCTGACCACCGAGAAGGGCGCACATGCTCGCCCCGTTGCCCAGGTGCAGGACGATGGTCCTGCCCTGTGCTGCTTTCGGGTCGATTTCCGGCAGCATCGAGGCGATGTACTCATAGGACAAACCGTGGAAGCCGTACCTCATGATTCCCGCCTCCCGGAGATCGGCCGGCAGACCATACATCTGGGCCACTTCGGGCTGGGTGCGGTGGAAGGAGGTGTCGAAACAGGCAACCTGCGGCAGATCGGGCATGCGTTCCATGGCCCGGCGGATCGGCAGGAGGTTATGCGGCTGATGAAGGGGCGCGAGAGGCGAAAAGGTGTCCAGCACTTTCAGTGACTCCTGATCGACGCGAATCGGCCGGGTATAAACGGATCCCCCGTGCACCACCCGATGGCCGATGCCGATCAACCGGTTGTCCGCCAGTTCCGACCTGAGATGGCCGACGATAAAGTCGAAGGCCTCTTCATGGCTCAATTTGTTTTCTTCCGGCCAGGATTTCTCGGCCTTGACGGAACCATCGGGAGCTTTCATGACAAAACGCGCCGCCGTGCCGATCCCCTCGAACAGGCCCCGTACGTTCGGTTCCAGTGAATCGCCGCGTTCGACAAAGAGAGAAAATTTGATGCTCGACGAACCGGCGTTGAGAACAACGATGGCATTTTGCATGGCGAACTCCTTTTCTATGTGTCGGCTACTATACGACCACCTTTTATTCGGCCCGATCCGGGACAGCTTGTAAAGAATGTCTCACCGATTGGCGCTTGACTCAAATAAAAGGAGGTGAGTGTTGTTGTCTGGATAAATAATTAAACCTAACAAAACATTTATATCATAATTATGGTTCGTAGATGTTAATATAATTGATGATCAATTGGCTGTCTATGTATAAATTATGCCAGAGATGTATTGAAATATTCAAATATTGATTGTATTAAATATATCGTTTTAAAAATGAAAAAAATATAAATAAAAACGGATTGATAAATTAATGTATTATGAAAAATTCTCAATGTGAGTGTAAGGCGTATTAATGATAAAGTTATACATAATAATTAGTGAGATTAAATAATCATACCTGACAATAAAATTGCTTTTTACTATATTTGGATTAAATTCGTGAATAATCAAGACGACAAATACAAAAGATATTGTCACCGGAACAGGAAAATCCGTACTGGGATCGGCAGGAAAAGCCAAGGGTGGATTCCAGGGGAGGTTGAAGCATGGTCAATGCCATCGCATGGCTGCGCCTGAAGATCGATGCTCGGCAGAAAGATCGGCAGCACAAGCAGAATCTCTACGAGACTATTGAAGAGATTGTCGAAATCGCCGATCCGAAAATCCGGCTGGCCCGCCGCTATCGGACATCGTTGCTTTCCCCGGTGGAAAAGGCCGTATCCCATTGCAGAATGCTGGCCGGTTCAATTCCCGGTCCGGTTCGTCTGCATCAGAAAACCTATTACGACAACCCGCTGGTGAAGGCGCTTTTCCGGACCGTCGACGAGATGGAAACACTTCTGCGCCAGGGCAGGAAAACGGCCGGTCCCGGCGCGGAGAAGGAGTTGTTCGCCCTCTTGACCATGACCAAGGAGGAAACAACCATCTACGGCCATAAACAGCAGGGGGAGATGATTTTGGCCGACGTCCCGATGAGGGCCGTCACCTTTATCGATCACCGTATAGTCGCCCCGTCTCCCGACCCGCAGGCGACCATGGCAGGGCTTGTCAAGCGCAGCCTGGAGATCCTGGCCGGCGTAGCCCTGGAAGAGATTGGCTCGCTCAGGGCGAATCTGGCGGAGTTGCGCGAGCGCCGGGCTCGGCTCTCTTCGATGCGGAGCATTCTTCGCGGCAAACGTCCGACCTTTGAGGTTTTCGCCCAGTCGGAGCAGGAAAATGCGGGGAAGCTTGAGGAACTGGAGACATTGTTGAGGGAGACCGAAAGTAAAATAGAGACGGCGCGAAAGGAAATCGAAACTCCCGACGATGCGCTTGGTTATCTGCAGCGGATTTTAGAGTCTCCGGCCGGCACGTTGTCTCTGCGCGGACAATCTCTGAAACTGAACTGGATGAACGTCCTCGTTGAAGGGGAGGAACCCTTCCATCAGATCGATCTCGCGGAACTGGCTTTGAACGAGGAGTTGCGGCGCTCGGCCCTCCTGGTTTCTTTCGACCGGTAAAGGATACCGATGAGCCGTTTTTGAAAACATAACGGAGAGGTAACCTATGGTAAAACGGGAAATCATAGATGTCACGGAACAAAAGCGGCTGAACGAGGCGCGCGAGGCGGCGGTTCCTTGGAAGAAATGGGGGCCCTACCTGAGCGAGCGGCAGTGGGGAACTGTTCGCGAAGACTACAGCGACGACGGCAACGCCTGGGCCTATTTCTCCCATGAACAGGCGCGTTCACGGGCGTACCGGTGGGGCGAGGACGGCCTTGCGGGCATCTCGGACGACAAGCAGCGGCTGTGCTTTGCGCTCACCCTGTGGAACGAGCGCGACCCGATCCTCAAGGAGCGGCTGTTCGGGCTGACCAACAGCGAAGGCAACCACGGCGAGGATGTGAAGGAGTACTACTTCTACCTCGACAGCACGCCGACCCACTCCTACATGAAGTATCTCTATAAGTACCCGCAGCGGGAATTTCCCTACGGGGATTTGATCGATACCAACCGGAGACGATCGCGGGAGGAGTTCGAATACGAACTGCTCGACACGGGCGTGTTCGACCAGGATCGGTATTTCGACGTGTTCGTGGAATACGCAAAGGAAGGGCCGGAGGATATGCTTATCCGGATCACCGTGCATAACCGTGGGCCCGAGCCGGCCAGGCTTCGCCTGCTGCCGACGCTCTGGTTCCGCAACACCTGGTCCTGGGGCGGGGACGCCTCCAGGAACAAGCCATCTCTCCGGGCGACGAGGCCCGGGGTCATCGAAGCGTCCCACCATGAACTGGGTGAGTACCGGCTGTATTGCGACGACGACCCGAAATTGCTTTTCACCGAGAACGAGAGCAATGTGGAGCGCCTCTGGGGCCAGCCAAATGCCTCCCTCTATGTCAAGGATGGTTTCCACGCCTACCTCATTGCGGGGCAAGGTGATGCGGTCAACCCCGACCGGGTGGGGACCAAGGCCGCGGCCCTTTACACACTCGAACCCGACGGCGGCGACAGCAGATCGGTCCGATTGCGGCTGTCTGCCGCCCACGTGGATACTCCCTTCAGCGACTTCGAGACGATCATGCAACGCCGGATCGCCGAGGCCAACGAATTCTACGAGAGAATTACGCCGCAGTCACTCGGCGAGGACGAACGCCGGGTCCACCGCCAGGCGCTCGCCGGGATGCTCTGGAGCAAGCAGTTCTATTACTTCGACCTGGAACAGTGGCTGCTGGAGCACAAAAGCCATCCGATGCTCGAAGCCGCCCGGGGAGGCGTACGCAACACGGAATGGTTCCACATGATCAATGCCGACGTGATCTCCATGCCCGACAAGTGGGAGTATCCGTGGTATGCTGCCTGGGATCTGGCCTTTCACACCATCGCCTTTTCCCTGGTGGATTTCGATTTCGCCAAGGAGCAGCTGCTGCTGATGCTGCGTAATCTCTATTTTCATCCCAACGGACAGATTCCAGCCTACGAATGGAACTTCAGCGACGTCAACCCGCCGGTGCACGCCTGGGCCACGCTCTGGCTCTATAAGTACGAGCACGGGCTTGGCCGGCAGGACCTGAAGTTTCTTGAACGATCCTTCCAGGGCTTGCTGCTGAACTTCAACTGGTGGGTCAACCGCAAGGACCCCGCCGGGCGCAACGTCTTTGCCGGCGGTTTTCTTGGCCTCGACAACATCGGGGTTTTCGACCGCAGTTCTCAGCTACCCACCGGCGGCACGATGGAACAGGCGGACGGCACCGCCTGGATGGCCTTCTACTGCCAGTGCATGCTGGAAATGTCCCTGATCCTGGCGGAGCACGATCCTCTCTACGAGGAGGTGGCCTTCAAGTTCGTCCAGCACTACATGTGGATTTCCTACGCCATGGACCGCATGGGCGAACACCACGACGAGATGTGGGACGAAGAGGACGGCTTCTACTACGATCTGCTCCGGCTGCCGGACGGGCAAGCCCTCCGCCTGAAGGTGCGGTCGCTGGTGGGGCTGCTGCCGCTCTGCGCCTCAACGGTATTCGAGGCGGGCGACGCGACGCGGTATCCGAAACTGGCGGAAATGGTCGCCCTGTTCCGGCAGCGGCACCCCGAGCTCATCTCCCATGTGGCCCCGACCGACCAGGGGTTCATCGGCTTTAAGGAAAGACGGCTGCTGTCGATCCTCAATAAGAAGAAGCTGGAACGGGTGCTGGGCTACATGCTTGATGAAGATGAGTTCCTCGGGCCGTATGGGATACGCTCGCTCTCGCGGCATCATCTCGAAAACCCGTTTATTTTCTGGGTCGGGCATCAGGAGTTCAAAGTCCAGTACCTGCCGGCCGAGTCGAATACCGGCATGTTCGGCGGCAACTCCAACTGGCGGGGTCCGGTGTGGATGCCGGTCAATATCCTGATCATCCGGGCGCTGATAAACCTGCACAAATTCTATGGCGACGAGTTCAAGGTACAGTGCCCGACCGGGTCCGGCCAATACATGACGCTGTTCGAGGTGGCCCGGGAGATCTCCCGCCGCCTGGCGGGAACCTTCCTGCGCGATGCGGAGGGAAAACGACCGGTCTACGGCGGCGCGGCCAAGTTTCAGAACGATCCGCACTGGCGGGATCTGATCCTGTTCTACGAATACTTCCACGGCGACAACGGCGCCGGACTCGGTGCCAGCCATCAGACGGGCTGGACCGGCCTGATCGCGCCTCTCCTGGATATTTTCGGCCGTATCGACGCGAAGACCAACCTGGAGGCCGATCGCGGACGTTTGTTTGAACGAGTGGTGGGGGAACAGGTAGGCGGCGAACGGAAGTGAGGGATTTCGGCAAGGGTGAGGGGAGGAATTATATGAAAACAACACGGATTCGGCACGTAACGATCCTCGTCGTCTCCCTTTTCATGCTGCTGTGGACAGGGCTCCTTTCGGCTGCGGAAGCCGACAAGCCGGCCGCCGCCGACGGCATCACCAGAGAAGGTATTGCCGGTATGAGCGACGAGGAGGTGAGAAAAGCGCTGCTCGCCAGGGTGGAGGAGTCATCCTCATCCGCAAAAGTCGCGGATCAGGAGGCGGGGCCGGGTGCGAGGCTCGAAAAACTTCTCCAGGTGCTCGGGCAGGAATCCGACAGCACGCAGAAGGAACTGAAAAAACTTGTCGGCAACTTCCCCGGAAGTATCGCCGATTTAGGCAAGGCATTCGTTTCCCTGAGTGGCGATGGCACCTCCAGCGGGTTGCTTAAAAATATTCTTTGGGTATTTTTTTTCATCGGCATGGGGCTGCTGGTCGAAAAAGTCGTCAGCCTGTCGCTCAGAAAAAGATATCCGCTCTTTGCCACCGGCAAATTGAACAATCTGCCTGCCTCGGGTAAAGATCTGCAGGTGTCCGAGAAACTTATCGCCGTCCTGGCGACAAAAATGCCGTCCATTCTCGGCCTGCTGGTGTTCTTCGTCACGGCGTACTTTGGCTACTTCGCCTTTGTCTGGACCGACTCACCGTCTCTCAGGTTGCTCTTTCTCGCGGTTCTCCTGACAATTACCGTCGTTCGGGTCATCGCCATCCTGGCCGAGGTGGTGTTCTCGCCCTCTGACAGCCGGTTTCGGATCATGCCGGTCGGGGATACGGCCGCAGGTACCTTTTATCGTGTGGCGGTCTGCGCCTGGGGATATGTTGTCACGGTGACCATGTTTGCCGTCGTCGTCCACCGGCTCGGCGCCCGGCCTGAAACAATCATCATGATAAAAGCTGTTGCGGCGAGCCTGCTTCTTGCGGCAACAGCGGCGGCAGTCCTGCTCTTTCGAAAACGTGTCACGGCGTATATTCTGGCGCAAGCCCCCGAGGAAGGATCGCCCTCCTGGGGCAGGCAGAGCCTCGCGCCGATCTGGCATTTTTTCGCGCTGCTCTATCTCGTTGTCCTCTGGTGCCTGATGGTGATGAGCATGGTCGACCCCAAGGCCACGACCAAAGGCGCTTTTCTTCTCAGTTTCTTCATCCTGCCGACATGGATGCTGGCCGACCGGTTGCTGCAATGGCTGGTCAAGCACACCATGATCAGCCTGCGGCTCTATGAGGAAGCGCCCGTTGCCCAGCCGACCGGCGGCCCCGACGTCGTGCCTGAAGAGCACAGGGGGAAAGAATTGTTCCCGAAAGTGAACCATTACGCCCGTCTCGCCCTGATTGTGGGGGTGGTGCTCTGGGTGGCCAATCTATGGGGATATTCCATTCCTTTAATCTCCAGGCTGTCGAAGGTGCTCTTCGATTCCCTGGTCATCCTGGCCCTTGCCCTTTTGTTCTGGCAGTTCATCAGTTCCTGGATCGAGAGAAAGATCAAGGAATCGCTGCCGGAAGGCACGGTGAAACGCGACGACGTCGACGATGAGTGGGGAGACGCCACCGCGCAGGGGAGATCCTATACTCTCTTGCCGATAATTCGCAGTTTTGTCGCCTCGATGCTGATTGTCATGGTGGTCCTGACCATTTTATCCTCGATGGGCGTGAATATCGGACCCCTGCTGGCCGGCGCGGGGGTGGTCGGTTTAGCCGTCGGTTTCGGGGCCCAGAAATTGGTTTCGGATATCTTCTCGGGAGTTTTTTATTTGCTGGATGACGCCTTCCGGGTTGGCGAATACCTGACGGCGGGCGGAATTATGGGGACGGTCGAGAAGATCAGCCTGCGCAACGTCATGCTGCGTCATCACCGGGGCATGCTGCAGATCGTCCCCTACAGCCAGCTTGGCACGATCACCAACTACATGCGGGGCGGGATCATCGAGAAGTTCAGCCTCGATTTCGCCTACGATGCCGACATCGACAAAATCCGGAAAATAATCAAGAAAGTCGGCCAGGAGATGCTCGAAGACCCGGAGCTGGGCAAAAGTTTTATCCGTCCGCTGCGCTCGCAGGGCGTCCGCGAGATCACCAATTCGGTCATGACGATCCGGGTGAAATTCACCGCAAAACCGGGATCTCAGTTTGTCATCCGGCGGGAGGCTTTCAAACGCATAACGGCGGCGTTGCACGCGAGAGGCATCCAGTACGCCCACAAAAAGGTCATTGTCGATCTGCCGATGCCGCTGACCGGCCACGAGGACCCCGCGCAGGTGCAGAAGATCGCTCAGGCGGCGGGAGCGGCTGCCCGGGAACTCATCGATGAGGAGGAGAGACTTAAAAAGCT
>MGTI01000178.1 GCA_001799365.1 Desulfobacterales bacterium GWB2_56_26 | reverse complement strand
ATCACCAGATGAAGACCCGGCAGGGTATCGCCGAAGTAGATGCGGCAGAAGTCGCCTACCGGCCGGAGCAGGAGCGCTCCCAGGATCGGTCCGAAGATGCTGCCTCTGCCGCCGATCAGCGCAATGAAGGCGATCTCGAACGACATGTCCAGCGAGATGATCGACTTCGGGTGGATATAGAGGGAGAACTGAGCATAAAAGGTTCCCGCCAGTGCAGTCAGGAAGGAACTGATCGCCATGGCGATGAGTTTTGCCCTGGCCACATTGACGCCGAGCGCCATCGCCGCCTCCGGCTCCTCACCGCCGGCCATCAGGTAATAGCCGAGTTTGGCGCGGGAGATGAGATAGGTCATCAGCATGACGGCGAGCAGCATGATGAGGATGATGTAATAGTAAGGCTCCTTGCTGGCAAACATGAAATGTTCGAGGCCCGTCTGCAGCGGCGGGATCTGCAGGCCGCGCGGGCCGTTCAGCTTGAGCGGGCCGATATAGTCGATGTTCTCCACCATGACCCGGATGCCCTCGGCAAAAGCGATGGTGGCAAGGGCAAAATAGGCCCCGCGCATCTTCAGGGTGGGCAGGCTGATGATCACCCCGACGATGGTGGCGAGCACGCCGCCGACCAGCATGCCGAGCCACGGGCTGATGCCGTACTGCAGCGACAGGATGGTCGAGGTATAGGCGCCGATGCCGACGAAGGCGGCGTGGCCGAGCGGCAGGACGCCGGCAAACCCGCCGACGATGTTCCAGCTGGTGGTCAGATAGGCATAGAAGAACAGCAGGACCAGGATGTGCAGATAGGTGGCGCTGCGGACCACGAGCGGCAGCGCGAACGCTATCACAAGCACGCCGGCCAGCATGATTTTGTTGATATGCTGATGATTCATTGCGGGAGTCCTTACGTTGTTATAATTGAGCGAAGGCGACGGAGCAGTACTCGGGCAAGCCGCCGTACGCATCACCAGTCGTGTTTCTGGCCAAACAGTCCCGAAGGCTTGACGAACAGCACCAGCAGGAACAGTCCGTAGACAATGGCCTCGGTCCAGGTGGCGGTCATGAACTGCGGCCCCACCGATTCGATCAGACCGACGATGATGCCGCCGATGAGCGCTCCGCTGATCGAGCCGAGTCCGCCGAGCACGACGATAATGAATCCTTTAATGTCAAACAGCACGCCGACCGTCGGAAAGATGTTGTTGAACGGGATGAGGGTCACGGCGGCTATGCCGGCGGTGGCCGCGCCGATCCCGAAGGCCACGTTGTAGATGCGGTACTGGTTGATGCCCATCAGGCTCGCCGCCTCGCGGTCCATGCTGGTGGCCCGGATGGCCCGGCCCATGATGGTCTTCTGCATGAACCAGTGGATGGCGCAGGCGGTGACGATGGCGGTGAGGAAGCCGTAAAATTTGGGTGCCGAAACGAACATGGTGCCGATCTCGAACATCTGCCCCTGCAGCGGGTTGTCGGGGATCGACCGGTACTGCGGCCCGAACAGGAGGAGTGTCAGGTTATCGAGGATATACCAGATGCCGGTCGTGACGATGATGACCGTAATCGGTTCGCGGACATTCTTTTCGGCGATAAAGATCGGTTTGATGACAATATCCTGCAGATAGTAGCCGAAGACGAACATCGCCGGGATGACCATGAAAAGGGCCAGATAGGGGTGGATGCCGGTCAGGGTGATGGCCCAGTAGGTTGCATAGAGCCCTACCATGAGCAGCGAACCGTGCGCGAAGTTGATGACCTTGAGGACCCCGAAGATGATAGTGAGACCCATGGCGGTCAGGCCGTAGATCGATCCCATCAGAATACCGTTGATCATGTCCTCGATGATGTAGAGCATTGTAACCTCCCTGAAGTGCCGAAAAAATCGGCAGGCGGACAACCGTGGGGCAGCCCGCCTGCCGGACTGTCAGTTACCGTTATCCCTTATTTGGTGATCGGGAAAACCGGAGTGTAGCCGGCGCGGCGAGCGTTTTTCGGCCAGATGGTGACGCGCTCGAGGCCTTTGCCGAGATCGGCGACCTGGACGATGACCGGAGAGGCCATCTCGTTCTGGCCGGTGGCGTCGAACTTCACGGCATCGTAGCCGACGATCATGCCCGGGCCATCCTTCAGGTTGGTGGTGGCCAGCGCCTCGCGGATTTTGGCGGGCTCAAGGGAGCCGGCGCGCTCCAGGGCGTCTTTCAGAACATACATGGCAACATAGGCATCGACCGCTTCGCCGGTCAGATTGTAGCCGTTTTTTGCCTTGAACTTGTCGTTGGCTTCTTTGGCGCCCGGCTTGTTGACATCAGTCTCCCACTCGACGATGTCGAAGAGGTACTGGGCGTTCTTGCCGACTGCCTTCATGAAGGAGGGATCGGCGTGGCCGCCGCCGCTGGCGACAATCGCCTTCACCTTCACCTTATACTCGGCGATGGTGTTGGTGAGCAGAATGGCGTCGGCGGCATTGGAGACGAGCATCAGGACATCGGGATTGGCCCGGCGGATCTTCTGGACGACGGGGCTCAGATCGGTTGCGGTGGACGGATAGGGTTCGTCAAGGACGACTTTATAACCGGCTTCCTCGGCCAGTTTTTTCCACTGGGTGGCAAAACCCTTGCCCCAGTCGCCGTTCTCATAGACGAAGGCCAGTTTCTCTACCTTGGTGCCGAACTCGGCCTGCATGTCTTTCAGGAAAGCGAACTGATCTTTGGTCCACCAGGAGTCTTTGGCGGCGATACGGAAGACGTTCTTGAAACCCTGGTCGGTGATTTTATCGGAGACGGAGACCGGTACCACGAAGGGGATGCCGTAGCGTTCGGCAACCGCGGTGGTCGGGTAGGTGACGGCGCTGTTCCAGCAGCCGGTGAGGACATGGACTTTTTCGGTATTGATCAGCCGTTCCGCCTCGGCTACGCCTTTCTCGGGTTTGGACTCGGAGTCGGCATAGATCAGCTCCAGCTTCATGCCGCCCAGGGCCTTGATGCCGCCTGCGGCGTTGATCTCTTCCACCGCCATCTCGCGTGCAGCCTTGCCCTGTTGGCCAAGCGTCGCAGACGGCCCGGACATCGGTTCGATGTTGCCGATTTTGACGTTATCGGCCTGGGCCAGGCCAAACGAGCCCAGGGCCAGGGAGAAGGCCACGGCGGGGAGGGTGAATCTGTTCAATAAGTTCATGCTGTCCTCTCGATGAATGTTGGAAAAGTTTCCATTGCCGCTCGGGGCAATGGCGGCGTCTCGAGGTTGTATTAACAAATTGCGTGCCAATAGAAGAAGCTGTCGGCGATCAGCTGTCAGCGTTCAGCTAGAAGCGGGAAAAGCAGATTGAGCTAGCGGGGAGGAAAGGGGTGAGGAAAGAGGGTGTCAACCGTACGGTCAACCAGGGTTGACCGTGTCAACTTTGGTTGACGCGATATTACGTTCACTTTTTGCGGGGTCGATGCCCGGAAGGAAAAATGTCGGCTGATAAGCTATCCCTTCTTCTTCAGTCTCTTATTGAGCGCCTGCCGCGAAATGCCCAAGAGCCGCGCGGCCTGGCTCTGGTTGTTTTCGGCGTTGGCCAGCGCCTCGCCGACAGCATATTCCGTGAGTTCTTCAAGAGTCGGGAAGCGGCCGAAAATGGTGGTGAGCGAGGCGGCTTCGGCCGCCGGCGCGGTTCCGCCGGCGACCCGGCCGGTCAGCCGCTCGGCGATGAGGTTGTCGGTGATCAGTCCCTGTTCGCAACGGGCCACGGCATCGGCGATGTAGGCCTTCAACTCGCGGATATTGCCCCAGAACGGATGGTTCAGGAGCAGCTCCATCGCCCGTTCGCTCACCGCCGGCGTCTGTCTGTGCATGGCGGCGGCGGCTTCGGCGGCGAGGAAGCCCACCAGGGCCGGGATATCTTCCCGCCGTTCGCGTAGCGGCGGGAGGCGGATGAGATGGGTGGAGAGCCGGTAGTAGAGGTCCATGCGGAACTCGCCTTCCTGTCCCGCCAGCATGGTGAGGTCCTTGTTGGCGGCTGTGATTATCCGGGCCTGGCACTGCTTGGGTTTGTCGGAGCCAAGCGGGTAGAAGATATTCTCCTGGAGCAGCCGCAGCAGCTTGACCTGGGAGACCTCGCTCAGGTCGCCGATTTCATCCAGGAAAATTGTGCCACCGGCGGCCTTCTCAATGAGGCCGGAGCGTGTGCCTTCGGCCCCGGTGTAGGCGCCCTTGGTGTGTCCGAACAGGGTGTCGGCAAAGAGCGTGTCGTCGAGCCCGGAAACATCGACTACCACATACTCCCCGGTGACGCCGCTGATATCGTGGATGGCCTTGGCGATCAGTTCCTTGCCCGAGCCGGTTTCGCCGAGAATCAGCGTCGGCATGCCGCTTGCGGCAATCGATTCGATATACTGAAAGATCGACAGCATGGCGGGGTTGCGGGTGACGATCCGGTCGAAGGCCGGATGTTTTCGGCCGGTTGCGGCAAAGGAGATGCCCTTCAGCGACATCACCTCGTTGCGGAGCAAACTGATCTCCAAGGCGTTGCGCAGGGCGGAGCTGAACATCTTCAGGTCGATGGGCTTGACCAGATAGTCGTGGGCGCCGAGGCGCAGACACTCCACCGCCGTCTCGATCTCGGAATTGGCGGTAATGATGATCACCGGCACCTGCGGATGCTTGACCTTCAACTCGCGCAGCACGTCCTGGCCGGTCATGAACGGCATGTTGAGGTCAAGGAAGACGATGGGCGCCTGCATGGTGCCGAGCCGCGCGCTCACCCGTCGACTGTCGCTTTCGGTGACGACATGCTTGATCCCCATGGAGGTGAGCAGCAGGCTGTAGGCGTCCAGCTCCGACTGTTCGTCGTCGACCAGGAGGATGTGGCAATTTTTCATTTCTGCAGAAATCATGGTTGAAGCGTAGGGTGCGCCGTGCGCACCATCCTTATTTTTTGGTGCGCACGGCGCACCCTACATGCTGGCAGCGATCGGTGGTCAGCGATCAGCATGCCCCCATTTTGCCAAGGTAATCGTGAACTTCGCACCATTCCTGGTATTCTCCGCCTTCACCTCGCCCTCCATCTCCTTTTCGACGATCATCTTCGACATATAGAGGCCCATGCCGGTGCCGGAGGAGGTCCCTTTGGTAGTATAATAGGGATTGAAGATTTTGGGCAGGAGATGTTCTGGGATGCCGCCGCCGCTGTCCTCTATCTCGATGATCGCCGCCGCTGCGGTCTGGGAGACGGCGATATTGATGATCCGGTCCGCCGAACCCGGCCGCCGGTCGTCGTTTTCGAGGATCGCGTCCTTGGCGTTGGCGAGGATATTAACCAGAACGTGGATGAATTCCCCCTGGTAGCCGAAGACGATGAGCGAGTTGGTGCCGGTCTGGTTGGCGACGGTCAGGTTGATGCGGTTGTGCCGCATCTGCGCTTCCATCAGCTTGACCGCGCTGATCACCGCCTTGAGGATGTCGACCGGCCCTTTGGTCTTCGACGGTTTGAAGAAGTTGCGGAAATCATCGATGGTCTTCGACATGAAGGAAATCTGGTCGCTCGCCCCCGCCACCACCCGTTCGATCACCTCTTTGGACAGCATGCCGTTGTACTGGGCCGCCTGCAGGCTCGAGATATAGGTGGACAAGGTATTGAGCGGCTGGCGCCATTGATGGGCGATAGCCCCGAGCATCTCGCCGACCGCGGCCATCTTCTGGGCCTGCATGAGCTGCATTTCGGCGTCGACCCGTTTGCTGATGTCGCGGATCGACGACAGCACCAGGTCCCGATTGTTGAGGGTAAAGCTGGTCAGTCCCACCGAGGCCGGGAATTCGACGCCGTCGGCGCGGATGAACGACCAGCGAAAGACATTCTGCTTGCCGTTCCTCGAATCCCGAAGGATGTCGGCCAGGCGGTCACCGCTCTTCGAACCGTCCGGCTGCAGTTCCGGCGAGCAGTCGAGGATGGTTTTCTTCAGCAGTTCCTCCCGGGGCAGGCCGAACATCTCCACCGCCTTCTGATTGCACTCGACATAGGCCTGATCGTTGCTGATCAGGATCGCGTCGTTGGCGACGTTGAAGAGGGTTTTATAGTAGGTCTCGACCTCCATCCGCTTGGTGATATTCCATTCCAGGTCGCGGCTGATGCCGGAGAGCTCCTCGCGGTGTTGCTGGACCGCCGTGCTGTACCGTTTGCTGAAAAGAAAAATGACCGCGCTGCCGGCGCCGAGGCCGAGAATGACCATGAGCAGCAGGATGCCGAGCAGCCTGAGGACGATCTCCATGGCAAAGACCATGGTGGTCTTGCGGGTCAGCGAATAGGCCTCGTCGCGGGGGACGGTTACGCACAGGAACCAGTCCGAGCCTTCGATCTGCTTGAAAGAGAGGAGGTTGTTCCGGCCGTCCGCGCTCCGGTAGGAAATCGTCCCAGCCTGGGCCGCCTCGAAATTTTTTACCTTCTGTTCCAGGTCTGGTTCGATTTTCTGCAGTTTCGCCCGCATGACGTAGCTCTTTTCCGGATGGACAATGATCGTCCCGCTCTTTTCGACGATGAAGGCAAAACCAGATTCGCTCTGCTTGTAGTTGAGGACGTTTTCCACCAGGGTGTCGAGCACGGTGTCGGCCCCCATGACGCCGACCAATTCGCCGTGGACGGTGAGAGGTTTCACCAGGGCGATGACCAGCTCGTTCGTCACCATATCGACGTAGGGGGTAGTGAAACTCATGGTGTCGGTCTGCATCGCCCGTTTGTACCAGGGCCGGTCGCGGGGGTCGTAGTGGGCGGGCGGAGTCCATCGGGCTCCGTCGATCAGCTTGCCGGCCGGGGTGCCGATATAGACGTCGGTGAAATGTCCCGCCTTCATGGCCATATGGAGGAGTTGCAGGGTGGTCGGATCGTCGCCGAGGCTTGCGAGCGGGACGGCGGCGGACGCGGCCTCCAGGATCTTCATCTGCTGGTCCAGCCAGATCTCCACAGTATTGACGGCCTTGCCCGCCATTTCCTCCTGCTGGGCGATGACTGTCTTTTCCACCACATGCTGGGTGATCCGGTAGTTGACCAGGGTGGCGACGAGGATAACAATCGCGCAGCCGGTGACTATGAGGAGTGTTTTTTTTATCGGGTATTTCATGGAAAACCTGTCTGGGGTTGCGTCGACCGGGACTGTGCTCTCAATAAAACTTTATTTTGCAGGGAAAGTCCATTTGGGGCGATAGAATCTTTGCGGTTTGCCTTTTGCAAATTTCTTACCACTCTGATGGTACTCTCTTGATACCCCCAGTCAGGGGTCCTGGTCGTGACATGAACGACATTTTTGTCGCTCCTCCCTGCGGCGGAGGTTGTTGAGATAAGATTCAGAATTCACATTATATTTTGTTGGAAAATTCCCGGGAAACGTCTGCGCGCAGACATTTTTGTCGCGCCTGGTGTCATCTGCCTCCGGCAAATCCTTGAATGTCTGAGGAAACATCCGACCTGTTTCTGGTATACTTGTTGCGACAGTATTAAAGCAGTCTTTTGTGAGCTGCTATGCAACACCAGGTCAAAACGTAACAGGCGAAGGGTTTCGGCCATGAACATCCAAAGACACCGGCTCCAATGTCAACGAAATCGGAGCGCTTCCCATGGCCGAAGTGTCGTCGTCGCCGTGTGCTGCATGGCCTTTCTGCTCTGTACCTCTCCCGCCCGCACGGAAGAACTGCCGGTCAACAGTTATTATGGTCACTACGACGCCTCGCAAAAAAAACCCGGGTTCCCCTCCGCCAGTCTGACCGGACCGAAAACGGAAAACTGGTCTCCCGTCCGCCCGGCAAGAGAGTACCACCTCGGGATTCTCCTGCCGCACTTGAACGATTCCTACTGGGCGACCGTCAATTTCGGGATTGTCTCCCATGCCAGGAAGCTGGGCATCAGGATCACGGTCTATCTGGCCGGCGCCTACACCGACCTCGGCAACCAGAGAAGCCAGTTGCAGACTCTCGTTGCGCAGGACAAAACCGACGGAATAATCCTGGCCTCGGTGGATTACGAAAAGATGGATCCTTTCGTCTCCGAGGCGGACCGGGCCGGCATTCCGGTGGTGGGGCTGATCAACGACATCTATGCCCCGACGATCAAGGCCAAGTCCATGGTTTCGTTTCACGAGATGGGCTACAAAGCGGGGGAGTATGTGATGCGCCACGCCGGGGAAATAGATTTTACGGTAGCTTTTTTCCCGGGTCCCCGGGAATCGGGCTGGGCCTCGGATACCTATCACGGCTTTCTGGCGGCGGTTGCCGCAGCGAAGACGGCTCGGCAAAATGTGACGATTTTCCCGCCGCAGTATGGGGACACCCGGCACGACGTGCAGCAGATGCGGCTGGACACCCTGAACAAGACGCAGTTCCATGGTGTCGATTACATCGTCGGCAATGCCGTTGCCGCGGACGAGGCGGTTTCCTATCTTGCCGGTCATCGGCATTATCATCCCGCGGCCAAGATCGTCGCTACCTACCTGACCACGACCGTCTACCAGCAGATAGAAAAGGGCCTCATTCTTGCCGCGCCGTCGGATCAGATCATCTCCCAGTGCCGGATCGCCGTGGACATGATGGTGAGAATCCTGAACGGGGAAAAGGCCGGTGTCGATTTTCCGTTTCGCGCATCCGCCCTGATTCCCCTCATCACCACCGACACCATCGGCAGCTACGAGTACGAGAACCTCTTCGGCGAGCGCGGTTTTCTGCCGGTGTACAGCGAGTTCCGCCCGCCCTCGTCGGCCGGCCGGCCCCGCAGGGGGCAACTCGATTACCATGAAGTTCCTGCAACAGAAGAGTGAGGAAGGGGCAGAGGAGCATATGGCTGGACCGGCAATAAGAAACCATAAAAAGGATCGTTCCATCGCCCGGCGGTTGTCGGTGAGTCTGATGATCACGGTCGGCATCGTGTCGCTTATGACCGTCGGCCCCATTTATTACCAGCAAGCCCAGAAAAACAAAAAGGAGTTGGAGCAGAAGGCGGACGATATCATCGCCTATCAGATCGGCGTTCTCGCCAAACCGCTCTGGGACCTCGATCGCCAGGCCACCCGGATCGTCGGCGAAACCATCGCCCAAAATGAGCTGGTGGCCCGGCTGATCATCAAGGACTATTTTGGCCGAGTGGCTTTTTCGTATGAGAATCCCGACCTTTCCGGATCGATCGACCGGTCGGCCGAGGTCCTGCACCATAACGATTTCGTCGGCGATGTGTTCGTTTCGCTCACCGACAAATACTGGCGAAGCAAGAACCATAACCTCCTTACTTCCTTCGTTATCACCATCTTTTTCATCCTGTTTGCGCTTACCCTTGTCTCCGGCCTGCTCGTCCGCACCTATCTGCGCAAACCGCTCGACCGGCTGAATGCTATGGTCGGCGCCTACGCCTCAGGGGAGTTCGAAGGGATAGACAGCTATCAGCCCTATACCGAATTCAAGCCGTTCACCCAGGTCCTCGATAAAATGGCCAGGCAGATTGTCGGCCAGTTGAAGGATGTGGCCACGGCCGAAGAAAAATACCGGTCCATTTTTGAGAATGCGATCGAAGGCATGTTTCAGTCTTCGCCTGAAGGCCGCTACTACAGCGTCAATCCCGCCATGGCCGAGTTGCTGGGCTATGCGTCGCCCGTCGAACTGCTCTCTTCGATCACGGACATCGCTACCCAGACCTATGTGTCGACCGACGACCGCAGGCGATTCAACCGACTGCTTGAGCAGCAGGGTCGGGTGATCGAGTTTGAAACCGAGCTGCGCCGCAAGGACGGCACCGTCATTTCGGTGGCCATCTCTGCCAGGGCAGTCCGGGATGCAGGCGGCGCCACACTCTATTACGAAGGGTATCTGGTCGATATAACCAGGAGGAAAAAAGCCATCGAGGCCCTGCACCAGACCACGGAGCAACTGGCCCTGCTGCTCGAATCGCTGCCGATCGTGGCGTACACGGCGCGAGCCGGCGGCGATTTCGGTATCACTTACGTCAGCAACAGCATCGAGGAGATCACCGGTTATCCACCGGAGAGCTTCACCGGCGACGCAACATTCTGGGCCGACCACCTCTCGGCCGAGGACTGCCGGAGGGTTGTCGAGGAATTGCCGATACTGCTTGACAAGGGCCGGCACCGCTCTGAATACCGCTTCCGCACCGCCGACGGCTCATACCGATGGTTCGACGACACCCGGCGTCTGGTCCACTCGCCGAACGGGAGCAGCAGCCACATCGCCGGCACCTGGCGGGACGTGACCGAGGAAAAACGGCTGCGCAGCGAAGCCGACTACCGGCTGCAGCAGGTGGTGATGGCCGACAAGCTCGCCTCCCTGGGGCAGGTGGTTGCGGGCGTGGCCCACGAAGTGTGCAACCCCAACAGCTTCATTGCCTGCAATGTGCCGATCCTGGAGGAGACCTGGCGGATTTTCACACCGATACTCGATGAGTTCGTCGAGCAGAATCCCGAGTGGCGATATCGCTCGCATAGTATCCACGAGCTTCGTCAGGACATGGTGCAAACCATAGGACATATTAAAATCGGCTCCGATCGGATCAACAGGATTGTCTCTCATCTCAAGGATTTCGTCCGCACCGACGAAGGCATCCCGCCGCGCTTGATCTCGATAAACGAGGTGGTCGAAAGCGCCTTTACCATCGTCGGCGCACAGGCCCGTAAATCGGTCGCCGCAATCGAGATATCGCTTCAGCCGGACCTGCCGTCCGTGCCGGGGTATTTCCAGAAACTGGAGCAGGTCTTCACCAATCTGGTGGTCAACGCCCTGCATGCCATGCCCGACAAGAGCCGCGGCAGGCTGATCATTCGTACCGGATATCTGGCCCAGCACGGGGCGGTCATTTTGCAGATCGAAGACAATGGCGCCGGCATGGAACCGGAGACGGTCGAACGGATTTTCGAGCCCTTTTTCACCCTGCGCCGGGACAGCGGCGGCACCGGCCTGGGCCTCTCGGTTTCCTACAATCTCGTTCAGGAACATAACGGTGTCATCGGTGTCCTGTCCCGGCCCGCCATGGGCAGCAGGTTTACGGTGTTTCTGCCCGTCGCCGCCGAAACCCGGCTCGATCTCCGGCCGGCCATGCTCTGCCTCCACCGCGACCCCGATTTCACCGGGGAGCTGGTGTCGTACTTTGCCGAGACCGGCGAAACGCTCCACGTGCTGAACGATTCTTCGGGATGCTTCGAGTTCATCGAACAGCACCCGGAAATTGATATTCTGTTGATCGATAACGCAACACTGTTGCCGACGAACGGTGCCCGGTTCCTGGCCGATCTTTCGGCCCGGTTTCCTCTCCTCACCCGGATTCTTTCCGGCAGCGATGCAGGCATCGAAGGGCTGCGGCAAAACGATTATCTTGTCCAGGCACCGTTTCAGGTGTCGGAGTTGAAAAAAATCCTCGAGCGAACAGCAAGGCAAAGACTATGAAAATACTGGTGGTAGACGACGAAACGGTAGCCGCGAGTTCCATCCGGCTGTTCCTGAAACGGCGCGAGGTGCGGGATGTGGTCATCTGCGACAACGGCGCTGAGGCGATAGAGCTGATCAAACAGGGCGATTTCGATATCGTCATCCTCGATCTGCTCATGCCGAATATTGACGGCTTCCAGGTCCTCGAAGCGACCAAGCCGTTCGCGCCGTCGGTCGAATTCGTGATCCTGACGGCGATGGACGATATTGGTTCCGCTGTGCGGGCGGTGCGGCTCGGCGCCTACGATTACCTGGTCAAGCCGGTCGACAACGACCGGCTGTTCATGGCCATCGAACGGGCCTACGAGCGGCGGGGGCTGCGCGCCGGCCTGGCCGGATCGTGCGTCCGGGTCAAAGATGCAAAGATTCCGCCCGCCTTTGCCGCGATCATCACCCGCAATCCCCGGATGATCGAACTCCTGGCCTACGCCCAGATCATGGCCCGCAGCAATAACCCCATCATGATCACCGGCGAATCCGGGACCGGCAAGGAGCTGATGGCGCGGGGGCTGCATCGGGCGGGACCCGCGGCCGCCGGCCCGTTCGTTCCGGTCAATGTCTCGGCGATTCCCGAATCGATCTTCGAAAGCCAGGTTTTCGGCCATGTCAAAGGGGCATTTACCGGCGCGGGGTCGGGGTACAAAGGATTCTTTCAGCAGGCGGACGGCGGGACGCTCTTTCTCGATGAGCTGGGCGAGCTGCCCCTGCGGATGCAGCCCAAACTGCTGCGGGTCATCGAGGAGCAGTCGGTCGTCCCGCTCGGTTCCAACAAGCCGATTCCGGTCAACGTGCGGATTGTCTCGGCGACCACGGTGGACATCGACCGCGCGATGAAAGAAGGCAAGTTCCGGCTCGATCTCATGTGCCGGCTGAAATCGGTCCATATTCATCTTCCGCCGCTGCGCGAGAGGGATGGCGACATTCCCCATCTGGTCGATCATTTTTCCCGGCAGGCCTGCGCGCGGTACCAGAAAAACCTCAGCGGATTCAGCCCGGCAGCCATGGAACTGCTGATGAAGAAAGAGCTGCCGGGCAATATCCGTTCCCTGGTCCATGAAGTGGAAAACGGGGTGCTCCTTGCCGACGGCGAACAGGTCGAACCGCATCATCTCGGAGCAACCCGGCAGACCGTGCCGCTCTCCGTCCGCACGCTGTGCAGCCTGAAGGAGGACCACTACCGGCATGTGGCCTTCGTCATGGCCTCTACCGGAGGCGACAGCAACCAGACGGCGAAAATTCTGGGCATAACGGTCCGCCAGGTGCAGCGGCTTATGACCGGGCTCAGGCAGACCCCGGGATGCCGTGAGTTGCTGGAGGATATGTAATTTTCCTTCAGACCCCCCCCGGGGGTCTGTCGGGCAACACTGAAAGTTCGCGAGCGGTCTGTAGGGGCGATCCTTGTGATCGCCCGTGTTCACAGCCAGTGTTTCATCAGAATGGGAAACCGAGGCAAAATGTAAAGATGCATTCCATGCGCCAATGCATGAAAAGCACCCAAAGCAAAGCTTCTTGCAATCGTGCGGGAAATCGGTTAACCATGAGGTGTTTCAAGGTTAACCTATACGGCGAAGTGAACGAAATATAAAAAGAAAATAATGAAAAATAAAATCATGGCAATACTACGGGATGCCCTGCAACCGCTCTCGGGCGAGGAGATCGGCCGGCAATTGCAGGTTTCGCGGGTAGCGGTCTGGAAGCATATCGACCAGCTGAAGAAGAGCGGGGTTGAGATAGAGTCCACGGCCAGGGGCTACCGCCTGGTGACGATGCCGGACACCCCTTTCCCCTGGCTGTTCGGGGCGCGTGCACCCCTGATTCATTACCATCCCGAACTGGATTCGACCATGAACCGCGCCAAGGAAATGGCCCGGGCCGGCTGCCCGCCCTATACCGTGGTCATCGCCGACCGCCAGACACAGGGGCGGGGGCGGATGCAGCGGGTCTGGCAGTCGGAAGAGGGCGGGCTCTATTTTTCCATCGTGCTCCGGCCCTCGGTGATCCCCAAGGAGGGTCCGCTGGTCAATTTCGCCGTGGCGCTCGATCTGGTTTTGGCCCTGGAGCAGTGTTGCGGTATCGCCGCACAAGTCAAATGGCCGAACGATGTCTTGGTCGATGAACGCAAAATTGCCGGCATCCTGTCGCAGATGGAATTCGAGGCCGACCAGATCACCTTTATCAATATCGGCATCGGCCTCAATCTCAACAACCGGCCGGAGGTGACCGACAAACCTGCGGTCTCGGCCATGCAGCTCACTGGCAAGCGGGTTAATCGAGCCGAGCTGCTCTCCACTTTTCTCGATTATTTCGAAAAACGGATGACGGCATTTTCCCGGCAGGCTGTCATCGAAGCCTGGAAGGCCCGGACCGTGACGCTGGGGCGGCGGGTGACGATCGCCACCGTCCGCGATACCTATGAGGGGCTGGCCGTCGATGTCGACGAAGATGGCGGACTGATTCTCGAAATGGCGGATGGTGCGCGGCGCACCGTTTTTTACGGCGATTGTTTCCACTCGTAATGATAGCAGTTCGGTTCTGTCGAAAAATTAACTATTGAGGCGTACCATGAAGAACTCCCCGGATCTCCACAAGCTCGTCTTAGCGTCACTGATGGCGGCACTCATTGCCGTGGGCGGCTACCTCGCCATTCCCATCGGCCCGGTACCCATCGTCCTGCAGAATCTCTTCGTCCTGGTGGCGGCCCTGCTGCTCGGCAGCAAGTGGGGCAGCGCCGCCGTTGCCGTCTATCTGCTGGCGGGGGCTTGCGGCCTGCCGGTATTTGCCGGCGGAGGCGGGGGACTGGGCCATCTGTTCGGGCTCCGGGGCGGCTATCTTTTTGGATTTCTTGCCTGCGCCTGGATGGTCGGTAAAATTTCGGAGGTGTCGGGGCGAAGGCCTGCAGCAGAGATTGCTGCGATGATTGTCGGCAGCCTGGTCGTCTACGCCATCGGCGTGCCCTGGTTGAAGATGGTGCTGGGTTTCAGTTACGGCAAGGCGCTGGCCGTCGGCATGTATCCCTTCGTGGTTGGCGACTTCTTGAAGATTGCCGCCGCCTATATCATCGTCAAAAGCGTCAGGCCGTTGCTGCACGGGGCGCACAGTCAAAAGCCCATCGCCTCGCTGGAATAACCTGGACGACTCGATGGACATTATCGAAATTGTCGGCCTGAAACATCGCTACCCCGACGGGCGAACCAGCCTCGACCAGATCGACCTGACCATTGCCCGCGGCTCCTTTGTGGTCCTGGCCGGGGCGAACGGCGCCGGGAAATCGACCTTGCTCAAGCACTGCAACGGCTTGCTCACTCCGCTGGCCGGGACGGTTCGGGTTTGTGGGGTGTCGGTAATGCAGGACCCGCTGCACGCCCGGCGCACGGTAGGCATGGTGTTTCAGGATGCCGACAGTCAGATCGTCGGCGAGACGGTGTACGACGACGCCGCTTTCGGGCCGGAAAATCTGAACTGGCCTGCCGACAGAATCAAGGAAAGCGCCCTGCGCGCGCTGCAGCTGGTCGGTCTTGCGACGATGCCGGACCGTAGCCCGCATCTGCTATCCGGAGGGGAAAAACGCCGCCTGGCGATTGCCGGGGTCCTGGCTATGGAGCCGGAGGTTATCGTGCTCGACGAACCCTTTGCCAATCTCGATTATGACGGGGTCCGCCGAATCCTGGCCCAGCTCGTCGCCCTGCATGCGAGCGGCAAGACCATCGTCGTCTGTGTCCACGATCTGGAAAAGGTGCTGGCCCATGCCGGGCGGCTGATCATCATGCGGGAAGGCCGGATCGTCGCCGACGGCCCGCCGGAAAGCGTGGTGCTTGAGGCCGAATCCCATGGGGTCCGCATCCCCGCCGCTGTCCGGTTGGGAGGCACGGTCGAATCATGGCTGCGGTAGCCTTTGGTTTCCGGTCGGGACGGACGGTCCTGCACGCGCTCGATGCCAGGGTCAAGCTGGCGGCCTTGGTGTTCGTCAGCCTGGCCGGTCTGTACGCCGGGCTCCCGGCCCTTGGCCTGGCATTTCTTGTCGCTTTCTGCCTGCTCGCTCTCGGCCGCTGTTCGCCCTTACGCTGCATCCTCGGGATGAAGTGGTACCTTGTCCTGCTCGCCTGTGTTCTGATCGCGCGCACCTTAACGACGCCGGGCGATCTGATTTTCGAGCTGCCCTGGCTGCCGGCGACTCGGCAGGGCGTTCATGCCGGGCTGCTTGCGGCCGGGCGGCTGCTGGTCATCGCCCTCTTGGGTCTGTTGGTGACTTTCACCACCCGGCCCTCGGATATCCGCGCAGCGGTCGAATGGCTGCTGCGACCGATTCCCTTCATTCCCCATCGCCAGGCGGCGACCATGATCGGTCTCCTGGTGCGCTTCATCCCGGTCATTCTGTCCCAGTCGGCGGAACAGCAAGAGGCCCTGCGCGCCCGATCGATCGAAAACTGCAGAAACCCGCTGCGCCGCACCACCGCGCTGGCAATGCCCCTCCTGCGCCGGACATGCGTCACCGCCGACCGGCTGGCATCGGCGATGGAAGCCCGCTGCTACGGGGCGGAGCGAACCATCCCCTGCCGGCCCGTCACGGCAAGGGAGTGGTCGGCCCTCGTGGTGGTCGTCGGATTCTGTGCCTTGATGCTCGGCATCTCATAAAAGAGGATCGCCGGGCGGGTGCATCCGAAGCTTTTCAAGCCATTTGTATCCACATGAAAGGCATTGCGGATTATGAACGCAAAGCATTTCGCTGCACTCGGGACAGGTCCATTTCTGCTTTTCTGCCCTAACGAAATGTATTATTCCAAATGATTTTATGGCCTTGAGATTGTCAATCATGCTCATGCCATATTTGGATCTATAGCGTTTATCCAAGTTTTTCAGCCGGGGACAAGGAAAATTTTCACAACTAAAGCAGTACTTGGCATTGCCCTCGACTATCTTTTCACAAGTCTTAATCCGGCATGTGATGCAGGATTTCATTTTGAAACTGTCCTCACCTCTGCAACCGGAACACGCTTTTTCATCTCTCTTATGTCTCTGGCAGAGACGACAGTTCATTCCGCAGGGAGCGATCAGTACCGTGATTGCATCTGTTTTTTCTGTCATGTGCTTACAAAACCTGACACCAATTCCTTGCTATTTGCGGCAATATTACTTCTTCTGGGTATACCTCCCCAGGTTATCGACCGCCTTCATTCCCGCAGCTTTCAACTTTTCCTTATCTTTGGTTGAAACCGACACCAGTCAGCGCCTTGGCATCCTCCCTTGAGATGATCGTTGCCGGTTCGATGACCTTTGATCCGGTACCTCCAGCCTGACCCCGATCCCTGCTGTCACACCCGGAAAATAGAGTGATGACAAGTACAACAAGTGTTGCATTGTTAAATATTTTTTTCATTTTGTTGACAAAGCCTATCCATCTCTTAGCTTTCAACACACCACATTGTGGTTATTGTTCCTGGATAGTTAAAGTATGAATAACAGAACAGGCTTCTGCATGCTACCGCTATTAAAAAAAGAAATAGCATTTGGAGGGTAAAATGATCATACATCAGCGGGAAGTCCCATATAACAAGGATTACACGACATTTTTCGAGGCGCTTGTTGAGGCTAAGGTCTATCTGGAAAAAAAACATCCTGAGGTTTCTGTGGAGCTCATGTACAACCTGGCAGGACAGAGAGGCTGGGCAACGATTCAGACGCGATATCCTTCGCTTGCTGACTACGAAAGAATCGATGCCGAAATGGACAACGATGAGGTGTATTCGAAGCTACTCGAACCCATCATGGGGGATTCCAGAGATCTGCCAATAGATGATCAGTTCTTTCGCGTAATTCAAAACTCTTAGTGTCATGGCAAGCCTCAGATGTTGCAAGATTGTGCCGCAATTTTGGTTTCCTGCGAGGCACGACTGAGGGCCATAGCAGCGCTATGTAACCGAAGAAGTAACGAAGTCAGGAAGCCAAAAGAGCAGGTAAGCGGAGCGCAGCGGAGACTCCGAGCAAGATGCGACATTCGAGGCTTGACAGGACACTGGCCTCATTTGGAGACGCGGCATATTGATCGGCGCTTTCGAACCTGGCGGCTCCCTATCGTTCGGTGAAAGATGTACCGGTGGGTCCCATCCCGGCCTCCTGATACATCACCTCCCCCTGTTTGGCCCAGACGTAATGGGGAACGTTGGCTGGGGCAATGTACACGGCACCGGCTGGAATGGCAATGACTTCAGCATCATCGAAGTTCTCGCCGAAACCGACGTAGACTGTGCCCGCCAGCACGGTAGTAATGCGCTCGTCCGGATGGGTGTGCGGAGGAATTCTTGTTCCTGATGAAAGCTTGACTCGAAGAATGTAGTGCCCCGGCTTTTGCTCAGCCCCGACTACCCATGCCGCTTGCAGCCCCGGTAAGTTTGGCGGACTTCCCCAGCGGAGCGTATCGGGGAGAATGGGCTCAGGGGTAATGCTCTGTGCAACCGCGAGACCTGAAAAGATGCTGATAACCACCAGTAAGATTGCAGTAAGTTGCCTCATCCTATTTTCCTCCGAGGTGGCTGATTTAAAAATGATCAAATTGCTGATTAAACTCGTGCAGAGTATAATCGGCAATTTTTTTATTCTCTCTGCCTAAAGCCACCATGACCTCATAGCAACCGGATATATCGGCTAAAACCTTAATATCGACATTTGGGCCGACAACCTCGACATACTTAGCTTTTCTCAATACTTCCTCTGGGACATCGGTGACATCAATAGTAGTGGCATCTAGAGAAATTTTTCCTATCACCGGAGTACGGTAACCTTTGATCACCATGTAGACTCCTTTGGGGAAATTGTCGAGTTCGCTGAGCGTTCTCAAATACCCATCCTTATAGCCGATATGGACTAATGCCATCATCGTATCTCTCCGGGTGGTATAAGCCCCTCCGTAGCCCACCGTCTGTCCTTTGGCAATCTTCTTAATCTGTGATAACTTTGCATAAATTTCCAGCGTAGGCTTAGCCTCGGGGGATATGGGATGTCCCGCATTAGGCGCTCCGCCAACCAATCCAATTCCCGGTCGGATCATGTTGAAGTTCACTTTGTGATTGTCTAAAAGAATAACGCTATCTGTGCAGGCAAAAGTAATGGGAGCTCGGGGTAATTTTTGAAGATAATCCTGCAAAATGCTGATCTGTCGATTACAGTTCGTAAAATCGTTTCCTTTGATATCATAGAAATGGCTCATGTAGAATTCCACTTCAAGATGCGAAGCCAGTTGTGCATAGTTTTTACTTAAAATCGCGACTTCATCATCCAGTAACCCAAGGCGGTGCATATGCGTATCCAGATGGATGATGACTGAATTTTTACCGTTTGTT
>MGTI01000177.1:91-6623 GCA_001799365.1 Desulfobacterales bacterium GWB2_56_26 | reverse complement strand
ACATTATGAAGGCCAAAAAGAAGGAACTGATCAGTTTGCCGGTCGAACAGCTGCAGAAGACGGTCATCTTCCAGGAGACCGAACGGCTCTACTTCCCCGAGAAGAAGAGCGGTGGCCTGATCCTGGAAGGTGAGGTCGCGAGTCTCGCCGACCGGCTGATCGGTATCCTGAAAGAAAAAACAGCCGTCCTGGCATAAGAGGAGGAAGTATCATGAAAGTACTGCTCGTAGCCGAATACCGCGAGGGCAAACTCCTCGGAAGTGTCAATGAGTTGCTCGGCTTTGCCGAAAGCCTTACAGCGGAAACCGGCGTTTTCCTGGTAGGCAAGAAGGACAATTTGCCGAAGTTTTCCGGCAGGCTCTATCTGGCCGATGTCGACAAGCATCGGGACTACAATCCGGACGGCCACAAGGCGCTGCTGCTCCAGGCGGTCGAAAAGGAACAGCCCGATCTGATCGTCTTCTCCCACTCCTCCTACGGATGGGATCTTGCGCCGCGCCTGGCGTTCGCGCTGAAGACCTGCCAGATTTCCGAAGTCGTGGCGGTGGAAGGCAACAGCTTCGTCGTCCCGGCCTGCAACTCCAAACTGCGACGTCAGGTGAAAAGCTTATCCGCAAAAACGGTTCTCACCCTGCAGGTGGGCGCTTTCCAGGCGAGCGAAACCGGCGGTGAGCCGACGGTTATCGACATCAATGTCGAGGCCGCCCCCCGAATCAGCTTTACCGGCTATGAAGCGGCGGTGGGGGGCGGAGTCGATCTGACCAAGGCCTCGGTCATCGTCAGTGCCGGCCGGGGCATCGGCAAACCCGAGAATGTGGCGATGATCGCCGGTCTCGCCGCGGCCCTCAAAGGTGAATACGGTGCCAGCCGGCCGGTAGTCGACGCGGAATGGGTGGAGCATAACCGCCAGGTCGGCACCACCGGCCAGAGCGTCGCCCCAAAACTCTACGTGGCCTGCGGGATTTCCGGCGCCATCCAGCATCTGGCCGGGATGAAGAAATCGGAATTCATCGTCGCGATCAACACCGACCGCGATGCGCCCATCGGCGAGGTCGCCGACGTCCTGGTGGTGGCGGATCTGAAGCAGTTCGTGCCGGTCCTGACCGAAAAGCTCAAGGCCCTGTAAGCAAGGTAAACACGGCAATGTCTCTGTAGTTTTCTACAGTTACAAATTGTTGGGCAGACAGGGCCGATCATGTTGTACGGTGCCAGCTGTGGTACAGATTTTACTTTTGTTCTCCGCATTTTTTGTATACGTTCTGCACAATAAGCGTCTGTAACAGCCGAAAAACGAACGAAAAGACATTGCCGGGAGCAAAATCGATGGATACCAAAAACGATGCACGCGAGGTCGCAACACACATAAAGAATCAGGAACTGGTCAAGGAGCGGCGCCGGCAGATCGTCGACGGGGCGGTGAAGCTGTTCATCAATCACGGCTACCACAAAACCACCACCCGTGCTTTGGCCCGCGAAACGGGGCTCTCCATCGGTTCCCTCTACGAATATGTGTCGACCAAGGACGACGTGCTCTATCTGGTCTGTATCGCCATCCACTCGGAGGTCGAGCAGGGGGTGAAAGAAGCCCTGGCCCGGCCGACCGTCGGCAAGGCGGCGCTGGCCGAGGTGATCCGCGAATACTTTCTGGTCTGCAACCGGATGAGCGACCACGTGCTGCTCATGTACCAGGTCACCCATTTCCTGCCGAAAAAATGGCAGGACAAGGTGCTGGAGGCGGAACTGCGCATCACCAACCTCTTCATCGAGGCCATGCGGGAGCTGCGCGAACTGGGCAAACTGCCGAAACTGGAAGATCATACGATCAACCTCATCGGCCATAACATTTCGGTGCTGGGTCACACCTGGGCATTCCGGCGCTGGTATTTCGGGAAATTTTTTACGATCGATCAGTACATTGAGCAGCAGACGGATTTTATCATGAGTTTCTTGAAGGAAAAGAAGGAGTAAGCGGCGCCTCGCGCAAAACTCCCGGCTTCCCCTCATTTTCCGTTTGCCTTATTTACGGCCAGCACCCCTCAAGGGGGTATAAGTACCTTCACGAAATTCCTTCTTAAAAAACAAGAAAGGAATTTCTAAGGTACTAATAAGCGTCAACCCCGACCAGCTCGGGCGAGAAGGAGACAATATGCAAGCGGACGTTCAAATCTACCGGCCCAAAAACGCGGTGCGGGTTATCACCGCCACTTCACTTTTCGACGGCCATGACGCCTCGACCAATATCATGCGCCGGATCCTGCAGGATTCCGGCGTCGAGGTCATCCATCTGGCTCACAACCGCTCGGTCCAGGAACTGGTCGACACCGCCATCTCGGAAGACGCCCAGGGCATCGCCATGTCCAGCTACCAGGGCGGGCATATGGAATCCTTCAAGTATATGATCGACCTGTTGAAGGAGAAAAACGCCTCCCACATTAAGGTCTTCGGCGGCGGCGGCGGAGTCATCGTCGCCGACGAGATCAAAGAACTGGAAGGATACGGGGTGGCGAAGATCTACTCGCCGGAGGATGGGGCCGCGATGGGACTGCAGGGCATGATCAACCATATGATCGAGCTTCTCGACTTCCCGACGATTCCCTGCCACGACCTCCGGCCGGAGCAACTCGCCTGGGACAATCCCAAGACCATCGGCGGCTTCATTACCGCCCTGCAGCAGGCCAAAGCCGCCGGCAACGGCGATTTCAACCGGCTGAGAGAGCTGCTTGTCCCGCTCGCCCAGAAAAACAATCCGCCGGTCATCGGCATCACCGGCACCGGCGGGGCCGGCAAATCCTCGCTCACTGACGAGGTGATCGTCCGGTTCCTTCATGACCTGAAAGATATCCACATCGCCGTCATCTGCTGCGACCCGTCACGAAAAAAGACCGGCGGGGCTCTGCTCGGCGACCGTATCCGCATGAATTCGCTCGGCAACTCCGACCGGGTCTATATGCGCAGTCTTGCCACCCGCGACTCGGCCAGCGAAATCTCCGAAGCATTGCCGGAGGCGATCCTTGTTGCCAAGGCGGCGGGCTTTGATCTGATCATCGCCGAGACTGCCGGCATCGGCCAGGGCGACTCGAAGATTACCGAGATCGCCGATATTTCGATCTACGTCATGACCAGCGAATACGGCGCGCCCTCGCAGCTGGAAAAGATCGATATGCTCGACTACGCCGACATCATCGTCGTCAACAAGTTCGAGAAGAAGGGCAGTGACGACGCGATCCGCGATATCCGCAAGCAGGTCCAGCGCAACCGCAAAGAGTGGAACAAATCCCCGCAGGAGTTCCCGGTCTACGGCACCATCGCCTCCAAGTTCAACGACGACGGCATCACCGCCCTCTATCACGGTATTATCGAGGAATTGGGCAGAAAGTGCGAGCTGGCGCTGCACCCCTCGCTGCCGAAACCGGCCGGCAAGACCTCGTCATCGAAGGCCATTGTCATTCCTTCCGAGCGACTGCGCTATCTCGCCGAGATCTCCCAGACCGTCCGCGCCTACCATAAGAAGACCCAAAAAGAGGCCAAGGCTATTCGCCAGCATCACCACCTGACCGAAGCGGTGAAACTGATCGAAGGAGAAAGTCACGATGAATTCGGTAAGGCACTGAAACTCCTGAAGACTAAGGCGGAAACCCTGGCGGACGCCGTGGCACCCGATTCCATCGAGCTGCTCAAGGGCTGGGACAAGACCCGTGCCGACTATGCGGGAGATGAGCTGGTCTACACCGTGCGCAGCCGTGAAATCTGCGTGCCGCTCTACTCCGAGTCTCTCTCCCACTCGAAGATCCGCAAGATTGCCCTGCCGAAATTCACCGATCCCGCCGATGTCTACACCTGGCTACGTAAGGAAAACCTGCCGGGTTACTTCCCCTATACCGGCGGGGTCTTCCCGATGAAGCGTACCGGCGAGGACCCGACCCGGATGTTTGCCGGCGAAGGCGGGCCCGCCCAGACCAACCGCCGATTTAAGCTGCTCTCCGAGCATCACGATGCAAAGAGACTCTCCACCGCCTTCGATTCGGTGACCCTCTACGGCTGGGACCCGGCGGTCCGGCCGGACATCTACGGCAAGATCGGCACCTCGGGTGTCAGCATCTGCACACTGGACGACGTCAAGCTCCTCTACAGCGGTTTCGATCTCTGCTCGCCAACCACCTCGGTGTCGATGACCATCAACGGCCCGGCGCCGATAATACTTGCGATGTTCATGAACACCGCCATCGACCAGCAGGTGGAGAAATATGTCGCCGAGAACAACCGGGCACCGGAAAACGGCGAGTATGAGGAGATCAAAGCCGCGGTGCTGGCCAACGTGCGGGGCACCGTCCAGGCGGATATCCTCAAGGAGGACCAGGGCCAGAACACCTGCATCTTCTCCATCGAGTTTGCGCTGAAGATGATGGGCGATATCCAGGAGTACTTCATCGACAGGAAGGTGAAGAACTTCTACTCGGTCTCCGTCTCCGGCTACCATATCGCCGAGGCCGGCGCCAATCCGATCACCCAGTTGGCCCTGACCCTCTCGAACGGCTTCACCTACGTCGAATATTATCTGGCCCGCGGCATGGATATCGACGACATCGCGCCGAACCTGTCGTTCTTCTTCTCAAACGGCATGGACCCGGAATATACCGTCATCGGCCGGGTGGCCCGGCGCATCTGGGCGGTCGCCATGAAGGAGAAATACGGGGCGAAAAGCACCTCACAGCGGCTCAAGTACCATATCCAAACCTCGGGGCGGTCGCTGCACAGCCAGGAGATCCAGTTCAACGACGCCCGGACCACCCTCCAGGCCCTCTGTGCCATCTACGACAACTGCAACAGCCTGCACACCAATGCCTACGACGAGGCGATCACCACCCCGTCGTCCGAATCGGTGCGCCGGGCGCTGGCCATTCAGTTGATTATCAACCGCGAATGGGGCCTCGCGAAGAATGAGAACCCGAACCAGGGTAGCTTCATCGTCGAGGAGCTAACGGATCTGGTCGAGGAGGCGGTGCTCGTCGAATTCGACCGGCTGACCGAGCGCGGCGGCGTGCTCGGAGCCATGGAAACCGGCTATCAGCGCAGCAAGATCCAGGAAGAATCGATGTACTACGAGCGGCTGAAGCATTCCGGCGAGCTGCCGATCATCGGCGTCAACACCTTCCGCAATCCCGAGGCCGATTTCGACGCCTTGAATGCCACGCTCGAACTGGCAAGATCGACGGACGAGGAGAAGAACGAACAGATCAACCGACTGGCGGCCTTCCACGAGCGGCATAAGAACGAGAGCCCGGCGGCGCTCGAACGTTTGAAAGAAGTGGCTCTTCAAGGCGGCAATATCTTCGCCGAGATGCTCGATACTGTCAAATGCTGCAGCCTTGGCCAGATCTCAAACGCCCTCTACGCGGTAGGCGGGCAGTATCGCCGGAATATGTAGCAGCTCTATTTTCTCAGGAAAGTGTAAAAAGGCTAGGCGTGCGGCCACAAACCGCACGCCTTTTCTTTTCAGGGGAGCGGGCAATGATGCCTTGTATTTTCGAGTCAAAAACGGAATAATCAAGATATCTTGATAACTCAGCCACCGGCACCGAACCGATGATAAGCGACATTACCGCCGCCCTCTACGCGGAAACTCCGCAGGAACGACTGTATCACTACACCAGTTTCTCCGGCCTGCTCGGCATCGTCGGCATCCGGGCGCTGTGGGCTAGCGATATCAGATACATGAACGACTCGTCCGAGCTGAAGCATGCCGCCGACCTCCTTCGGACCGAGATCAGCCGCCGCCTCGGCGCGGGCCATGGCAGACACCACCTTTTCGACCAATTTCTCGATTGGTTTACCTACCGGATCACCAACGGCCATATGCTGTTTGCCTCCTCGTTCCGCGCCAACGGCAACCTGCTTAGTCAATGGCGGGGGTACAGCAGGCTCGGCAAGGGGGTAAGCCTCGGGTTCAGCCCGGACTACATCCTCCGTTGCGCCGGACATCAATCCTTTCAGATCGGACGCTGCATCTACGATTGCAAGCAACAGGAGCAGCTGATCCGCCGGGTCGTCGATGCAGTCGAGTCCCTCGCCGAGGCTCATGGCCTGGACGGCGACGGCCGGAGCAACGAAAACTCCTATCTCGCCATCTTCCAGATGATCGAGAGCGATCTGCTGCGCATCGCCGCCATCCTCAAGCATCCGTCCTTCCGGGAAGAAGAGGAGTGGCGCATCGTTTCGCCGGTGGTCACCGACTACCTGGCAGCCCCGGTGCTGTTTCGCGAGGGGACCTCGATGCTGGTACCCTATATCCAGTTCGAACTCATGCCCGAAAACGATTCACCCTTCTGCCTCGACCATATGTTCCTCGGGCCAACCCCAAATATCACCATCTCGATGAATTCCCTGACCTTGTTCCTGGCCAAGAACGGCATCCAGCCGAAGAACGGCATCTCCTACTGCCAGATCCCTTTCCGCGCCAGATAAAAGTGCAGGACTGAGGACTGAGCAATGAGGACTGAGCGTACGGCCCCCACTCAGTCCTCAGTCCTTTCGC
>MGTI01000176.1:8775-12019 GCA_001799365.1 Desulfobacterales bacterium GWB2_56_26 | reverse complement strand
GGAAATGCAAAAGGTTACTCAACAAATGATCGGATTCAGAAGAATGATGTTCAACAATACCTGCAGCGCCATCAATGCCATGCAGGACAACTCGGAAAGCATGATGAACGCTTTTCTCAAGCAGTTTCCGTGGATCACCGATGAAGCCAGAAGGCCTCTCAAGAATTCCATGGCCTTTGTCAGGGAATCGAGAAATCATTATCAGAAACTGATTGACGAAGGCTACAAGTACGCGGAAAAAATGATGAACACCAAATAACAGTACCTAAAAAGGGGGACATCGATGGACAATCTCAATCTGCTCCGCCAGACGATACGGTTTCAGCGGACCGCCCTACAGAACAGCCTGGCAATGATCTCCGCCGTGCAGCAGCAAGGCGAAAAATTCTTAAGAACGACATTCGAGCAAAGTCCGTGGATCCCCGGAGAAGGCAAGGATGCCTATCTGTTCTGGGCCGGTCTCTGGACAAAAAATCTGACGGGGATGACCGATCTGGTCGACAAGAATCTTGCCACCATGGAACGTCTCACCTCCACCGGTGAAAAAAGGGAAACAGGAAAAGGAAAGCCCAGGGAACAACCCGCCGCAGGACCGAAGGAACCGTCCGCACAAAAAGCAACTTCCGAGATAAAGCAAGAGGCTGCTGCCGAGAGAAAGCCAAGCGCAGAAAAACCTCAGACCGAAGAAAAGGAGCTGCCGCCGTGCAAGGAGACGGAACAAACTGCCATGGCCACGACCGAGACCAAGAAAGCTCCGGCATCCGATCAACCTCCCGAAAAAAAGCCCGAGCAGCCGCACGGCAAACAGCCGCCTGAGAAGAAAAAGCCGTCCGAGCCAAAAACCTGACGAAAAGCAGAAAACAAGAGTATAATCAGGGTCAAGGCTCTGCGTGGCCGTTCAGCGATGTTCATATAAAACCTTTCAGGAGAGACAAGAAGATGCTGGATATTAAAGGATCGGTTGCAGTCATTACCGGGGGAAGCGGCGGAATCGGCATGACCCTTGCCCAGAAGTGGCTGGAATCAGGCGGCAAGGTAGTAATCGCCGATATCGATGAAAGTGCCCTGGCAGCCGCCAAGCAGCAACTGGGCCGGGACGTTGAAACCTTTGTCTGCAACGTCACCAAAGAGGAAGACAATGCGGCGCTCGCCGCTTATGTCATGGAAAAGATGGGGGCGATCAATCTCGTCGCCCCGTTTGCCGGGATCATCAAGGACGGCATGATGGTCTCGCCCGACAAGGAAACCGGCAAGGTGACCAAGAAGATGCCCCTCATGGATTTCCAGAAAGTCCTCGACATCAATCTCACCGGAGTCTTTCTGACGGTGCGCGAGTGCGCCGAGCAAATGATCAACAACAACTGCAAAGGCCTGATCTGTCTCGTATCATCCACCGGTTCGCTGGGGACAGCCGGACAGATCAACTATTCCTCGACCAAGGCGGCCATGAGCGTTATGCCCAAAGTCATCACCGCCGAATTTTTCCGCCGCGGCCTGGCCGACAAAATTCGCTGTGTGGCCGTCGCTCCCGGCTATGTTGGGACGGCCATGGTGAAAAACATGAACCAGAAGGCCTTGGACAAGATCCTCGCCGACGTGCCGATCGGCCGACTCATCGAGCCGGAAGAGGTCGCCACCCTTGTTTGCGATATCTACCGGAACGAAGCGCTGGCCGGTGAGACCTACTTCATTCACGGCGGTCTGCGGCTCGGGTCGAAGGGCTGAGACTTTTCTAATGCTGCAGACGATGTGGGACAGGAGTTAAGGGCCGGTCCACAAATTACATGGATGTTCATGCAACTTGTGGACAGACCCTAAGATGAAACGATACTGGTTTCAAACTCCGGCGGATTGTGAATATGTTCCATGACCAGACACTGGTCCAGGGCACGAAGAAGGGGCGTTTGGTACTTGGCGGGGAAATTGTCCGGCAAGGTCAGCTGCATGGTCATCTTGGCGTACCGTTTGGTTTCCTTATCCCAATCGTAGTTCATTTTGAGTTTCATGCCGTCGGTGGCGATATCGCGGGTCCGACAGAACTTGATCGCAAAAAAGCCGGCACAAGTGACGATCGAGGCGGCAAAGAGGTTGAAAGGAGTTGGTGCCGACCCGTCTCCGCCGCTCTTCTCCGGCTGATCGGTAGGTATGATGAATTCGCCTATTTTCGCCTCCACTTTCAGATTGCCCGGAAAGCTCACTTCGATTTCTGTACTCATCTGGCTTCCTCCTTGTTGAATTTTTATAGTGAGCGACAGTCAGCTTTCACCATAACACATCCTTTGCCTTGTCCGAAGCCTTTCCACCTGCCGTTGAAACGCCAAGACTTAGCGGCATAGAGACTCACGATGCCGGGAACCTTACGAGAAGGGCCGTTGAGAGTTGAGGAAGCGGGCAACATCCTACCGATCATCTTGCCCGTTCAAAGCACACCGCCGCATCGGTACCCAGCTTGTTTCCCGTGGTATATTCGGAGATGTAAATCATTTTCCAGCCATCGTATCTCGAGAAGAGTGCGGCCATCTCGGCATTAGCCCGCATATCGACCCGCTCGCAGCGGGTTTTGACCTCACCATTCACCCCGGAATCCCATTTGGCCGAGGTGAGATTTGCCGGAGCACAACCGCTTGCCAGCACGCATGCTGCGGCCATAATCATGAAAAACCTTGTCATCTTCACATCCTCTGTTGCTGTTTTGTATCGATTCCTTCCCTCTCCATAAGTGGACATCCCTCCCGTACCATCGCGTCACTCCACAACCGACTCGCCAATTCATCTCGAAGCCCGGTCCGGATCTCCCGTGGCAGTGCAGATCCGACCACACTGATACGGATGATCTATTTTAAGGGATCCGCCGCCGAAAAGAGAAGCTCATTTCCCGGATTTCTGAGAACGAAAGAAGAAAAAAGGTAATTTCGTCACAAAAAGCTTTCGCAGCAAACACGGAGCTCATGCTCTCGGCTTAATACATATTTGTTAATGTTTTTTTATCTGTCGCGACTTTTTTGTCGTCTTACCACAAATTTCAAACCAGAACAAGTCGTCTTAAATCCTCGTATCACATGGAATTAACTGCAAACAATCAACTCTGCTCACTCTGGCCCACAAATTGCTCTTAACCAGAACGTATCGATTTATCGCTTCGTTGAGCGGAACAATCGAAAACACCCGGCTGGATGCCGGGCATAGCAGCTGTCGGCGGTTCGGCGCTTTGGCCCGCAAAGGAAAATCGTTAATTCACTACAGA
>MGTI01000176.1:0-8706 GCA_001799365.1 Desulfobacterales bacterium GWB2_56_26 | reverse complement strand
CGCCGGGGTCGATCTGGGAGCCTTCAGCCAGTATATCTGGCGCGGCCTGGAATTAAGCAAGGACAGCATTGTCCTTCAGCCCTCCATGACCATCGGTTATCAGGGGGTAAGCTTCAATGTCTGGGGCAATCTGGATACCGACAACGAGGCTTACGACGGGGCGAAATACAATGAGACCGACCTTACCCTTTCCTATGCCCATACCATAAGCATGGCTAAGCTCACCGGCGGCTACATCTATTATGGCCTGGACGGCCTGACCGACTCCCAGGAAGTATTCGGTTCGGTCACCCTCAATACCATTCTCAACCCGACCATAACAGTATACAGAGAGATCGCTCACCTGCCGTCGTGGTACGTGAATGTCGGCGTGTCGCATTCCCAGCCGGTCGTCGGCAAGATCACCGTCGATGGTGCCGCCTCGGCCGGCTATTACTATTCCGATGACGACGGGTTCACCGAGGCGGGAAATCCCAGCGAAAAATACCAGCAATTCCATAACGGCCTGGTCTCGGTCGGCATGACCGTCCCCTTCGGCGACTATTTTGCGGTCAAACCGCTTATCGCCTACTCCTTCCCGCTTACCGACAAGGCGGAGGAGTATATCGAAGCAACCAGCCTGAGCGGCGATTCGGACTTCATCTATGGCGGCGTAACCCTGTCCATGGCTTTCTAAATAAGTGCTGAGGACTGAGCTATGAGGACTGAGGGAGATTTCGCGCTTGTTTTTGTCGCTTCTGTCTCTCAGTCCTCAGTCCTTTCGTCTCAGTCCTCGTTTTACATGAACGGCTCGCGACGGCCTGGCGATTTTGCCAGGATTGCGGCGAGGATTTCCGCGCCGCGCGAGGTTTCGGCCTCGTTTTTCGGCGGGCCGATGCAGATCCGCACCGCTTCGACCGGCTGCTGGCCATTGGCACTGAAGGAGCCGAATGTGCTGAAGTTGCTGGAGGGAATAACCTGGACGCCCTGAGCTGCGGCCTGGCGGGCAAAGGTTTCGCCGGTCCAGGGCGGCGGGAGCCTTAGCCAGCCCTGCAGGCTGCCGGGGCGATAGTGCAGTTCGTGTCCGGCCAGCTTGCCGGCCACGATCGCCATCCGTCGCTCCACGGCCCGGCGCTTGCAAACGATGACCCGATCGGCGGTGCCGTCGTCGATCCATCTCGCACCGATCTCGGCCATCAGCGGCGGATTCATCCAGATGGAGGCGGCCATGACCCGTTCCACCGCCGCGCGCAACCCCTCCGGCACGACGAGAAAGCCCAGGCGCAGGCCCGGCGCGAGAGTCTTGGACAGGTTGGTAAGATACAGGCTCCGCTCCGGGACGGCGGCGGCGATCGGCGTCTGCGCTTCCTGCTCCATACCACCGTAGACATCGTCCTCGATGAGCGAGAGATCGAGCCGGCGGATAACCTCCGCCAGTTCCTGTCGCCTTTCCCGACTCATTGTGATGGTTGTCGGGTTGTGCAGGGTCGGAATCAGGTATACCCCCTTCAGGCGGTGCCGGGCGGCAGCCTTGGCGAGAGCGTCCGGCCGCATCCCTTCACTGTCGCCTTCGACCGGCACCAGGCGAAGGTGCAGGACGCCGGCGAGATTGATAAGCCCCGGGTAGGTATAGCCATCCACCGCCAGGGCGTCGCCCGGCGCCAGCTGACTGGCGAGCGCCGCAAAGAGGGCATGCTGAGCGCCGGTGGTGATGGCAAGATTCTCGGGTACGGCCGGCATATTCAGCCGTTCGAGCCAGCGGCAGGCGGCCCGGCGATGCCTCATGAGCCCCGCTGTCGGCTGGTAACGGAGCATCTCGTCCAGCGCCTGCCGGTGCGACAGGTCGGCCAGCATGGCCGCGAGATCGGGCGTCCCTTCCGGCACCGGAAAGTTCAGGTCGAAACGGATACAATCGGTGGTGTCCCGATCCGGCCTGTTGTGGAGCGTATGGAGGGTGAATTCATCCTCCTCCCGCCGGGCGACAAAGGTGCCGCGACCGATCTCCCCTTTCGTGAGCCCCAGGTCGTCCATTTCCCGGTACGCCCTGCTTACCGTCCCCAGGGTGACACCCAGAGCGTCGGCCAGTTCTCGCTGAGGCGGCAGCCGGTCGCCCGGCTGCAGGCGGCCGGCGGCGATGGCTGTCTGAATCCCTTCGCTGATCTGCCGGTACTTCCGCCCGGAGGCCAGCGAAATATGGTCGAGCAAAATTGTCATCATAACAATATACCATTTGACTGGAACAATTTTTTTCGATTATGACATTATACACAGAAAATGTCATCGAAAAAGGAGACAATTGTCATGAAAGAATGGATCAAAGGGATGCAGGCCAATATTCCTCTTGCGGTCAGCGCCATGGCCTACGGCGGGGTATTCGGGGTGCTGAGCGGCAATCAGGGGGTGAGCTGGGCCGAGATGCTGGCCATGGATCTGCTGATGTTCGCCGGGTCGGCCCAGCTGGTGATGATCGAGATGTGGCAGGCCCCGCTGCCGGTATTGGAAATGGGCCTGGCCGTGCTGGTGGTCAACATGCGCTACCTCCTGATCGGCGCCTCGCTGCAGCCGGTTTTCGATGGCCGGCCGCTCTGGCAGAAGGTGCTCGGCATGCATCTGGTGGCCGACGAAAACTGGGCGGTGACCATAGCCGCCCACAGAAGCGGCGGAACCTGTCCGGCCTTTCTGGTCGGCGGCGGACTCCTGTTGCTGACCGCCTGGACCGCTGCCACCATTTGCGGCAATCTGCTCGGCGGCCGGATCGTGGAACCCGCGCGCTTCGGCCTCGACTTTGCCTTTGTCGCGGTCTTCGCCGCGCTGTCCATGAGTCTCTGGCGGGACCGGGACGATCTTTTGCCCTGGCTGGTGGCGGCGGGACTTGCCGTCGCCG
Source organism: Desulfobacterales bacterium GWB2_56_26 (assembly GCA_001799365.1). Lineage (GTDB taxonomy): Bacteria > Desulfobacterota > Desulfobulbia > Desulfobulbales > Desulfocapsaceae > Desulforhopalus_A. Next base: position 5,843 of record MGTI01000176.1, on the reverse strand, counting down.
GCGAACAGCTCCTGCCCGGCAAGCTCTATATCGCCCTGGGCGGCATCGGCGGTGCGTTGACCGCGGTTGTTATAGAGGTTATCAAGACGACTAAATTCCCAACGGAGCCAGGGACTGCTACCGACAGGCTGGCCGAAACCTGCGAGGAGGTGGAACGATGAAAGAGCTGTTCCAGGACGGCGCCGTCCAGGCGATACTGCTTACTGCCGGAATAACATACGCCCTTCGCCTGGGTGGCCTGCTACTGGCCGACAGGCTCCCCAGGATTGGTCCTGCCCGGCGCTTTCTCGACTGCCTGCCGGGCACGATCCTCCTGTCGCTGACCGTGCCGGGAGCCCTGCATGCCGGAGTCGAAGGGATAATCGGCCTCGGCGCCTGCCTCCTCATATTTTGGCGTACCAGAAATCTTCTGCTGACCATGGCGGCCGGGATGATCGGCGTCTGCCTTTTTCGCTGGCTGTTTCAGATGTAAAGGGGGCCGGTCGGTTGCACCACTCGCCGGTGAAGGTTCTGCAGCGACAGAGCCTTGGAAATGCCCTTTCGGCCCGATCTTTTCACGAAATTCTTTCTGAATTCCTCAGGTACTAATCGCTGCCTCATGCTTATTATATCAACAGTATTTCGGAAATCGCAAGCGAGGCGCCTATACAACTCATGCTGTTTTTTGGCGCCTCAGGAGCGAGCAAGCCTTATGCTGGAGATACCTCATGAACAAGGAACAAAAAGAACATTTCGAAGCCGTACTGAAACAGTTACTCGTCGAGCATATCAATAAGCGCCGAGGACTCGAAGAATCCAAGGAAAACCTCAGCCAATACGCAATCGAACTGGAGGAGCGGGCTGCAAACGAGCAGATGGCCTTTAGTCTGGAGACAATGGACGATCAGGCGGGAGGGATGATTTCGGCCATTGAAAACGCCCTTTACCGCCTGCGGGAAGGACTGCACGATACCTGCGAGTCATGCGGCAGCACAATCTCCCTTAAGCGGCTGGAAGTCATTCCCTGGACAACCCGGTGCATCGATTGCGTGACGGAGGAAGAATTTCGGCGGGGGAGATAACCGCAAAAGGCCGACATCCCATTGAAATTCAGGCCGGCACGCTGCCCGGAACCGGGAACATCGCGACGCAGACCTTTAGCGCCACCGAATCCTAAGCGTGCCCGCCGAGAGGGATCGCCCGCCTTTCCTTAATTGTATACAGTCTCTCACTTCTTTATTGTATACAATTTCTATTATGATACACTTTGGGCAACAGACGGTCGGTCAACCGGCCGACGCTGGCTGGTCGGCGGTGAGCTAACCACGTCTCATGCCGAGAGAAGTCAAAACACTCTACTGTTCATGCAAGCCCGGGAGAACGAGCCGATGGAGACGATGAAGGCGTTGGTCAAGGCAAGAAAAGAGGAAGGACTCTGGCTGGAGGAAGTACCGATTCCTGCGCCGGGCAAAAACGAGGTGGTGATCAAGATTCTCCGCACCGCCATCTGCGGCACCGATGTCCATATCTTCAACTGGGACGCCTGGGCGAAGCAGACCATTCCGGTGCCGATGCCGATTGGCCATGAGTTCGTCGGGGTGATCGACCAAGTGGGCGACAATGTCCACGATTTCAAAAAAGGCGATCTGGTGTCCGGCGAAGGCCATCTGGTCTGCGGCCACTGCCGCAACTGTCTGGCTGGCCGTCGCCATCTCTGCTCGAATACCAGCGGCGTGGGCGTCAATCGCCAGGGGGCCTTCGCCGAGTACCTGGCGATTCCGGTCACCAACGTCTGGTACTGCGACGCCTCGATTCCCCTCGACACCCTGGCCTGCTTCGATCCCCTGGGCAATGCGGTCCATACCGCGCTCTCCTTCGATATCCTGGGCGAAGACGTCCTCATCACCGGGGCCGGCCCCATCGGCTGCATGGCCGCGGCCATCGCCCGGCACGCCGGAGCGCGGCATGTGGTGGTCACCGATGTCAATGATTACCGGCTGCAGCTGGCCAAGCGGCTCGGCGCCACCCGGATCGTCGACGTCAGCCGGGAAAAGCTCCCCGATATCCAAAAGGAATTGGGCATGAAGGAGGGCTTCGATGTCGCCATGGAGATGTCCGGCACGCCCGCGGCGCTGCATGCGATCCTCGCCAACATGTGCCACGGCGGCAAGATCGCAATGCTCGGCATCATGCCCGGCGCCACCGCCATCGACTGGAACAAGGTGGTGTTCAGCGGGCTGACCATCAAGGGCATCTACGGGCGGGAAATGTACGAGACCTGGTACAAAATGACCTCGATGATCCAGACCGGCCTCGATATCAGTCCGCTCATCACCCACCGTTTCCATTACAGCGACTATGCCGAGGCCTTTGCGGTCATGCGTTCCGGGCAGTCGGGCAAAGTGATTCTCAACTGGGCAGAAAGGGAGTAGACATGGCACTGACACAACTTGACCAGGCACTGCAGACAGAAATCGACCGACTGAAGGAAGAAGGCCGGGCCAAGCCGCCCGAGCGGATCATCACCGGCTATCACCCGCCGGCGGAAGGCCGGGGGCCTCGTTACAGCCTGTTGGGCCAAGAACAACTCTTCCTGCGGATGAACTCGAACTCCTATCTGTCCCTGTCGAACCACCCGGAGCTGATCGCCGCCGCCGACGCCGCCACCCACGCCTGCGGGGTCGGCCCCGGGGCGGTGCGCTTTATCGATGGCACCTTCAGCTATCACGTGGCGCTGGAAGAGCGGATCGCCCGCTTCGTCGGCAAGGAAGCAGCCAAGATCTTCAACTCCGCCTACACCTCCAACTGCGGTCTGGCACTCGCCGTAGGCAACCCGAAGACCCACTGGATCGGCGACCAGCTCAACCACAACTCGATCATCCGGGCGATGCGTATCGCCGGTGTCCCGAGCGCCAACAAAGGCATCTATGCCCACAACGACATGGCGGGTCTCAAGCGATGCCTGGACGCCGTGGGAGAGAACATCGACCGGGTGGTGGTGATCTTCGACGGCATCTTCAGCATGCGCGGGGATTACGCGCCGATCGACCAAATCATGGCCATCACCGACCGCTATACCGAGAAATTTAAGGACGGGGTAATCACCGTGGTCGACGATTCCCATGGCATCGGCGCCTACGGCGCCACCGGCCGCGGCACGGCCGAATACGCCGGCCGGACGCCCGATATCGTCATCGGCACCTTCGGCAAGGCCTTCGGGGTCAACGGCGGCTTCATCGCCGCAAGCAAAACGGTGATTGAAGCGGTCAGGCAGAAGGCCGACACCTATATCTATACCAATCCCTTGAGTGTCGCCGACTGCGCCGCGGCGACCAAGGCTGTCGACATCTGCGACAGCGGGGAAGGCGCAAAGCTCCTCGAGAATCTGCGGCTTCGCACCCGGCAGTTCCGTGAAGGCCTCACCGGACTCGGACTCGAATCGATCCCCGGACCCCATCCGGTGGTGCCACTCTTGGTCCGGGATACGGCCAAGACCCATGCCCTGGTGAAGCACCTCTTCGCTCACGGCGTGCTGGTGGTGGGCCTCACCTTCCCGGTGGTGCCGAAGGGCGACGAGACCATCCGCTTTCAGGTCAATGCCGCCCACACGGCGCAGGACATCGACCTGGTGCTGGATATCCTCAGGGGAACCATCTGAAGACTCTCACTTAAACGCTCACTTTATCGGGTAGAAGGAGGTAAGGTTATGGTCAAGGTACGTACAATTGCCGACACCACCGTCAGTATCCCCACGGTCGAGGGGGCAGGCGTCCATCTGCGCCGAGCCTTCGGCTTTCATAAGCCGGAACTGTACGACCCCTTCCTCCTCTTCGACGATTTCCGGTCCGACACTCCCGCTGATTATCTCAAGGGTTTTCCCTGGCATCCCCACCGCGGCATCGACACGATTACTTACATGCTACAGGGAGATGTCGAACACGGCGACAGTCTCGGCAACAGCGGCGTCATTTCGGACGGCGAGGTGCAGTGGATGACCGCCGGCCGCGGCATCATACATCAGGAGATGCCGAAAGGGGACAAGGACGGCCGCCTGCATGGCTTTCAGCTGTGGCTGAATCTTCCGGCCGGCGAGAAGATGGGGCCGCCCCGCTACCGGGATATCGGTGTCGGAGAGATCCCGACGGTACGATTGGCGGACGGCGTCACTATCAAGATCATCTGCGGCCGCATAGGCGATATCGTCGGACCGGTGACCGGGATTGCCGCCGATCCGGAATACCTCGACATCAGCCTCCCCGCCGGTTGCAGCTACAGCCACCCCACCCGCACCGGACATACGGCGATAGCCTATGTTATTGGCGGCTCCGGGAGCTTTGCGCCCGATGCAGCCAATTGCGGCAACACCAGCCTGCTTCTCTTCGCCGACGGCGAAGAAATCCTGGTCAGGGCCTCCGACCAGGGGCTGCGCTTCCTCTTTTTTGCCGGCATTCCGTTGCGGGAACCCATCGTCTGGCGAGGCCCCATTGTCATGAACACCGAGGAGGAGATCGTCCAGGCCTTCCTGGAATACCATAACGGCACCTTCCTTGGCCGGCAGTAGCAGGTGTTCCCGCGCCCGTCTTCTTTGCGGCAATGCTCAAGTTCGCCTCAAGTTTAGCTTCTATTTCTGCGGGCTCGTGAGTATGATAGCTCGTAACCCATTAACCGGGGACGAGGAAAGTCCGATTTCTGCCTGTACATCAGCGCCACCGTCATGAAGGTTTGAGGAACAACACCAAAAGATGTTCGCGATGGTGGCAGCCTCAAACAAACAGAGCCGGCCGAGCCGTGATCATTAAAAATCTCAGTAAAGTACTCCTCACCAATATCGGTTTGAGGATCTTTTTCTACCTGGCCGCGGCAATCATTGTCGCCGGCGTCGCCCTCAACTTCATTTTCTTCAAGATTCAAGAAAAACAGATACTTATCGAATTACACACCCACGGCAAAAGCATCGCTTCCCTGTTTGCCGAAAATATCCGGCCAGGCGTCTTCAGCCAGAACATCGAATTGCTGGAGCCGCCGGTCAATTCGCTGTTACGCCAGCCCGGCCTGATCTCCGTCTGTATCCACAACAACCGCAACGAACTCCTCTACACCCAGAAAAATCCGGCTGCGGCCAAGACCGGTGCAATCAGCGATTGCGATATCGTGAATTATCGGGATATCACCGATGCCTCGCGGATAGGCGTTGAGGGGAGCTTGGTCTTTCGGGCATTGGTCTCCACTGCCGTAAACGGAGACCTGTCTGAGACGGGCGGGCAAACAGGCCAGCAGACCATCGGCACGGTCCTGATACGGCTGTCGGCGGCAAAGCTGTTCGAGCGCCGCCGCGCCCTCATCAATCAGAGCATGATCATCTGTTTTTCCTTCCTGGCGATCCTCTTGCCGCTCACCTTTGTCATTGTCAACGAATCGACCCGGCCCCTGAAAGAACTACTGTCACGTCTGAGAAGCAAATTGCCGCCGCGGAACGGCAAGACCAACGACATCGATTCTCTCGACCATACCTTCAACACCATGCTGAGCGAGTTGGAGGATGCCTTCAAGACCATCGAGTCCCTGAAAAACCATCTGGAAAAGAAGGTAGAGGAAAGAACCGAGGAACTGCAGCGGATCAACACCAATCTCGAAAAGACCGTGGTCGAGCTCAAGGCGGCCCAGATGCAGCTCATTCACTCGGAGAAGATGGCGGGTCTCGGTCTCTTGGCGACCGGTCTTGCCCACGAAATCAACAACTCCCTGGTATTGATCAAGGGTTCCTTTTACCCGTTGAGAAAGGCCATCGAATACCTGCAGGCGAGTTGCCGGCGGGGATCGCCCGCCGGGCCGCAAGATACCGCCGAAACGACTGTCGCCGAACT
>MGTI01000175.1 GCA_001799365.1 Desulfobacterales bacterium GWB2_56_26 | reverse complement strand
GGCAAACGACCACGATGAGGATGGCCCGCTGGAATTTGTCCGGCTGGGGCAGGCGGTGCACGGCACGGCCCAGCTAACCGCCCTTGGTGAAATCCAATTCACCCCGGAGACGGACTACTTCGGCAACGCGGCAGGCTTCGACTATATCGTCCGGGACCCGGATGGCTACGAGGCGGTCGGCCGGGTTACGGTCAATGTCGACAACATCAACGATGCGCCGCAGATCATCGGCAATAGCCTTGTCGCCGTGGAAGACCGGCCCATAACCTTCAACGCGGCGACGCTTTCGGCGCTCATCGCCGATCCGGACGGCGATGCCGTAACCCTCACGGCGGTAGACGGCGTCTCCGGCGGAACGATCGAGGAGAACGGCGGCGTCTTTACCTTCATTCCCGAGCAGGAGTATCACGGCCCGGCCGCGCTCAGTTACAGTGCCGATGACGGCCATGGCGGGCAGGTGTCAGGCCAGGTGAAGATCGAGCTGCTGGCGGTGGACGACCCGACCGACTTCGGCGACGACTCTTTCGCCACCAAGGAGGAACAGCCGCTGCAGGTGGCGATCGTTGACCTGCTGGCAAACGACACCGATGCCGACGGTCCGCTTGCGTTTGTCGGGCTGGGCGCAGCGCAACATGGCGAGGCGAGAGTTGCCGGCGGCATGATTGAGTTTGTCCCGGAGAAGGACTACTTCGGCGGCGACGCCGGTTTTGCCTATCTGGTCCGCGATGCCGAGGGATATCAGGCGACCGGCCGGGTGACGGTTGCGGTCGAAAATGTCAACGACGTGCCGGTCATCCTGGCCGACCGCCTGCATCTGCGGGAGGATCAAGCGATCACCTTCGATCAGACGGAGGCGGCCAAGTTTCTCTTCGACGGCGACGGCGATCTCCTCCACCTCGATCTGGTCGAAAACGTGACCGGCGGCAGGCTTTCGCAAGTGGGCGGCATCTACACTTTCATCCCCGACCAGGATTTCTACGGCGAGGCCTCGTTCGACTACCTGGCGACCAACAGCCTGGGCGAAGAACTGGCCGGGACCCTGGCTATCGCCATCGCGCCGGTCAACGATCTGCCGAAAGTTGCCTACGCATCCGCCATCGGAATCGAGGATAACGAGGTCACCATGACGCTGGCCGAGCTGATGGCCGGGGCGACCGATGTCGAAGATGGCGCGAACCTGCGCTTTGCCGGCATCGACAGCTCCCTGCACGGCGCGGTCTATGTCGACGCGGATGAGATCGTCCATTTCCTGCCCGACAAGGATTTTTTCGGCAGCGGCTTCTTCCGCTACACCGTGGCGGACAGCGAGGGCGGACTGGGCATGGGTTTCGTTGGCATCGACCTCGAAGGCGTTAACGACAAGCCGGTGGCCGTAAGCGACGACCAAATCGTCGCCTGGTCGAACAACCTCTATGAAAACGTCTACCTGGCCGATGCCCTCCTTGCCAATGATTTTGACGTCGATGGCGATTCATTGAAAATCCTCGCGACGGGTCCGGCCGAATACGGCACGGTAAGCGTCGACGCGCAGGGCAATATCCATTATATCGCGGGAGGCGACGACTGGGTGGGCGTCGACCGCTTCAGCTACGAGATATCAGACGGTCACGGCGGCACGGCCACCGCCACGGCCGAAATCGATGTGAAGATCAACACCTCGCCCGACGTCTATTCGGAGCTGCTCTTCACCCAGGAGGATATCGTCTCCGTCCTCAGCCAACAGGATCTCCTCGCCAACGACAGCGATATCGACGGCGACAGCCTGCGGATTAGCGCGGTCGACCAGGCCGAGCATTGCAGCATCTTGCTTGGGGCCGATGGCAGGGTCCGCTTCACGCCCGAGCAAAACTTCAATAACAACTATCCCGGCCAGGCGAGTTTCCGCTACACGGTGACCGACGGGATCAGCGAAGCGGTGACCTCCGTCGCCTTCTTCGACATCGAACCGGTCAACGATAAACCGATCCTCACCGGCGAGCGGATCGAGGGGGCGATCGAGGACAATTCCTTTTCTTTTACTGTTCCCCAACTGATGGCCAATGACACCGATGTCGAGATGAGTTCGCCTTACGAGGAGGATTCGATCAGCTTTGTCGGCGTCTGGGGGGCGGGGCACGGTTCCATCTCCTTAGATCCCGGCTCGGGGACGATCTACTACACACCGGATGCCAACTTCTGCGGGGTGGAGACCTTCACCTACGCGGTGGTTGATTCGTTTGGCGCCGACTCCACCGTCACCTCGGAGATTTACGTCCAGCCGGTCAACGATAACCCGGTGGTCCAGGAGGATATCGGTTCGACGGCCGAAGACACCATCTGGAATTATTACAGTATCGCCGGGCTGGTAGGCAACGATTTCGACGTCGACGGCGACAACCTGACCATCATCAATCCCTATGTCATCAACGGCAACGCCGATGTTGCCATCTCCGGCGGCAATCTCAAGGTAAAACCGGCCTGGCATGAAGACCGGGTAGTGATCGGCTATACCGTCAGCGACGGCCACGGCGGCGAGGTGGCGAGCCGGCTGACTATCCCCGAGATCCGAGAGCACAACTACGCCCCGACTTTTTCCGGTATCTATTCCATAGGCTGGAAGAACAGCTATACCGTCTGGTTCAATTTCCACGTCGAGGACAAAAACGGCGGCAACACCTGGAGCAACGACTCCGGCGATATCGTCGCCATCTCCGCCGCCGCGCCCAACGCCGGCCAGGTCTGGGACGAGGGCTATACCTTCAAGTTCAAGGGTGATACGGAAGAAGCCTCCGTGGTCTTGACCGCCATTGACCGGTCCGGAGCCACCGGCTCGATTTTTATCCGGATCGGCAACCTGTCGAAGGTCGATGGCACCCACATCTATTCGCCGGTGGTGTTGGATCTCGACGGCGACGGGGTGGAATTGCTGGACCTCTCCGCAGGCGTAAGCTTCGACTGGAACCGTGACGGCAACCCCGAGGCCACGGGCTGGGCGGGAGGGGATGACGGCTTCCTCGTCTACGATTACGACCGTGACCAGGCGGTCCACTACGCCAATGAACTGGCCTTGCGGGAATACGATCCCGCGGCGACCACCGACCTGGAAGGCTTGCGGGCCTTCGATACCAACAACGACGGCAAGTTTACCGCAGACGATGCCGAGTGGCGGTCATTCGGGATCTGGCAGGATAAAAACAGCGACGGCATCACCGACGACGGCGAATTTGCCGGACTCACCGAACTGGAAATACGTTCGTTCGAGCTGCAGAGCGACGGGAACTACCAGGAACAGGACGGCAATATCGTCTACGGCGCCACCACCTATGAAAAGACGGACGGTTCCACCGGCGAAGTCGCCGATGTCGGCCTGGTCGGCGAAAGCATCACGTTTACCGAAGTCGAGGTTTCCGAGGATATGATTGCGGCGGAAGAAGATCCCCTTGCGGAAGATCCGGTCGAAATCTTGCCGGAGCTCGAACTCTCGACCGAATCGCCGGCTTCGGGCGAAACTTCCAGCACAACGGATTCCCCGGATTCGCTTGAGTCGGAAGCGCTCGCCACGCAAGATCCCGAGGAAGCTTCGCCAGCGGAAGACGAAGCCCCATTGCCCTTCGACGATGCCGAAATCAGCCGCCAGTACCTGCAACTGCTCTCCGATATGGCCGGCGCCGGCGATTATGAACCGGTCGACAACTCCGGCATCTATATCGATGCCGTCGACGTACCAACCATACCCCCGATGATAGAGATTGAGCAGGATGCTCTGGCAATCGCGTAGCACGAGAGCATTACCAAGGGGATACGTTGCGCGAAATCAGGGAAGAGAAGTTTAACGAAATCGCTTCCAAGTACGCTGTCAACTGAAGGAATCAAAGATATCTGCTGAGTCATTTCCCCGTCTCGATTCTGTCGATGAATCCGGCAATGATCGGATTCACCTGATCAGGGTGCGAGACGGGCGAAAAATGGCCCCCGTCCACCCAATGAAACTCGATGCCGGGGAGAGTTTTCGCGACTACCTCGGAAATGCCGAGGGAATATGGCGGACTGGCCTTGCCGGCAATCAGGCAGACCGGCATCGGCAGCGCGGCGTAATCGTCGGTGGTGAGCGGCTCGCCGACGGCGGCCCGGAAATCCACCACCATCTTCTTGACCCCCTCGCCGAGCATCATCTTCTCCCGTTCGCCTATCCTCGCAAAGGTTCCGGCCGGCATCCAGAGGTTGATGAACATTTCCGCCCCGGCAATGGCGTTCCCTTCGCCGATGTAGCGATGGATCTGTTCCACCATCTGCCTCGATTCTTCGATCAGCGGATGGTCTTTGCCGAGAAGATGGAAGGCCATCGGCTCGATGATCGTCAGGCTTTTGACCTTGTCGCGATGGTGGTAGGCGTGGTGTAAAGCGACCACCCCGCCGTAGGAATGACCGACCAGATGATAGGCTTCGTCGCCGATGGTCTCTGCCAGGACGGACCGCAGAAGTTCCGATTCATCCCGGAGACTGTATTCGTCGGCGTTGAAGGGTCGGGTGGTCTGACCGTAACCGAGTAGATCCATGGAGACTACCTTGTAGCGGGGCACAACTTCCCGGGTAAAGCCGAGCCACTGTTCTTTGCTGGCCATGGAACCGTGGAGCATCACGATGGTTCTGCCCTCTCCGTGTACGCTGAAACCGGCGGTCATGTCGTGCTCCTTTGCTGTTTTTCTTGATCTCGGTGGGTTATCCCGCCGAAGAGAACCCTGCAGAGTTGGCCTGCGACCCGGTCGACCTCGATTTCCCGATTGAAGATGATGCAGGAAAGGCAGGCATGTTCGATCGCCCCGAAAATGATCTCGCGCAGCGCCCGGATCTCGATGTCCGGAGCGAACTCGCCGGCATCCATTCCCTCCTGCAGGATCCGGGCGAGCATGCCGCTGTACTGCCGGACCAGGCCATAGGCATTGCTGGCAAAGAAGCTCTGCGAATTGCGCACCTCAAGCAGGATGATCCGGGAAAAAACCCTGGAGTCCGCATAGCTCGCCACGCTCGCCCGGATGAAAGTTTTCAGCTTTTCATGGGCGCCGCTTACGGCAGCGGTTTCGCTTTCTATTTTGTCGATAACCTGCCGGAACAGCTCCATCAGCACCTGATAGAGCAGGTCTTTCTTGTCGCGGAAATACTTGTAGATGAGTCCTTCCGTCACCTCCGCTTCACGGGCGATTTCCGCGGTGGTTATTCGATTGAACTCCCGGACGTCGAGCAGGCGGATCATGCTGTTCATAATCCGGGTCCGGCCAGGCGGCGAAGAGGGATTGTCCGGGATCAGCGAGATGTCTGGTGTTGTCATGGTGAACGCCGGTAGGCTGATGAGGAATCGTGAGCAAACAATTGGTGAGTGAGCGTTACTTACCTGGTTTCCGCGAAAATGTCAAGAGCGAAAAAGGCCACTGACGCCTGGACTGCCGTTGCCGAGGGTGTGAATGCCTAAGGGGAAAAAAACGGAAAAAATCAGGAAATGTGGATGAGGTGCGGCCATGTGCCGCACCTCATCCACATCTGATGGTTACTTGAACTTATAGCTCGATACCAGCTTGTTGAGCGATTTGGCGAGGAAGTCGAGGGAACTGGCGTTGCTGTTGACCTGGTTGGCGCTCTCGTTCATCTTGCTGCTCGACCTGTTCATCTCGGCGATTTCCTGGGCGATCATATGGGACACCTGGGAACTCTCCGAGACATTGTTGTTCACCTCCTGGATATTTATCGAAATCTGGGCGACATTCTGCGAGATTTCTTTGGCCGTCACCGACTGCTCTTCCACCGCGGTGGCAATGGTGTTGACGATCTCGGCGTTTTCGCCGACCACCTTGCTGATGCTCTCGATGACCGAGACCGTCGCCTTGGTCGTGGTCTGGATCGAGTCGATCCGTTCCTTGATCTGGTCGGTGGCCTGGGCCGTCTGGTTGGCGAGGTCTTTGATCTCATTGGCGACAACGGCAAATCCCTTGCCGGCGTCGCCAGCTCTGGCCGCTTCGATGGTGGCGTTCAGGGCGAGCAGGTCGACCTGCTTTGAAATATCGGTGATCGTCTCCAGGACCTTGGTGATCTCCCGCGTAGCGGTCCCCAGTTGATCGACACTGACAGAGGCATTCGACGACTGCTGGACCGCGTTGTCGGTGATGGCCCGGGCTTTCTCCGAGGTTTCAGCGATTTCATTGATGGTCGAGGTCATTTCCTCGATGGCTGAGGCGACCGCGTTAACGTTGGCCGCAGCCTCTTCCATGGATGAGGCGACCACATTCATGTTGGCAGACATTTCTTCGACGGCGGAGGCGGCCGAGGTCGACTTGTCCAGGGTATCCTTGGCAACATTGGACAGATCTGTCGAGATCTGCGAAAGATTACCGGATGAATTGTTGATCTCCACCGATTCTTCGGCAATGTAGCCGACCATGCCCTGGAGCTTGTCGGCGAAGGTGTTGAAGGATTTGGCCATATCGCCGATTTCATCACTGCTGTGTACTTTAAGGCGGGCGGTCAGGTCCCCTTCTCCTTCCGAGATGTCGCGGAAGAAGGCATCGGTTTCGCGGATGGGTTTGGCGATGCGGGTGGCCATGAAGAAGATGATCAGTCCCACTACCAGGATCATACCCACAACTATCGAGATAATGACCATTTTCTGGTGATTGACCATGCTGTCGATGCTGTCCTTCTGTTTGACCATCGCCTTGTCGATATCGTCCACATAGATGCCGGTGGCGACGATCCAGCCCCATTCCTTGAACAACTGGACGTAGGTCAGCTTGGGGACCGGCTGGTCTTCTTCGGGTTTCGGCCAGAGGTAATCGACGAAGCCCTGACCGTTTTTCACACTGATATTGACCATTTCCTGGATGAAGGCCTTGCCTTTCGGGTCGCGCAGTTCGCTCTGGTCGTTGCCGACCATGGATGGCTTGAGCGGATGCATGACCATTTTCATGTCGGTATCGAGGATAAAGAAGTAATCCTTGCCGTCGGGACCGAACCGGAGGTTGCCGATCTGCTTCTTGGCCTCCTCCTTGAAGCGGGCCTCTGCAGT
>MGTI01000174.1:5538-7050 GCA_001799365.1 Desulfobacterales bacterium GWB2_56_26 | reverse complement strand
TTCTTTCTCATCAAGATCGGCTGGGCCAAGCCGGTGCCGGTCAATCCTGTCTACTTTCGCAATCCGCGGAAAGACATGCTGTGGGTGGCCCTGGCCGGGCCCGTCACCAATCTGGCCCTGGCCGTGGTGAGTGCGATCGTCGCCAAGGCGGTGTGGTTTATCGCCGAGATTATGCCGTATTCGGGTGTGGCAGAGGCCATTCTGGTGCCGTTCAATCAGATGCTGATCGCCAGCGTCTGGATCAACCTGGTGCTCTGCATCTTCAACTTCCTGCCCATCCCACCCCTCGACGGCAGCCGGATTGTGACCGGGCTTCTGCCGGACAGGCTGGCGGCGAGCTATGCTCAGTTCGAACGCTTCGGCTTTATCCTTATCCTGCTTTTGGCCTTCACCGGCGTCCTGTCGAAAATGATCCTGCCGATCATTAAATTCGCTCACCAACTGCTGCTGTCCTAGTCCGGCGCGCTGTGGAATCAGGCGCTTGAATCCGCCCCATTCCGTGGTTAGCTTTTTCTCTGCGACGGAAAGAAGTAAAAACTGCCGGGAATCGCCGCGATATCAAAGCGATTTCCGCAGGGGCAGGAGGATAAGTCATGCCGGTTCCACCTGAAATCATCAAAATTTCCGATACCGTCTGGGAAATCCCCGTCAGCTTCAAGGAAGGAATGCGGGTTCCGGCCCGGATCTTTGCCACCGAAAAACTGATCTCGGAGATGGACTTCGGCGTCTTCGACCAGGTGACCAATGTGGCCACTCTGCCGGGCATCGTCAAATACGCCTACTGCATGCCGGACGGGCACTGGGGGTACGGTTTTCCCATTGGCGGCGTGGCCGCCATGGACGCCGAGACCGGGGTCATCTCGCCCGGCGGAATCGGTTTTGACGTCAATTGCGGCATGCGCCTGGTGATCACCAACCTCACCTACGACGAGATAGAGCCGCATTTGCATCAGCTGGTCGACCGGCTGTTCCAGCGGGTCCCGGCCGGGGTCGGCTGCCGGGGCTTTATCCGCCTCTCGCCGGACGAATTCCGCGAGGTGATCGAACAGGGCGCTCAGTGGTGTATCGACCGCGGTTACGGCTGGCCGGAGGACCTCACGGCCACCGAGGAAAACGGACGGATCGGCGGCGCCGACGCCGGCAAAGTCAGCGACCGGGCGATTGAGAGGGGCTACAAGCAGCTCGGCACCCTGGGCTCGGGCAACCATTATCTGGAGATCCAGGTTGCCCGGCCGGCGGACATACTCGATCCCGAGCTGGCGCGGGCCTTCGGCATCCATATCCCCAACCAGGTGGTAATCATGTTCCATTGCGGCAGCCGCGGCTTCGGCCATCAGGTGGCAACCGACTATCTCCGCCTGTTCCTGGAGGTCATGGAGACCAAATACCACATCAGAATTCTCGACCGTGAACTGGCCTGCGCGCCGTTTCGCTCGCCGGAAGGCCAGAACTACTTCGCGGCGATGAAGTGCGCCATCAACATGTCCTTTGCCAACCGCCAGGTGATCCTGC
>MGTI01000174.1:0-5400 GCA_001799365.1 Desulfobacterales bacterium GWB2_56_26 | reverse complement strand
TCCACCGCAAAGGCGCGACCCGCGCCTTCGGCCCCGGCATGGAGGGGCTGCCGGATATCTACCGCAAGACCGGGCAGCCGATAATCATCGGCGGCAGCATGGAGACCGGCTCCTACCTGCTGGCCGGGACGTCCGGGGGCGCGGTGAGTTTTTATTCCACCGCCCATGGCAGCGGCCGGACCATGAGCCGTCGCAAGGCCAAGAAGCTGTACCGGGGCAAGGAACTCCAGGCGGAGATGGAAAAGCGCGGCATCTATGTGCGTAGCACCTCGTGGTCGGGTCTCGCCGAAGAGGCGGGCGGCGCCTACAAGGACATCGACGAGGTGATTCGCGCGGCGACGCTTGCGGAAATCAGCAGGCCGGTGTGCCGCTTTGCACCGGTCGGCAACATCAAAGGCTAAAGATAAATGAGGTGGTGGCATCATGAACGTCCGCACCCCAATTGCACTGATCACCGGAACCTTAGGCAGCGGCAAGACCACGCTCGTGAAACGGCTCATCGCCGGCGCCAACCGCAAGCTTGCCGTACTGATGAACGAATTCGGTGAAATCGGTATCGACAGCAAGATCATCGAAGGCGAACATACCCGGATCATCGAGCTTGCCGGCGGCTGCGTCTGCTGCGAGCTGACCGGCGAATTCGTCGCCGCGGTGAACGAATTGATCGACAGGTACCAGCCCGACCTGATCGTCCTTGAGGCCACGGGTGTGGCCGAAGCTGACGCTCTGGTCTACGAGGTGGAAGAGGAACTGGAGCGAGCCCGCCTCGACAGCGTCATCTGCATCGTCGACGGCTACACCAGCATCAGATATCCCCAGGTCGGCTATGTCGGCCGGGTGCAGCTCCAGCAGGCCGACATCGTCTTGATCAACAAACGCGATCTCATAACCGAGAAGGAGCTCGAGGCGGTCACTGCCCAGATTCGCCGGTTCAACGAGACGGCGGTCGTGATGGCCACCGAGCGGTGCGCCGGAGTAGAGAAGCTATGGGTTGCCCTTGCGAACCGGCCTGCCGGGGCAAGAAGACCCCAGGCCACCGCCAGCCGACCGCACACCGAGGAGGCGGAGCTGCAATCCTTCACTTATTCGACCACGCGCAACATGGACAAGGCAGCCTTTGAACGATGGGCCGACAGTCTGCCGTTCCAGGTGTATCGGGTTAAAGGCTTTGTAGTGCTGGACTCAACCGGCTATCTCTTCAACGCCGTCGCCGGCCGATGGGAGCTGGAAAAATTCCCCGTCGAAACCGGACAACTGGTCTTTATCGGCCAACGGATCACGGCCGAGCGGGACCGAATCATCGAGGAACTGCAACAGTGTGAGCGGTAAGATGGCACATACATTCTCTGAAGACGAGTTCACGGCCGATATCGGCTTCACCGCCACCGGCCGCACCCCGGAAGAGCTGATGGTGGCCGCTGCCGATGCCACCATGAATGTCATGGTCGAGGATTTGGCCGAAATCGACGGCCGGCAAAAGAAGGACCTCCGGGTTGAAGCGGCGTCGCTCGATATGGCCTTGTTCGATCTGCTCCAGGAACTGGTGTTCTACAAGGACGCGGAAGAACTGCTCCTCCGACTGGCGAAGGTCACGATTGCCACGGCAGACGACCGCATCGTCGTAACCGCCGAGGCCTGGGGCGAACAGATCGATCGGGAGAAACACCAACTGCTGGTCGACGTCAAGGCCGTCACCCTGCACCGCTTCAAGGTGGAAGAGACTGAGGAAGGATGGACCGCCACCGTGGTGCTGGATATCTGATTCCACCTTGCGGGCATCCGGGATGATTTTTCGGTGCGCACGGCGCACCCTACGTTGCTCCGGAAATTTGTAGGGTGCGCTCCGCTACCCAAGGAAATCCAGAACACGGATTACACCATCCATGACATCGGTTCATTGGCGGCAAATCCGGTCAGCGCCCGCGCAGCAGTTCCAATATGCCCTGCATCAGTTGCAGCGGAGTCGGCGGACAGCCACGAATGACCGCATCGACGGGAATGACATTGGCGACGGCCCCGCAACTGGCGTAAGAGACGCCGAATTCCCCGCCGTCCGCGCCGCAGTCGCCCATGGCGATGACCAGCTTGGGATTGGGTGTGGCATCATACGTCCCTTTGAGGGCAGCCTGCATATGCCTGGCTACCGGACCGGTGACCAGGAGAAGGTCGGCGTGTCGCGGCGAGGCGACAAAATGAATGCCGAACCGTTCAATATCGTAAAAACCGTTATTCAACGCATGCATCTCCAGTTCGCAGCCGTTGCAGGATCCGGCATCGACCATCCTGATCGCCAGACTTTTGCCGAAGATGCGGGCAATCTCCTTTTGACAGGCCGAACCGAGTTCCATCACCGTCTGGTCGGGCGGCGGAACTTTTTCCGTCAAACATCCTGTTTTAAAAATTTTAACAAGAACATCGAACATACGTTTTTTTCACCCCTGGAAATCCGGGTTACAGGTCATGGCCGGAATACGAGCCGTTTACCGATTTGTTGCACAACGGGAAATCGGGGACGATAACTCCTTCGATCATCGCCTCAAGCGCCGGCCAGTTGAGCCAGCTGGGATCGCGCGGGAAATACCGGGAGACGGCGCCGGCGGCATCCAGGTGAACATAAGCGAGAATTTCTCCGCGCCAGCCCTCAACTAACCCGATCCCGCGGCAATCGCCCGAAACAACGGGAAACTCTACCCTTACTTCTCCTGACGGCAGTTTTTTCAACATTTCTTCGAGCAGATCGAGGGAGACGAGAATTTCATCCCCCCGGATTCGCAGGCGACCGGAGGCGTCTCCTTCCAAAGTATGGGGAACGGTGATGACCATGTCGTCATAGGGACCATACGGTGCATCCCGCCGCAGATCCCAGCATTCGCCGCTGGCTCTGGCAAGAAAGCCCAGGACTCCGAGGCTTCGTGCCTTTTTCAGCGACAGCACGCCGGTGGCGCGCAGGCGATCCTGCAGCGACGGGTACTCGTAGAGCAGGGGCAGAAGGTCCTGCAGCTCGTGGCGCAATTGCTCGATGGCTTTGTTCAGCACCTCGATCTGCCGAGCATCAAGGTCGCGGCTCACCCCGCCGGGAACAACCACATCCATCAACAGACGATGACCGAAGACGTCACTGTTCTGTCGTTGCCACAACTCGCGCAATCGACTGCATTGCGCCTGGGCGAAAGTAAAGCCGACGTCGTTACAGCAGGCGCCGATATCACCAAGATGATTGGCAATTCTTTCCCTTTCCGCCAGGATCGCCCGGATCGCCAGGGCTCGCCGGGGCAGGGTGATGCCGACTGCAGCCTCGCAGGCCTGGCAGGCAGCCCAGGTATGCGCCACCGTGCTGTCTCCCGATACCCGTCCGGCCAGGCGGGCAAGCCCCCGAACATCGCGTCCTTCCGCACATTTCTCGATCCCTTTGTGCACATAACCGAGATGTTCTTCAAGGCTGAGAATATCTTCGCCCATTGCCTGGAATCGGAAATGGCCGGGCTCGATAATTCCGGCGTGAACCGGTCCCACCGGGATCTCATAGACACCTTCACCTTCGACCGGAACAAACGGATAGAGGCAATCGGGCGGGGTCATATCCTCTGGCGATCCGGCCAGCGAAAAAGTTTTCAATAATGGATATTGTCCCTCCTGCCATGCCTGATGTCGGATCCACCTGCGTTTATCCGGATGGTCGAAAAAACGGACCCCGAACATGTCCTGGAGATATCTTTCAGGTCGATTGGCAGCCGGGAAAAAGGGTGTCTGCGAGGGCAGCTCGGCTTGCCGGTCTGCGACCATCGTCTCCAGCAGAAGGTGGCCGTCCCTGCCGGCCAGCGCGGCAAAGATGTGGATTTGCGGCGGACAATGTTCGCCCCACACGGCGCACCAGCGTATCCGGTTGGCCGCGGCAACAGCAGCAGCCTTGCCCCAGAAACCGGGATCGATCGTCACCAGCTTGGCCCTACCCTGCAGCGTGTTGTGCACCTCGGTCGGTATTCCTGCATCACGAAACAAGCGCACCAGAGAATCGATATCCGGAGAAAGGCTTTGCCACCCCAGATCGGCATGACTGATCATAGCACCCCCCTGCCGACCAGCATGACGGTCGCCTGGTCGAGCCACTGCGCCAATACCGTCGGAATGGAGATTCCCAGCCATAACACCAGCGCGAGATGGATGAAAACCGGCCACATATTGGCAACAACAGGTTTTTGACCGGCCGGCGGCTCTCCGAAAACCATGGGTTGAAGGTTACGAAACAAGCCGGCAAAAGCGATCGAAAGGCCCAGGACCAGAGCAGGCGCCAGCCACGGATAGCTTTTGATGGTGGCGGTAAAGAGCAGAAATTCGCTGGTGAAAACGCCGAAAGGCGGGAAGCCGGCAATAGCGCAGGTCCCGACAAGAAGTCCCCAGCCGACAAAGGGCTGGGTACGGATCAGACCGCGGATTTCACTCATCTTTTGCGTGCCGGCAACATGGGTGGCGTGGCCGACCGTGATAAAAATTGCCGATTTGGTCAGCGAGTGGACAATCATGTGCAGCAATGCGCCAAAGGTGGCTAAGGGGCCGCCGATGCCGAAAGCAAAGGTCATGAGCCCCATATGCTCAATCGAAGAATAGCTGAACATCCGTTTGACATCATATTGCCGATGCAGCAGCAGTCCGGCCACGGAGAAGGAAAGCATGCCGAACCCCATCATCAGATTGCCGGCCAGATGATGGCCCAGGGCGGGGTCAACCAGCATTTTAAAGCGGACCACGGCATAGAGAGCGATATTGAGCAGCAAACCCGAGAGAATGGCGGACATCGGTGTCGGCCCCTCGGAGTGGGCATCTGGCAGCCAGTTGTGCAGCGGCACCAGGCCGACTTTGGTGCCATACCCGACAAGCAGAAAAACAAAGGCCAGAGCCATTACCCCGCCATCCATCCGTGCGGCATGCTGCTGTAAAACAGTCCATAGCAATCCCTCTTCCGAGCCGGGGATGATTTTTACCGCGGCAAAATAGACGAGGATGGTGCCAAACAGCGCCTGCGAAATACCCACCCCGCAGATAATGAAATACTTCCACCCGGCCTCGATCGATTCATGGGTGCGATACAAGCTGACCAGCAGCACCGTCGCGAGCGTTGCGCCTTCGACCGCCACCCAGAGGATGCCGAGATTATTGGTCGACAAGGCCATCAGCATGGTAAAGAGAAAGCCCTGATACATCGAGTAGTAGAGTCGCATCCTCCCATCGTCGACCCGGCCGATGGCAACTTCATGCTCCATATAGGGACCGGAAAAAATGGCGGTGGTCATGCCGACAAAAGCATTCAGCAAAATGAGATAGACATTGAAGCCGTCGATGTAAAAAAGCTTGCTTGCCGAAAGGATGGGCCCCTGATGAAATACCTCGATGGCGAGCAGCAGG
>MGTI01000173.1:7823-8634 GCA_001799365.1 Desulfobacterales bacterium GWB2_56_26 | reverse complement strand
AAAAACGAGGAAGGCTATATCGCCGGCTTTGTCCGCTGGATGCGCAATGCCCTGCTGAAAGCTGATAGCTGACTGCTGAACGCTTAAAAATTAAAGATCTTCGCCTCCGCCGCCATGTCGATCAGATGCGGTCCGCCGTCCAACACCATGTTGCGGTTGAACTCTGCCTCGTCCAGCTTGCGGTTCTTGGCGCAGGGGGTGCAGACTCCCACCTCGATTTCGTTCTCGATCAGGTAAGGCAGGTAATCGGCGACACAGTCGCCGGTGGTGGTTTTCACCGAGCCGTCCCGGCCTTTCACCGCCCAGTCGACGCCGCCGTCGATCAGGAAGATATTGACCTTGTGGCCCTTGGTATGGGCGATCTTGGCGAATTGAAAACAGCGGGTTGCCTTTTCGTGGTCGTTTGAGCGCAGTACAAAGAGAAAATTGGCCATAGAGTCCTCACCTGGTTTGTTGAATTCCCCGTCGACGGCATTACCTGTTTCCGGGCGTTAGGAACGACCCTGTCACTATACCGCAAGTTCTGCCGGTTTCAATGTGGAATTGACAGGTTATGGTGAAGAATAGCAGGTCATTCAAGGCATGGCTGCTGTTTTCCCATTTGCTCTGCTTCAGTGTTATTACATTGTCGTAGTCCATATTTTTTCTTGCGAATATTTGCATACCGAATTAACTGGGGGCTGCGTGTTACAGCGAAAAAACAAACGAATTCAACCGGCCGCCAGTTATGAACGAAGACAAGGTATTCGAGACTCTCTGCAAGAAAATCGACAACTATTATTTTTCGCAAAGAAACGACAAGTTTCTCGAC
>MGTI01000173.1:4081-7802 GCA_001799365.1 Desulfobacterales bacterium GWB2_56_26 | reverse complement strand
TCGACAAATATCTTTCCTACTCGGTCAAGACCAACCACCCCATGTTCGTCAACCGGATGTGGGTGGGGGCCAACCTGCCGTCCATCGTCGGCGAGATGATCGCGGCCGTCACCAACACCTCGGCCTGCACCTACGAATCGGCCCCGGTTTCGACCCTCATGGAACGGTACATGATCGGACAGATGCTCGAAATCGCAGGCTTTACAGGCGGCGAAGGGCAGATGACCACCGGTTCCTCCAATGCCAACATGATTGCCATGATGACCGCCCGGAACCTCGCCGACATGCCGATCAAGCAGCGTGGGCTGTTCGGGCGGCAGAAGCTCTTCGCCCTGGTCGGGGCGGATGCCCATTATTCGATGGACCGGGCCGCCAACATCCTGGGGCTGGGCGCGGACCAGCTGGTCAAGGTAGAACTCGACCCCTATGGGGCGATGATTCCGGCCGAACTGGAATGGGCCCTGGAGCGGATTGTCTCCGCCGGCGGCCGGCCGTTTTTCGTGGTCGCCACCGCCGGCACCACGGTACGAGGCGGTTTCGATTCCATTACCGACCTGCTTGTCCTGCGGCAGAAATACGGCTTCTGGCTCCATGTGGACGGGGCCTGGGGCGGGGTGGCAGTCTTCAGCCCGAGGCTGCGCGACAAATATCTGCAGGGGTTGGAGGAGGCCGATTCCTTCACCTTCGACTTTCATAAGATGCTCGGGTCGGCCCTGATGTGCAATGTTCTCCTGGTCAACAGGCGGAGCGATGCCTTCGCCCGAGGGCTTTCTGCCGGGGACGGCAGTTATCTGTTCCGCAACGAAAATGTCGACGGCATGGAAGATCTGGGCGCGGTTTCGCTGCAGTGCGGCCGGCGGGTCGACAGCCTCAAGTGGTTTCTCGACTGGAAGTTCTTTGGCCGGGAGGGACTGGCGAGAAGGGTCGAGAAAAATCTCGAACTCTGCGAGTACGCGGAAGAGGTGGTCGCGGCCAGCGACCTGCTGGAACTGGTCGTGCCGCGGACCTCATTCAACGTCTGCTTCCGCTTCAAGGTGCCGGAGCCTGCGAGCAACAGCTTCAACCTCGCCCTGCGGGAGGCTCTCCACCGGGAAGGCGTAAGCTTCATCGGGGTCGGCTACATCGACGGCAAGCTGGCCATGCGCCTCCTGCTGACCAATCCGGCCGCGGAAAAGCGGGATGTGGATGCCTTCTTTGCCGGCCTGATCGCCAAGGGCAGCCAGCTCCTGCAGGAAAAACCGCTGCCCGCGGTGGTGGGCGGTTTCTGCCCTGTTTCGCTTTAAGCGGGGGTTCCGAAGAGCTGCAGCAACCGGATCACCTCGTCCATCTCCTCGTCCGTGCCGATCGTAATCCGCAGCCAGTCCTCGATCCGCGGCTTGTTGAACCGTCGCACCAAAACGCCGTTGTCCCGCAAATACTGCTGCACTTTCTCCCCGGCCACCCCCGGCCAGGTGCAGAAGACGAAATTGGCCGTCGACGGCAGGATTTTCATACCGATATCGGTCAGCGCCGCAACCGTCTTCTCCCGGGTGGCGATGATCGCCGCTCTGGTCTTCTCGAAATAAGCGACATCCTCGTAGGCCGCCTTGGCAGCCCGCTGGGCCACGACATCCACGGTATACGAATTGAAGGAATCGCGGATGCATTCCAGCGCCCGGATCAGCTCCGGATTGCCGAAGGCCATCCCCACCCGCAGCCCCGCGAGCGACCGTGCCTTCGACAGAGTCTGGATGACGAGGAGATTGTCGTACCGGCAGGTGAGCGGCACGACCGATTCCGCGCCGAAATCGACATAGGCCTCATCGACGATGATAAGCGTCTCCGGCCGGCGCCTCAGCTGGTTCTCGATCTCGGCGGAGGTCACGGCAATGGCGGTTGGGGCGTTCGGGTTGGCCAGCAGCAGGGCCTTCAGGTTCTCTGGGAAGTCATCGAAATCGATGGTGAAATCCTCCTGCAGCGGTACGGCCACATAGGGGATTTGGTAGAGCGCGGCATAGACTGGGTAGAAGGAATAGGTGATGTCCGGAAAGGCGATGGTGTCGGTCCGGTCGAAAAAGGCCGGAAACATCATAGCCAGGACCTCATCCGAACCGTTGCCGACAAAGACCTGATCGATGGCAAGATTATGGTAGGCGGCAAGCGTCCGGCGCAGCTCGGTTACCTGGGGGTCGGGATAGAGTCTCGCCGCCAGGGCGGTGACCGAGCCGATCGCAGCCATGACTTTTGCCGAGGCCGGATAGGGGTTCTCGTTGGTGTTGAGTTTGATGAAGCGCCGGTCCTTGGGCTGCTCGCCGGGGACGTACGGGGTGATGTTTTTCACTAAATCACTGAAGAAGCGGCTCATGAGAAATTCCTTTATCGCTTGCGGCAAAACCTTGCGGATGAATGGTAATGGATAATATTTATGTGAAAATAACCGACGTTACGTTTCGGCAGAGAATCTAGCCTCAAGCCGGCCCGGAAGCAAGGATTAAGTTCAGACAGCTGCCGGACCCGCTGCAAGGAGCTTTGCAAATCCCGACGGATTCAGCTACAATGCGCCGAAATGGGCCGGGAGCAGCCGGTCGTCTTCAAAAAATCTCCGCAAATTGACATAGGTATGGAGCGCCATGGGAAAGTCATTTCAGGAACAGTTGCTGAAACTGGGGCTGGTCGAGAAAAAGCAGGTGAAGGAGGCGAAAAAGGAACAGCATCAGAAGAAAAAGCAACAGACGGGCAAAAAACCGCCCGCCGTCGATGAAAACGTGCTGCTCGCCCGCGAGGCCGAGGAGAAGAAAAAAGCCAGGGTCCGGGAACTGAACCTGGAGCGGGAGGCCAAACTGCAAAAAAAAGCGGACGACGCCCGCGTCAGGCAGCTGGTCGACGAGCATAAGCTGGCCAAAGACGATAAGGGTGTTGCCTACCGCTTCAATTTCCAGGGCACCATCCAGCGCATCTTCGTCACCACGGAAACGGCGGATAAACTCAGCGACGGCCGGCTCGGCATCATTTCTCTTGCCGATAAATTCGAGGTCATTCCACGAAACATCGTCGAAAAGATCCGCGCCATCAACGACACCCTCTTCATCACCCTCAATGCCCCGACCGGCAACGACCCCGATCCGGACGACCCTTACGCGGAATTTAAAATTCCCGATGATTTGATGTGGTAAGGATGTGTAGGGGCGAAAAATCTTTCGCCCACAATTGTAGGGCGAAAGATTTTTCGCCCTACGTCACGCCATTATTTGGCGCTGATAACCGGGGCGAGACTTAAACCGATGGCCTTCGGCACTGCCCGAATATCGGCAATCCGGGTGTTGATGGTGACGGTCTTGGCGCCCGTCCGGGCGATGATCGGATCGAGATTCTGCATGGTGATCGGAAATTCCCTGCCGTTCAGCAGGGCGACCAGGGCCTGGCCGATATCGGCATTGGCGTTCTTGCCCGCTTTCGGAATATTCTTCACGATCGGTTTGATGTAAAGCGTCTGTTTTTCGGCATCGAAGCGAATGAGCGCGGTGGTCTGAAAATCCACTTCCACCTCGCCGACCTTCAGTTTTATCTCATGCCCCGCCACATCGGTGACAAAGGCAAGGTTCTTGCCCGCCAGATGGAGGCGGCAGGCGAGCTGGTTGTCGGTCAGCTGCAATTCGCTGATATTGATGATGGTGATGTCGCCCTGCAGGCTTTTGGAATGAGCGTCGATATCGAGCGGCAGGATAGCCTGGGTGGCCTTGGC
>MGTI01000173.1:0-4053 GCA_001799365.1 Desulfobacterales bacterium GWB2_56_26 | reverse complement strand
ATCACGTCCTGGGCGGCCTGCGCCTGGCCTGTTGCTCCCGTAAAAAAGAATGTCAGGGAGATCAGAAAAAGAAAAAACTTGTGCATCGTTATGGTCCTTGTTGATTTTTGCGCGCTTGAAAATGCGATAGTAATACCGAGTGGAGCAATAAAGTGCAAGCCATAAAAAGGCCGATGAGAGAGGCGATGTCGCGCTCGTCGGGATGGTAATGGAAGCTGTCGGCGGCGATACTGCCAGGGGTTAGAAAACGTCCCCGGAAGGATACCCGACCGGATCGGTCCGGCTGGCTGCCGGTGACGAAAATTCGCTCGCCGGCAAAGGTCTTTACTGTTTTATCCTGGGCATTATAGTGAACCCGGTCGAACTCGATGGTCTTGCCCGGACGCTCTGCCGTAAGCCGCAGGGTGTGGAGGTAGTAGGTGTCCGTTTCCTCCAGCCGGTCCAGGAACAATAAGGGGCCTGCCAGGTAAAGGCCAAGAAAAACGAGTCCGACGGTCCATTTGGTCGGCGACCAGGCAATACCCAGAGGGGCGGCCGCCATTCTCCTCCAGGAGAAGAGCAAGAGGAAAAATCCGACCAGGGTGAAGACCAGGACGACAGGATGCTCCGGCCAGACGAGATCCAGATGGAACATGGCCCAGGTGGAAGGGGCAAAGAGATGCACGCCGTTGCCCCATTTAATCTCCAGGGGGTCGAGCAGCAGGTGGAGCAGACAGTTGCCGGCCAGTATCAGGAAGATCCTGCTGGTCTGCCGAGTTGTGCAGGCTAAAGCGGCCGACAGGAAAAGACAGAAGAAAAGACTGGCTTGGGCGGTGCAGTAGAGCCGCAGATCGTAGGGGTCAAAAAAGCCTATGACAATCAGGACTTTCAGAGTAATCCAGGGAAGATCGGGGATGATGCAGGCGATGATCACCCACAGAAGGTACTTTTTGCCGCCGACCAATCGGTTGAGGGGAAGCTGGATCCCGATATGGCAGAGCGTGTTTGGCAAGGGAGCGGAGAAATCTTATGTTGAAAAAAAGAGAATCGGATGAAGTGGACGCCGGAAGAAGCGGACGCGCCATCATAGTATATTGTGGCCGGCACCACAAGATCGCCGTTCGGGATCTTCGTTTTCTACGCCTGCTGCTGTTGTTCTCTCGGGAAATCTCATGAAGCCGACCCTCACCGTCACCTCGGACTGTCTACTCACCGGTATCGATCTGGCCCTCGAAACCGAACTCAAAAAGCGGTTGACCATCGATAACCCGCAGTACATCGCCGCCAAAAAGTACGGTCGCTGGGTAGGCAAGAAACTGAAGCCCCAGCTCAAGTACTACGAGCCGGTTCCCACCGGCCTGCGCTTCCCCCGCGGCTTTTCCAACCAGGCGGTGCTCCTCTGTCGGGAATTCTACGGTCATGATCCCGAGATCGTCGATAATCGCCGGCTACTGCCGCCGGTGGATTTTTCCTTTAACGGCGAACTCCGCCCGTATCAGGAAGAGGCGGTAACCATCGCCGCCGGCAAGTCTTTCGGGGTGATCGAGGCCGGCACCGGCAGCGGCAAGACCGTCATGGCGCTGGCCCTGATCGCCAGGCGCCGCCAGCCCGCACTTGTCGTGGTGCATACCAAGGAACTGCTCTACCAGTGGCAGGAACGGGCGAACCAGTTCCTCGGCATCGTGCCTGGCCTCATCGGCGACGGAAAATTCGATCTCCAGCCGGTGACCATTGCCATCGTCAACAGCGCTCGCAAGCATGTGGAGGAGCTGGTACCTCTCTTCGGCCACCTGATCGTCGACGAATGCCACCGGGTGCCGGCCAATCTCTTTACCGACGTGGTCTCACGCTTCGACTGCCACTTTCTGCTCGGCCTGTCCGCCACGGCTTTTCGCAGCGACGACGAGATGACCAAACTCATCTACTTTTATATGGGCGACCGGCTGCACCGGGTCGACCGCGACGAGTTGAAGGCCACTGGGGCGATTTTGAAGCCGCAGGTTATCCGCGCCGCGACCCCCTTCACCTATCGCTATCGCGGCGATTACCAGGCGCTAATCAAGGCGCTGGTGACTCATGAGGGGCGCAACCTGCAGATCCTGCAGGATATTCTGAAGGTGGTTCGGGAGGGCGGCAGCGGCACCGTCCTGGTGGTTTCGGACCGGATCAGCCACTGCCGGTTGTTCGTCGAGAAGCTCCAGGCCCATCGGGTGAAAGCGGTGCTGCTGCATGGCCAGATAGTCCCGGAGGAAAGGGCGGCGATTGTCGCGGCGGTGCAGAACGGCGAGGTCGAAGTGCTGGTGGCCACCCTGCAGCTCATAGGCGAGGGCTTTGACTGCCCTGGGCTGTCCACGCTTTTTCTCACCACGCCCATCAGTTTCGAAGGGCGGCTCCTGCAGGTGATCGGCCGGATCATGCGCCCGGCCGAGAACAAGCAGGCCCGGGTCTTCGATTACATCGATGAAAATATTCCTGCCCTCCAGCGTTCGGCCCGGGCGAGGAGCGCGGTTTTGTCGCAACTTTAACAAGATAGTGTGAAGGGGCAGTTTTGGGCTGGCCAATAATGGTGCTTGCGCTGCAAAACAAAAAAGGGTATGCTACTCGGTTCAAAAATGGAAATGGACGTCGCAAAGAGCACTGCTTGTTGAGGCACGTGCTTTTTTTATTTTATACTATCGTTACCATTACGGTAACAGAGGCGCGAGCCGCCGGCCAGCAAGGCCTTGAGGTGCAGGATGGAACAGCAGAAGATTCGCAACGTGGCAATTATCGCTCATGTCGATCATGGCAAAACAACCCTGGTCGATCAGCTTTTTAAATATTCGGGGATGTTCCGCGAAAACCAGGAAGTATCCGAGAGATTGATGGATTCCATGGATCTCGAACGGGAGCGCGGCATCACCATTACCGCCAAAAACGGTTCCTACCAGTACAAGGATTATTGGATCAACATCATCGATACTCCCGGCCATGCCGATTTCGGCGGCCAGGTGGAACGGGTGCTGCGCATGGCCGACGGCGCCCTGCTGCTGGTTGATGCCCAGGAGGGGCCGATGCCCCAGACCTATTTCGTCCTGAAGAAGGCCCTGCAGAACAAACTGCCGGTGATCGTCGTCATCAACAAGATCGACAAGCCTGCGGCCCGCTGCAGCTGGGTGGTCGACCAGGTCTTCGACCTCTTCGTCAAGCTGAATGCTCCGGACCATATCCTCGATTTCCCGGTTGTCTACACCTCGGCGAAAAACGGCTATTCCCTGCTCGATCCGGCCGATCCCGTCGAAGCCGGTCAGCATATGATCCATGTTTCCCAGATGATCGTCGACCATATCCCGGCACCGGCAGGTGTAAGCGATGCGCCCCTGCAGATGCAGGTGTCCACCATCGACTATTCTCCGTATTTGGGTCGAATGGGGATCGGCAAGGTGGTCAACGGCACCATGCGGCTCAACCAGCCCATCGTCGTCGCCCGCCGCGACGGGTCGATCAAGCCGGTGCGGATCTCCAAAATCTTCAGGTTTGAATCCGACGGCAAAGTCGCGGTCGAAGTGGCCGAGGTAGGGGAGATCGTGGCGGTAGCCGGGATGGAGGATGTGACGGTCGGCGTGACCTTCACCGATCCGGAGAATCCGCGGCCCCTGCCGCTCATTACCATTGATCCGCCGACCATCTCGATGAACTTCATTCCCAACGATTCGCCCTTTGCGGGCAAGGAAGGCAAATTCGTCACCTCCCGCCATATCGGCGAACGCCTCCAGCGGGAGGTCCTGGCCGACGTGGCCCTGCGCTTCGAGGTGCTGGACGATGCGGTGGGCTTCAAGGTTTCGGGCCGCGGCGAGCTGCACCTCTCGATTCTCATCGAGAAGATGCGCCGGGAAAATTACGAATTCCAAGTAACCCGACCGCGGGTCATCCTGAAGGAAGAGAACGGCCAGATCCTCGAACCCTTCGAACAGCTGACGGTCGATGTCGACGAGCTGTACCAGGGCGCGGTGATTGAAAAGCTCGGCAAGCTGAAAGGTCAGCTGGAAGAGATGGATACCGCCCACGGCATGGTCCGAATGGTCTTCAAAATCC
>MGTI01000172.1:7155-11301 GCA_001799365.1 Desulfobacterales bacterium GWB2_56_26 | reverse complement strand
GTCTTTGAAAATGTCAGCTTCGATACCCCGGTCAAACACAACGATGTCATTGTCGTTCCTGAGAGTTTCTTCTGATCCAGTCTTTTATCCCACTCGTTTGCACGAACAATCATAGTCAACAATGAAGAATTATCCGGTACAGGAACGTCTTGTCGAAGAAGAGGTGGAGCAGGAGGTCAATCTCCGCGAATACTTCTTTATCATCCAGAAGAGAAAATTCATCGTCCTCAGTATCCTGACGATAGTTTTCCTGCTGACGATTATCACCACCTTCTCCAAAGTTCCCATCTATACATCGTCTGCCGAGGTTCTCATTGAACGAAACCGGGGGGCATCCGGCCTGGAAAACACCTATTACTCTCATTATGATCCGGAGTTTCTTGCCACTCAATCGGCCATCATAACCAGCCTGAAGGTGGCAAGGCGTGTTGTCGACAGCCAGAAACTGGCAACGACGTATCGGAAATATTTCATAAAAGACGCGGAGGAGTCGTCGTTTCTTGCTTCACTCAAAACCGGAATAAAAACGGGCGTTAGGGACTTTCTCGGGAAAATGACGGGCATTATGAAGAGCCCGGCACCGGACGGCGATGTTCCGGACGACGCTGCCCTCATCGTGTCCGAGCCGTTGACGGACGAAGACATCATCGCCGGGATGATTAAGGGCAATCTTGCCGTGGTTCCCAGTAAAGATTCCAAGATTGTCAGGATTACCAGTTCCCATGAATCGCCGGTTATGGCCAAACTGGTTGCGGATGCGGTGACCAAGGCCTATGTCGATGAGATTCTCGATATGAAGCTCACCACCAGCAGATATGCCCTGCAGTGGATGACTGCGAAAGCCGATGAAGAGCGAAAAAAGCTTGAGAATTCCGAGAAAGCCATGCAGCAGTACATGCGGGAAAACGATCTGGTGACGGTTGAGAACAAACTGACGATCGCTCCGCAGAAAATGAGCGGTTTCAGTACGCAACTGTCGAAGGCCCAGACCGACCGCAAGGCGTTGGAGGATCTCTCCAAACAGATCGCCGCGGCCGGATCGAATATCCATCTCCTGGAGAATATCCCGGTCTTTGCGGAAAATGGGGTGCTGAAGAGCCTGCGGGAGACGATCTTCAAGGCCCGTCAGAACATTGCCGAACTGTCCAAGAAGTATGGAGAGAAGCATCCGATGATGATCAAGGCCAACGATGAATTGAGCCAACTGATCAGCCAGCAGCAATCGGAGGTCAACCGGGTCATCGCCACCACCAAAAACTCCTATGAACTGGCAAAGTCCCAGGAAGGAAGTCTTCAGCAAATGCTCGATTCGAGCAAGAATGAACTGCTCAATCTGAACGAAAAGTTCATTCAGTATTCCATTATGAAACGGGATGTCGACGCCAACCGAGTCGTCTATGAGGCTTTGACTGCCAATATCAAGAAGGAAGGCGTAACCGAGCAGTCGCAGAGCGTGAATGTCTGGGTGATCAGAAACGCCTTTTTGCCGGACGCCCCGTCAAAACCGAACAAAAAGCGGAACCTGATGCTGGGTCTTATTCTCGGACTGATGGGCGGTATCGGCTGTGCCTTCCTGATCGAGTATCTGGATAATACCGTGAAATCGGAAAAGGATCTGGAGGCGCGGTACGGCCTGACGGTTCTCGGCTCGGTCGAGCTGGTGAAGGAGAAGGGTGCAAGCATAGAGTCCTTTATCATCCAGAAGCCCCTCTCTCCGCTGGCGGAAAGTTATCGCCTGATTCGTACCGGACTCTTGCTCTCGGCGGCCGAACATCCTCCCCGGTCGATTTTGATAACCAGCATGGGGCCTCAGGAAGGGAAGACATCGACAACGATCAACGTCGCCAGAGTTCTCAGCCAGGGCAATAAAAAGGTCTTGATCATCGACTGCGATCTGCGCCGGCCGCGCGTTCATTCGATCTTTGCCATGCAGAATGACAAAGGTCTCAGCAACTTCCTGACCGGCAATACCCAGGAAAATATTATCTGCAAAATCCCCGGAGAAGACATTTTTGTCGTGCCGTCAGGAACTATCCCGCCCAACCCTTCGGAGTTGCTGAGTTCGCGCAAGCTGAAGACCTTTGTCGAGAAGATGGTGGAAAACTTCGATTTTGTTCTTATTGATTCGCCGCCGATCCAGAGCGTCACCGACAGTCTTGCCCTGACCCGTGTAGTTGACGGCACCATAGTTGTGGTCCGAGCCGGTAAGACCACCTATGAAATGCTGCAGAGCGGATTGAAGAAATTGCGGGATGTCCAGTGCCCGCTCCTTGGTTGCGTCTTGAACGGCCAGAAGAGAAGCCATACTTCCGGCTCGTATTACTATGGATACACAACCTATTATGCCAAGGACGGCGAGGCATAACGAGGGTCTTTCGAACGGAAGGGATTGGTTTTCGCAATGAAAAACATACCTTTCGTTCTGTTCGTCGCCACCCTGGTCTTCGCGCCTCTTGCTTTTGGTACGGCGGAAGATTGGTCGATGACGACCGTTCAGCTGCTGATCGCCCTGACGGTTTTCTTCTTCTGCCTTCAGCTACGCAAATCGCCGGAAAAGCTGCTGCAGACACCGGGGCTCCTGCCCCTTATGCTGCTGGTGGGGTTTATGGCTCTGCAGCTGGCGCCGATGCCTCCCGCCATCGTCAAGTTTCTTTCTCCCGCAGCCTATCAGGCATATCAGCCGGTCAATGAGCTGACTAATTCTAATGGCTGGATTCCTCTTACCGTTTATCGGAAGGAAACGGTTTTCGAGTTCCTGCGTATTGCCTCGTACGGCTTTTTTTACATCTTGACCATCCAACTGCTGAGCAGCGGCGATCGGCTGAAAAAGACCATATCGATCTGTTGCTGGCTTGCTATCGGCATTGCCGTGCTTGCCATCCTGCAGAAATACTCTTCACCCGACAAGATCTTCTGGTTTCGGTCTGTAGTGTCCAATGCCGCGCCCGTCGGCCCCTGGGTCAATCGCTCGCAGTACTGCGGCTATATCGGGATGGTGGCTCCTCTGGTTCTTGCTCTCGCTTTGTTCTATCGACCGTCCTTGAATGCCGAAGAATCCCTGCGGCAGCGGATCGTCTCGTTTTTTTCGCTGAACGGCGGCAATCTCTATCTGGTGCTGGGGTTTGGGGTACTCATCATGGTTTGCTCGGCCTTCATCACCCTCAGCCGGGGCGGGATCATTGCCGTAACTTCTGCCCTGCTCTTCTTTTTTTCCGTGATGGCCTGGAAAAGCACCCGGTATTCCAGTGTGTTTTTCATCTGCATGATTGGCTCGCTGATCATTTCGGTGACCTGGTTTGGCTGGGACCCCATCTTCCGGAGATTTGAGCAGATCGTCACCAGTTCCGGGGAAATCTCAATCGACCGATTTTGGCTATGGGAAGATATTCTGCCGCAGATCAAGGACTTCTGGCTCACCGGCAGCGGCTTTGGCACCTTTATCGCCGTTTTCCCGCAGTACAGGACTTTCGCCGGAAGTGCGATCTTCGATCATGCCCATAACGATTATCTCGAGCTGCTCACCGATGGGGGCATCATCGGCTTTGCTCTCGCCGCCTGGTTTGTGTTTGCCGTCATCCGTGCCGGCTGGAAGATGATCGGCCGGCGGCGGGATCGCTATGCCAGACTTGTGAGCATCGGGGCACTGAGCGGCATCGTCGCCATGCTGATCCACAGCATCAGCGATTTTAACATGCACAATGGCGCCGACGGCCTCTATTTCTTTTTTCTCTGCGGGGTGCTTGTCTCGGCCGGGAGCACGAGATTCTATTATCAGATGGACTCGACTCTGCTGAAACGCAGCACCTGGCTGTCGAGGGAGCTCTTTCTCTTCAGCGGAGGGATCCTGCTCTGCGCAGTTATTCTTGGGCAGGGCGGCGTGATGCTGGCCAGATGGAAATACGCCCAGGTCAGCGACATCTACCTCAATCGTCAATTGCCGGAAAAAGTGTTGGCTAAGGTATCTTCCGCGCTCGGGGAGGCGTCGCAGCTCGATCCGTTCGAGCCCATTTATCTGTCTCTGCAGGGGGATGTGCAACGGTTTCTGCAGCAGCCTGAAAAAGCTCTCGACTATTACCTGCAGGCAGGTCGGAAAGATCCGCTCAACGGGGCATACCTCCAGCAGATCGGGATGATGCTGCCGAAGGA
>MGTI01000172.1:0-7094 GCA_001799365.1 Desulfobacterales bacterium GWB2_56_26 | reverse complement strand
CTACAAAAAGGACTTGAGCAGAATATTCAATTCGTCAGAATTGCTATTCCTCTTCTTCAGGGATTCTCCTTCAGCCGGGAGGAACTGGCTGCCGTCCTGCCGCAATCTGTTGAAGCCTGGCTGCAATCCGCATTGTTTCTGGAAAAATTGGGCAGTATCGACGATGCCGTCTACTTACGGGAAAACGCTCTCGATTATCTCGATCGGGAAACGACCGTCAAAGCCGAATGGTTCTCACAACTCTACGGTTTTTATCTGCAACGCAAAGATGAGGAAAAGGCCCTGGCGGTCGTGCGTCTGGGGCTTGAGAAGATCCCGGACTATCCGCGGTTTCATGAGTGGCTGGGCGATCATTACGCCAAGAAAGCCATCACCTATCGGGCGCTGGAGGAATACCGGCAAGTGCTCATAGTGGAACCGAACAATATATCGGTCCAGCGGAAGATCGAGAAGCTGGCGACGCCCCAGTTACAGTAAGCCATTGACAATATGGAAGAAGGGGGAGACTCTGTCGATTGGGGTGCTGCCTCGTGGCAAGATCGATATCGCTCAAAAGCGTATTTGTCTCTTACGTCCCCCATTCTTTTTTACAGTTTGAAATCACCCTTCATCGGTTTGGGGGTTCTTGGGGGATGGTCGGCCATTTTGTGAAGGAACTGGATAAAGTCGGTGAATTGATTTGTTGCCTGGAGCGTCCCGGGGTTTTCTGCAAAAATTTGTTTCTCCAGGTACTTGAACTCGTCAGTTTTGGAGAAAACAAGCAGTTCTTTTTTGGCTTGATCGGAAAGCTTCATGAAAAGTCCTTTTTTAGAGCGGCCAGCAAGGCGTGTTTATTGAAGAGCGAAAAATACTCATCCAGAAGTTCCCAGTCAATGCGCCTTTTCCTTTGCAGTTGGTAATCGAGCAACAGCCGCATATCGTATATGTCGGTAGCTTCCCTTTGCGCATCATTGGCTTCACGGACATAATAGCTTTTAAGCCTGTTTGTGACTTTGGCCAAATGACTGAGTCTTTAATCTATAACGTTTTGTAATCGTACTGATAACATGATTTACTCCAATAGTTGTATTACAAATCTTACATGTACAGCATCCGAGCAAATGTGCTAAAAAACATCTGGGCGATGCTGCGGTGCTCGCTGATAAACGCCGATTCAAGGCGACCGCACCACTCTCGGATCCGGGGGAACCGAACGATTAGACAGTTGGCGTATCTGACCAACCTTACTTTCCTCTGTCTGCATGGTAGTATTCAATATCGATTTTCCGGTGCGTGGCCCTCTGTATCAACTTTGGCTGGGTTACATCCTAAACCTTGTTTGATTGGAATCCTTTTGCAGTGCTCGTGTCACATTCCTGCATTCCTCCCGAACAATGCTGCACAAAAATCTCCAGAAGTCAGCATTGAGAACCGTTTCATTAACGATTTTTGCAGGCAAGAATCGCTTCATTTCATTGACAAAATCTTGGTGGACTATCGGGTCCTGTTCGAGCAACAATTGACGTTTCGACAATATGTCGAGAAATTTGTCGGTACTCACATCTCGATCCTGGATCTTTTTCGATATCAGATGAACCGGAAGAGCAACTCCCTGCCGGCTGAGCCAGGTTATGTCCCATAGGTCACGATTTTTTAATCGATTTGGTCGCAGGGCGAGGGCAATTATTTTATCTACGAATATTTCTTCACGGCTTTGTGCTTGCAGGATGAGACTCGAAGTTCCCATTTCTATGCCATATATATTGCGCAGCATCATTGGACGCTTGTCGTAGCTGGGCAATGAGCAGATGTCGATATTGATTTTTTGTACCGGCAGCATTTTCTTGGCTGGATGGGTGATGACTTTCATCTTCCAGGTATCCACGTTTCCAGATTCTTTATACGGTTCGTCTACGGTAACTGAGAGTCCGTATTTTGATTCCAATCTTTGCACAAGCACACTGCCGAGACTGCTCAACGTCTCACGCTTGAATGTTTTTCCTCCCGTAAAATCGAGGTCTTCACTCAAACGGTTGGAGCCATAACAGGCACGAAGACATGTTCCGCCTATGAAAGTAAGACTATCGAGCAATCCGCTGGTTGACATTTCCCGCAGAATATCATGATGCAGAAGCTCTTTTTCGACGACAACCCGCAGGGTCGAAAGATCTTGCCGATTATTGATGGCCTCAGTGACAAGCTGGTCAAACAGGTTCATCGGTAGGCTCCATGAGATCGGTGTTCCTGCCGGTTGCCCGCATATCCCTGATCGCCAGGTTGACGGATGCGCGCCATAAGCGACAGCGGGGATCGTAAACCAGGGATTCGGCTATATCACCCGGTTTTTTTTTGGTGTGAATGAATTCGATATGACCAAATTCGTTGCAATTGATAGTTTGACTTCGGCATGAAGACATAAGGGTAATCCAGTTTATCGGTATCTGCGATATTATCCCGGCATCGCTGAGCACGGTTTCCAGGCTGAGGTAATTGAAGCAATGGGCCCGTAATTTGGCAGCTGCATGAAACAGGATCGATCCTGTGTCTTGTGCAGCTGGTTGATACAGGTAGAGCCCGTAGCAGATTCGCAGGAGAAGTCCGGTTTTTACGCTGCGACTCAGCAATGCTTTAAAGGCTCCCTGGCTGTGTTCGGGGAGGACGCACTTCAAATCGGAGAGAGTAAAGAGATAGCGGTCACTGTCGGCCAAGGATGCCAGAGCATTGGCAAGTTGTTTGATGGGTTGCATTTTTTGGTGTGCAGGAAGTTACGAATATTGTCACTTTGTGAATACCAAGGTTACCGGGTTAGGTCAAGGTGAAAGTCACAAAAGGAGTTTTTTCGAGCATGGTGGAGCTTCAAGATAACCCTCCTTGCAAAGACTTGCTTCATAGCAAATCCTGGCGGAAGTTACCTTTTGCGCAAGAGTTTCCTTCTGAGCAGCAGGAGAGAGCACGCTTCCTGCGTGTCGTTAATCCGTTATATGCTTTTCGGTAAACTGGGCCATCAGTTCGTGGATATTGTACGGCGGTCGGACATCGAAATAGTGGTCGACGATGGCATGACCCATTTCATGGGCTATGACATGGAGGCGGGCGTCGTCGACCGAGACATAGATGGTGTCTTCCGACAGGGAATAGTAGGCGATATGGTCGACGTCTTTGCCGTATTTTTGTTTGTAGACCTGGGCAACTTCGTCGATGGAATCGAGTAAAACTATCTTGATAGTGAGGTTGTTTGGAAACATATCGAGAACAGTCTCGGCCTTCTCCATAATAGTGTCCAATTTGGCGAGAACCTCATCCTCGACCGTCACGACATTTTTCTTTCTGGCGAATTGCCCCAACTTCCTGCCCAGATCGACGTTGTCGTTGAAGTCGTCGAGCTGCTGCTGGCTGGAGTAGACCAGCGTTATGTACCTGCTCTTTGCTTCCTTTGCAGAAAGAGGCAAAGGGGAGAAGAGCAAGCAGCATACTGCAGTGCAGACGAGTATCTTAAACATCGTGCAGGGTATACGATGAATAGATAGCTTTGATCTTCTTGTTTTTTTCATCCAGACTCCAGTACAGGCTATGGAGATCGTCCTGCAACTCCGGAGAAAGGCTACTGGTCTTGGTCCTGGCCTGTTCGAGCAACTCGGAAATTGCTTCGGAATGGGCCTGGATATTTTTCAGCGACAGTGAGAGATCTTTGTTGAAAGCATTGATTTTGATGGCAAGTTCCTTGCCTTCATCCTTGCTGCGCAGGAAGATCGTATCGTCCAATCTTCTCTTCAGCATGTTGTCGAGAGCCTTCTCGAACCGGAAGAGAGGGCCGGCGATGCGGTGTGTGAGGAACATCGCCGTAATAACGAGTACTATACTGCCAATGACCAAAAAGATCCAGTGAGCTGTCAGGATATTTTTAAACAGGACGATTGGGGTCTGGCCCAGCTGGAGATCGTGATTGACATATGAAATTGTCAGAGAGTCGGCAGAGAACAGGCTGAAGAGGAAGATGAACAAAAGGCAGCCTCCGGCAGCAAAAAGGAAATAGCCGAGGATGAGCTTGCCCTGGAAGTCTTTTT
This sequence comes from Desulfobacterales bacterium GWB2_56_26, assembly GCA_001799365.1. Taxonomy (GTDB): domain Bacteria; phylum Desulfobacterota; class Desulfobulbia; order Desulfobulbales; family Desulfocapsaceae; genus Desulforhopalus_A. Next base: position 3,051 of record MGTI01000172.1, on the reverse strand, counting down.
TAATGAAGAAATTTCTTCTTTTATAAAGCTGTGCCATAGTTACTCTTTACCGTTGTGGATGGTGATGGTGGCGTTTTGCTGCAAGTCCGCCAGCCATTGATTCATCTGCTGCTCTCTCTTGTGATCCTCGAACATCGCTGCCAGACGCTGCCGATCTATTTGCGATGATTCTAAGGGGTTAGGCGATGGCTGGATGTCGTCAAGCCGGATGGCATATCTGTCAGTGCCGGTGTCGAATTGAATGGCAAATTGACCGGGCTGCAGAGAAGAGAGCAGCATTCTGATGGGTGTTGCCAAATCGTTGAATAGGGCGGTATTTGTCAATCCCTTGGCGCTACTTGCCTCTTCCTGGGATGTGGGAATGGCGTCCAGTCGGGTGAAGGTGATCATTTTCCCGGTCAGGGCCAGATAGCCGTCGATCTCTTTTTCGGTGACTGCTGACTGGAGTTGCTCGTTTTTCCGGTCGAGGAGGATCTTGATCAATGAATTCTCGTAGAACTCCTTTAACGATTTCCGGAAGCTTTCCTCTTTGTTGATCGCCTGTTTTTCGGCTTCCTGGATGAGCAGCTCGCGGGTGATCACCGTATCGTACAGCTCGGCTTGCTCCTTGGCATGATATCCCCTTTTGGTGCCTTCCAGGGCAATTGTATCCCTGGCGATATCGCGACCGTTGATGGAGATGGCGATTTCATCTTTTGAGGGAGTCTTGCCGGGCAGGAAGGAAAAAAGCGAAACCACCGTAGCGAGACTGACGATTGCCAGAATGATGAATAGATACTTCATAGGCCTCTTGTCGGGAAAAGATGAGCAATCGTATTTTTCCGTTCGATATTGGGGAAAAACGTTTTAATTCTGAATAATTCTAGCGGAAGGTAAAGAGCAAATGCAAGGGAAAACCAAGCCGGAGAGGACCACAGGCGGCCCGGCATGGCCATGTGTTGCACAGGCCGGATCACACTCGACAAAAGAAACAGGGCGCGAGCATTCATGACCTGTTTTCGGCAATAAAGCCGGCGATGGCATTTTTGCTCAGGAATACACCGCTGAGAATCCGATTGTCGATCCTCATGGCCGGAATCATTCTAATTCCGGCCTGCCATGTCCGGCGCGGCGCGAACATGATGTCAATTTCCTCGATCTCAATTGATGGATCGGCTGCGGCAAGTTCTCTGAGGTGTCTGCCTGCGACAAAACAGCGCGGACAGAGATTAGAACGGTAGAAGGTTATGTGGGTTTTCATCTATTGAAAGTTACTGAAATTATCCTAAAAACACTATGAGCTTTCCAGAATACCGGAAGCGGGTCATTTTCTCAACAGAAGTTTAGCTTGCCGGCGGCTGCCGGAATGTTGGCAGGGGCGAAAGATTTTTAGCCCCTACGAACGTTATTGCCGCTCCGTCCTTGTCCGCCTATAATGTGCGGCAGAGAGAGAAGATATCGCTTAAGTAAAAACCACATCAGGTGTGCAGGCTGTTCGATAGTTATAGGCACTTGTTCGAGTGTCATATCGAGTTTGGCTGTATCGTCAATCAGGAAAAGGAATGACAACCACACAGACCACATGCAGGAAATGTGGGAATTGCTGCAAGAAGGGCGGCCCCGCCTTACATACTCAAGATCTGCCGTTGATCAGAAACGGCAAGATCCCGATGAGCGCCTTGATAACCATCAGGAAAGGTGAACTGGCGCACAATCCGGTCACAGGCCTCCAGCAGGTGAGTGTCGAACTGGTTAAGATCATCGGCGCCGGACGGCAATGGAATTGCTGCTATTATGACGAAAATGACGGGTGCACCATCTATGACCACCGGCCCCATGCCTGCCGGCTGCTGAAATGCTGGGACACCCAAGATATCCTGGCCATTATCGAAAAGGACACCCTGAGCCGCTTCGACATCCTCGATCCGGACGACCCGCTCATCCCGGTCATCAGAGAGCATGAGCGGATCTGTCCCTGTGACGATCTGCAGGAGATCCGGGAGAATATCGGTCAGTTGTCCGATAAGAAAAAAAAGGAACTGGAAAAACGGGTGCGCGACGATCTCCGGTTCCGGACCAGGATCATTGCCGATTACAAGTTGAAGCTGAATAAGGAGTTGTTCTGTTTCGGCCGGCCGTTCTTTCAGTTGCTCCAGGCCTTGGGTGTGGGGGTGTCGGAATCTGGAGCTGGGGTTGTGCTGCGGTGGTAGGGGCGAAAATTTTCGCCCCTATCTTTTCCCCAATTGGCGGGATTACCAGGTCTTCCGGGCCAGTTCTTCACCTCTGGTGGAGATGGTGATCTGTTCGACCGGCACATTTTTGCCGGCCCGTTCAAGCGCCTTGCGGATGATGACGTTCATCGCCGAGCAGCAGGGGACCTCCATGATGAGGACGGTCAGGCTCTTGATGTTGCAGGTGCTGATGATCTCGGTGAAGCGCTGGACATAGCTTTCCGCGTCGTCGAATTTCGGGCAGCCCATCATGACTGTCTTACCCGCCAGGTATTTTTCCTGAAAATTGCGGGCTGCTACAGCCGTGCAATCGGCGGCAACCAGGATATCGGCATTCTGCAGGAAAGGCGCATGGGCCGGGATGAGGCGGATCTGCACCGGCCAATGGGTCAATTCGGAAACGCCGCCTTTGGCCGCGGTCTTGGCCGGGATATTCGCCGCCTGGCAGGGCGACATGGCCGGGCGGGGGGCAAAGGTCTGGATATGGCTTGAGGCGCAGCCGCAATCCATGGTTTTTGGCTTTTCTTTGGCCTGGGCGGCCTCCTTCTCCTTGGCCAGGAACTCTTCGACCGCCTTTTCGTCGAACTCTTCGGCCGGCCGTTCCACGATCTTGAGCGCCCCGGTCGGACAGGACCCGAGACAGGCGCCGAGTCCGTCGCACAGTTTGTCGGCAACCAGTCTGGCCTTGCCGTCGATTATCTTCAGCGATCCTTCCGCACAATCGGGTACGCATTGACCGCAGCCATTGCACAGCTCTTCATCGATCTGGATTATTTTTCGTACGTTCTTCATATGTTCCTCCCTTTTCAGGTGTGAAATGCTGGATTGTTGCTTGCCGGGC
>MGTI01000171.1:1846-12075 GCA_001799365.1 Desulfobacterales bacterium GWB2_56_26 | reverse complement strand
GCCCAGCCGTTTGGCTGCCATCAGGCCATCCCAGACCTTGGTGAAATAGTCCCTGCCGGTAATGCGCGTGAACTTTTCCCTGATCAGGGTATCCAAAGAGACATTGATGTGTCGTACCCCTTCGGCATAGAGCTGTTCGGCATAATCGGCCAGCAATACCCCGTTGGTGGTGAGCCGTATTTCCGAGAGCCCTTCAAGCTGGCCCAGTTGATGGATGAACCCGAGAATTTCTTTCCTGACCAGCGGCTCACCGCCGGTCAGTCGCAGCTTGTTCATGCCTTGGGAGACGGTAAGACGGACCACCCGTATCAGTTCCTCGTAGCTGAGGAGCTCGGAGTGCTGCAGAAACTTTCCTGTTTTGACCTGGCTGTCCGGATCCTGGTCTTCTTCGGGCATGCAGTATATGCAGCGGAGATTGCAGCGATCGGTGAGCGACAACCTGAGATAGGAAATTGTTCGGGAAAACTGGTCGACGAGAGGCGAAATCGGGGCTATTTTTTCAGTCACGGCGCAGGGCTTGATGCGGGATTATCAAAAAAGTGAAGCCATTGACTTTCAATCGCTTCATCTATATACTGACGGCCTTTTACCAATAGCATACAATTAACATAAAGTACATTCCATACAACCTGAAAAGAATCTCTTCATGCTCATACTCGGCATCGAAAGCTCCTGCGATGATACTGCCGCCGCCGTACTGAAGGGCGACAGCGTACTCGCCAGTATCCTCAGCAGTCAGGACGCCATTCATTCACAATTTGGCGGCGTTGTGCCGGAACTCGCCTCCCGGAAGCACCTCCAGTCCATTCATCCTGTTGTTATGAGCGCTCTCGCCAAAGCCGGAGTGCAACTCTCGGATATCGATCTCATCGCCGCCACCCAGGGGCCGGGATTGATCGGCTCGCTGCTGGTCGGCTTTTCCTACGCCAAGGCTCTTTCGCACGTGAAAAGGATCCCCTTTGTCGGTGTCGATCATATGGCCGGTCATATTCTTTCCGTCTTTCTGGGAGCAGAGAAACCTGCTTTTCCCTACATCGCCCTTATCGCTTCCGGCGGCACCTCCTCGATTTTTCTGGCCGAGAATAGCCACACCTTTCACCATCTCGGACGAACCCGTGACGACGCCGCCGGCGAAGCCTTCGACAAGGTGGCGAAGCTCCTGGAACTGGGCTATCCGGGCGGACCTGTGATCTCCAGAACGGCCGTCGACGGTAACCCGCAGTATGTGAAGTTCCCCCGGGCCTGGCTGGACGAGAACTCGCTTGATTTCAGCTTCAGCGGTTTAAAAACGGCGGTACTAAATCATGTCAATCAACAGAAACAGCAGAACAAAGCACTGCGGTTCCCGGATATCTGCGCCTCTTTTCAGGAAGCGGTGGTTGACGTCCTGGTGGCCAAAACAATTCTTGCCGCCCGCCGACACCAGATCGGCACGATAGTCATCGGCGGCGGCGTCTCGGCTAATCCTCGGTTGCGGGAACTGTTCGCCGAACGCTGCAACAAGGAAGGTGTGGCCTTTTACGCGCCGGAGCGCGACTATTGCACCGACAACGCGGCCATGATCGCGCTGGCCGGCTCTCATAAATATGCCGTTTGCGGGGCGAGTACTCTTGACGAAGATGTCTACTCAAGGTCACCGCTCGGTTAACCCGTCCCACGGAAGCACATTGCCATGTCGAAGTACGGAAACAGCAGCACCTACGATACCCTGAAGAACAACAAACTCGCCCCGAGCAAAAGATTCGGCCAGAACTTCCTGGTCAACAGACATACTGCCGAGGCGATTGTCCGGGCCGGAAATGTTCGACCCACGGACATCATCATGGAGGTAGGCGTGGGGCTCGGTGCCCTGACGGTGCCGCTTGCCGGGGCCGCCCACCATGTGTACGGTTTTGAAATCGACAGCGGCATCATCCGGTTCCATGAGGAAGAAGGCGATCTGCCGGCCAATGTCACCCTCATCCATCAGGACATACTCGCGGCAGATTTCACTGAAGTTGCGGCTCGCTGCGGCGGCAAGCTAAAAATCATGGCCAACCTGCCGTACTCGATCTCCAATCCTTTCATCTTCAAGCTGATCGACAACGCCTCCCTCATCGAATCGGCCACCATCATGCTGCAGAAGGAGGTGGCCGAGCGGCTGATGGCGGAACCGTCAACCAAGGCGTACGGAGTTCCGACGGTGCTCCTGGCAAGCCGGGCCACTGTGAAAAAAATGATGACCCTCGGGCCGGGCGAGTTCCACCCTCGGCCGAAGATCGACTCGGTCGTGGTCACTATCGATTTTACGGCAAAAAGAGACGCCTTCCCGGAATATGACTTTCAACTCTTCAAACAGATCGTCAGGACCACCTTTAATCAGCGGCGAAAAACGATTCTCAATACCCTGGCGGGAGCTGCTGTCCTGACCGACGCCGTGGAAGACAAGTCGGCTGCAAAAGAAATCTGCCAACTGGCTATTGCCGAGGCCCACCTATCCCCTCAGGCCAGGCCGGAAACCCTGACGGTCGTTGACTTTATCGCCCTGACCGGAGAACTTGGACTGCGGCTGGGCTGACGGACCTTGAAGCAAGCCGGAACGGCTGGTATTTTTTGCAAAACAGGGAGAAATATGTTCAAAAGATGAAAGATGGAGAAAACATCCGGCAGAGAATACCTTCCGAGAAAAATTATGACTGACAAAATACACATCCCCAATGTTGTCGTCCCGCCCCATCCCGAGTGGCCAAAGCTTTCCGAGGCGGAGAAAGCGACTCTTAAGGAAAAAATAAAACGACTTCTGAAAAAGCAGGATGCGGTGCTGGTCGCCCATTACTATACAGACAGTGCGCTGCAGAACCTGGCCGAAGAGACCGGCGGCTGTGTTGCGGACAGCCTGGAGATGGCGCGCTTCGGCACGACCCACAAGGCCTCTACCCTGGTTGTCGCCGGCGTCCGGTTCATGGGTGAAACCTCCAAGATCCTCAACAACGAAAAACGAGTGCTGATGCCCGACCTCGCGGCCACCTGCTCTCTCGACGAAGGCTGCCCCTATGAACTGTTTGCCTCGTTCTGCGACGAGCATCCTGATCACACCGTAGTGGTCTATGCCAATACCAGCGCCCGGGTCAAAGCCCGGTCGGACTGGGTGGTGACCTCGGGCATTGCCTTGCCGATCATTCGCCATCTGGCTGAAAAGGGTGAGAAGATTCTCTGGGGACCGGACCGCCACCTGGGACACTACGTGCAGAAACTGACCGGCGCCGAGATGATTTTCTGGCCCGGCTCCTGCGTCGTCCATGAAGAATTTCGCGCGGTCGCCCTGGAACGATTGCGGAAAGTCCATCCCGATGCCGCCGTTCTCGTCCATCCGGAGTCGACCGAGGCGGTTATCGCCCAGGCAGACGTGGTCGGCTCGACCACCGCCCTGATCGAGGCGGTAGCCAAGCTTCCCAACAGGGAATTCATAGTTGCCACCGACAAAGGAATTTTCAACAAGATGCGCCAGGTGGCGCCCGGCAAGATCCTGCTGGAGGCACCCACAGTCGGTGAAGGAGCAACCTGCCAAAGCTGTGCTTACTGCCCGTGGATGGGGATGAATTCCCTGCAAAATCTGGCGGAAGTTTTGGAATCCGGCAAAAACGAAGTCCATGTTTCAGCGGAATTGGCGGAAAAGGCCAGAATCCCTATCCGCAGAATGCTCGATTTTGCCGAAAATTTGAAAAGGGGCGTCTGCATTTCTTCACCCTCAGGCAGCTGAGCTAGCCCATATCCTGGCCTCGGGAGAAACGCCAGTCGAAGAGGCCGGATCGAACAGCCATTCCCGATAGGCAGGCGCCAGCCGCGGCCAACCGAATCTTTCCGTAAGCTTTTCGGCCTCTTCATCACCAAGTCTGGGCTTGTTCAGCAGGGCCTGGGCAAAAGTGTCGACGAACCCCTCCTCGTCATACAGGAACTCCCCGTCGAACAATTCCGGATAGGAGAGCCGGTTTGGCAGCAGCGGCCTGCATCCTGCCCGCACCGCCTCAATGATGGCAATACCGTAAAACTCGTGCAGTGCGGTGGAAACCACCAGATCGCCTCGGGCCAGCAGCGCCAAATATTCCGGGTAGGACGGGACATAGCCGAAGTGGAGAAGGCGAGCCGCAAAAAGCTCTCGAATTCGGGCAAAGCATGCCGGGACGTCGCGAAAGGATTCTCCCGCAACGATCAACCGGAAATCGACCCCTCGCCGCTCAAGCTCGGTCAGCGCCTGAACAAAACGATCGGGATTTTTGTCATGCTCCCAACGATGGTTCCAGACAACCACGGGACTGCCGGCATGAGCAGGACCGTGCCGATGCGTTCTTTCCGGAAAATCGATGCCGGGAAAGAGGATGCGGCTTTTCCGGTGCAATTCATCGGCCAAGCCATGCAAAGATACTTCTGAGGCAGCCGATTTCAGATACTTCCGGCAACCGTCCAGAAAGGTTTGTGCATTGTATGCCGAATTGAAGGCAATCGAATCGGCAGCCAGGGCGGAATGGAAATTGATGGCGGCAAACTGACGGCTATCAGCGGCATGTCGTTCAGGATAAGCGAGCTGATTTTCATGAAAATAGAGATATATCCTGGCCTCGCGGTTCCAGCCCGGTACTTTCACCAACAGGGCACGAAGCACCGCGACATCGACATAGGAAGAGCAGAGCACCGCATCGAACGACCGCTCAGCCGGCGGCAGCTTTTTTAGCTGTTCCACGAACCATGGGGCCGAAAGCTGCATCCGCATCTTCCACTTGCGGGCCGGCAAGGTCAGCAATTCATATTGCGCCGGCACATGCTGCTGCAATCCTTCCAGAAAATGCCGATGGGAACCGCCGTAATAGGGTTCGAGGAGAAGGATCCGCTTCATTTTGTCTTTTTCAGCTCCCGCCGGAGAACTTTTTCAAAGGGCACGACCTCGGCAAATCGGTACCCGCAACCGGTGAGCAACCTGCCTCCGGCAAAGACTAAAGAGCTTTCGGGATACCTGCGGCAGAGCGGCAGCCTTTCTTCATACGACGAACAGGTCCCCTCGGCGGTGCACCAGGTGCAGCGGAAAAGAAGAAACCCCTGGGTATCCCTGCCGATTACGATAAAACGCCCATACTCCGGATACTTTTCGATAATTCGCTGAAGCGACTTTTCCGAACGGAGCCAGCCCTTGTCGCCCTCAAGGCAGATGGCGCTGCAACAGCTGCCGCAACCATGGCAGCTTCCGGTCACCATGATTGCCTTGCCCTGCAACTTCAACCACAGATAGCGGATAAAGCCGGCCGGGGAAGATGACCGGAGTCGCCGCAACAGCCGGAATATATCTTTGCCAACGTTCATCGTTTTCCCATTGAACCGGAAAAGCATCCCAGGTATAAAAAGCCCTCAAAATCAATGTTCACCGGCTCGCAATACCACTCTTATTTTCACTTCTATAACTCAGCAACGGAAAATTCGAAATGACCTCTCCTTTATGTCCTTGCGGCAGTCAATTACCCTTTGCGGCATGCTGCCGGCCCATTCTGGAAGACCATCGCCGGGCCGAAACGGCCGAGGCCTTGATGCGCTCAAGATACAGCGCCTTCGTACAAAAACACGAGCAGCATATCCTGGCCAGCTGGCATCCGCGGACTCGTCCGAAGGCACTCAATTTTGATGATAATCCGGTTGTCTGGCTTGGCCTTGAGATTCATGAGAGCGAGGAAGGTTCTCAGAGCGACAGCAGCGGCACGGTTGAGTTCACCACCTCCTACCTGGAAAACGGCCAGCTCTGCAGGCTGAGAGAGAAGAGCCAGTTCCTGAAGGAAGACGGTCTGTGGTTATATCTGCGGGGCGAGTGTCGGATAAAGAAGGAAAAGGTCGAGCGCAACCAGCCCTGCCCCTGCGGCTCGGGCAAAAAGTTTAAGAAGTGCTGTCTGCCGGGATGATCGACAACGGGTTCGTTCCGTCGAGGTCTTACAACAGCGCAACAATCCGATCCCAGAGCAGATCGGCGGTATGGGCTTTGCTGGTAAAGGGCAACGTCTCAGTGCCGGACCGGGAGATAAGCAGTAGCTGATTTGTTTCCGCTTCGAAACCAGTACGGTCCCCGCCGATATCATTGACGGCGATCAGGTCGAGATTCTTTTTCCGGAGTTTTTTCAGCCCTTCCTCGGCAAGGTTTTTGCTCTCGGCGGCAAAGCCGACTAGTACCTGTCCAGACTTTTTTTGCTTGCCCAATTCAAAAAGAATGTCCGGATTTTTTTCCAGCACCAGTTCTTTTTCGATATTTTCCTTTTTCACCTTGTGTTCGTGCAGAGTTTCCGGCCGGTAATCCGCCACCGCCGCGGCCTTGACGATGACCGAACAGCCCTCGGCATGGGCCAGCACCCTCTCCCGCATTTCCAGTGCGGTCTGAACCATTTCCCGTGTTACTCCCGGCGGGCAGGGCAAGGTTGTGGGACCGCTGACGAGGATCACTTCCGCACCTCGACGAAAGGCGGCTCGAGCCAGGGCATAGCCCATCTTGCCGGACGAGCGGTTGCTGAGAAACCTGGCAGGATCGAGCGGTTCCCGGGTGGGGCCGGCGGTGACCAGCACTCTCTGTCCTTGCAAATCCTGGGCGGAGAGACTTTTCGCCAGATATTCCCTGACCGTATCCCACTCGGCAAGCCGCCCTTCCCCTTCTTCTTTACAGGCCATCATGCCCGATTCGGGATCGATGATTACGTAGCCGAGTTCCTTCAGGGTCCGCAGGTTCCGCCTGGTTGCCGGATGGTCGTACATGCGCGGATTCATGGCAGGGCAGATCAGGACCCCCGCCCGGCTGGCCAGGAGAGTGGTGGTGAGCAGATCGTCGGCCATGCCAATCGCCAGGCGGGCCATGAGATTGGCCGTGGCCGGAGCGACCAGGATGACATCGGCATCCCGGCCGATATTAATATGGGCCATGACATCTTCCTTGCCGGCGTCGAACATGCCGGTATGGACGTCATTGCCGGAAAGCGCGGCGAAGGTCAGGGGCGTAATGAATTCCCTCGCCGAGGCGGTCATGACCACCGAGACCAGCGCCTCCTCCTTGGCAAGCTCGCTCACCCACCCCGCCACCTTGAAGGCGGCTATCGAGCCGCACACCCCGATGACGATTCTTTTTCCGGCAAAAACAGACTGTGCCATCGCGCCCTCACTTTTTAAAGGGCGAAATATTTTTCGCCCCTACAGTCCTCAAACCGCAGTCTGAATAAACCGTCAGTATGCCCCGTTCCCCTTGAGCATACAATAGACGGTTTTGAAGATAATCTTGATATCGGTCCACAGCGAGTAATTGAGAATGTACTCGTCGTCCAGCTTCACTCTTTCCTCGTAGTCGTCGACATTCGAGCGGCGGCCGACCTGCCAGGGTCCCGTTATGCCCGGTTTCATCGAGCAATACCGGCCGGCACTGTCCTTGTAAAAACCGTTCAGTTCGTTGCCGACGATGGGCCTTGCCCCGACCACGCTCATGTCGCCGCGAATGACATTGATAAACTGCGGGAATTCGTCGAGGCTCGTCCGTCTGAGAAAACGGCCGATGGTGGTCACCCGCGGATCGTTTTTCAATTTATAGGTCTGCTCCCATTCCTTACGGAGTTCTTCGTTTTCGCGGAGCAGTTTCTCAAGTTCCCGGTCCGCGCCGACCCGCATCGTCCGAAATTTCAGGCAGCCGAAGGTCTTGCCGGCGGCCGTTATCCTCTTGTGCCGGTAAAAAACCGGGCCGCCGTCGCTTATTTTCACCAGCAAAGCGATGAGAAGCGTCAGAGGCAGCGTGCAGACGAGGACTGCCACCGAAAAGATAAGATCGAAACTGCGTTTCCACTCGGTATGGGGATTGAAATTAAGGATAAGAAGATTGCCCAGCGACTGGATCTCGGCATGGTGCAGGCCGTAGACATACAGATCGGGCACAAGGAAAATTCGGGCGCCGAGGGACCGGCACTCGCGCAGGATCTTGAATATCTTTTTCTCGGCCCGCATGGGCAGGGCAATATATACATAGTCGATTTCGTGCTGCTCAAGGAAGCCATTGATCGCTGCGATATTGCCGAGAATTGGTTTGCCGTTGACCTCGTTGATATTCTTGTCGTCGATCTTGTCGTCGAAAAAACCGATTACTTCGATGCCGGCCCAGGGCATGCTGCCTACCTGCTTGAGCAGATTTACACCCAGGTCTCCCGCGCCGACAATCACAGCCCGTCGGACATTTTTACCGTTTTGGCGGATGATCCGCAGCGTTTTCCTGACCACCACATGGACGACAAAAATGATCATCGGAGTGGAAATCGACCAGATGAGGATGACCACCCGGGAATAGGCGATAGAGATTTTGAAGACGAAGAAATAAAAGAGCAACAGCCCGATGACCGCGACCCAGGCCTTGAGGATCACCAGGAATTCCAGAACATATTTCCACCCCCGCCACGAGCGGTAGAGCTGGAACGATTGGAAACTGATGAAACACAGGATAAAGGTGATGATTACCAGCCGGGTATAATATGGACTCCAGGGGACCCTGTACCAGAAAACCAGCAGCGAAAGGTAGCCGGTCGCCAGAAAACAGTCAAACAGGTGCAGGAATCTGGCGATGAGGGAACTTTGTTCCCGGAGATTGATGGACAGCATATTTCAGATCAGCTCTTCGGATCGGGCGGCATTGCCCGGACCTTACGCGGCAACCTCGCCGCTCATTTATATCGTTGCCACCACAACCTGTTCATACTGAGGGTCGGCAGCCAGGTCGCAGGGATTTTTGTATAGGCTCTGCCGAGCTTATAGCCGATCAACTTCATCACGCTCCGCAACAGGCAGTCGGGTACGAGGAGCACGTGCTTTTCCCGGAACAAGGTATCAAGCGCCGAACGGACATAATGCACACCTACCCCCTCGGCATTGCCATAGGTGTCGAGCAGCCATTTTTCCCGGCTGTGCAGCACCCCGATATCGAACGACCGTCGCAATTCTTCGCCTAGACTGTAGTTATGGCTGTGATAGACGGCTGCCTCACCGACGTAGGCGACGCCATATCCGGCCGCCAGAATCCTCCCTAAGGTACAGGTATCCTCACCAAAAATCAAACCGTTCTTGAAATATCCCGCCGCAGCCAGAGGTTCTTTGCGGTATGCGGCAAAGGAGTTGGAGATAAAGATGGTTTTCAAGCCGTACTGCCCCCGGTCCTCATAGGTCCGCAGTGAAGACTGCGGAGGGTAGTTGAACAACCGCAGATGGGCGGCAACGGGAGTCGCATCCTTATTCGGCAGTTGCCGGCCGTAGCTGCAGGCCACCTCATTTTTTTGGAGCGGAGCCACCAGCAGTCCCAAGGCATCGCGGGTGGCAAGAATTGCATCCTGGGTAAAAAAGACCACAATCTCGCCTTTGGCCTGCTCGGCCATCCTGGTCCGCGTACCGCCGTGATCGAATTCCATTCTCGGAATAACAAAAATCTCAGCTCCGAAGCTTCGGCAGATTTCAACAGTCCGATCGGTCGAGGAGGAATCGGCGACCAGAATCTCAATCGGCTGCAGGTGCTGCCTCTTGAGTGCCGCAAAAAAATGTTCGAGGGTCCGCTCGCCGTTCAGGGTCGGGATAACGACGGAGATTGGAGAAGTTTGCCGCGACTGGTGGTCTGATTGGAGCATAATTTCGGAGATCAGAGGCGGAAGACCCTCACCAGGAATAGCTTTAAATAGGCCCAGAGGAAATATCGTTCCGGATGCTTCCGGTAAAGCAGCACCTCGCTGCGCGCCGCGGTGAGACGCAGGTTGTAGCTAACCTCCGCCCGCCCGCCCCAGCCCCGGCAATGGTAGGCGAACAGCCGGGGGTCATAGATGAGCTTCCAGCCGTCTTTCCGCAGACGTATCCCCAGCTCGATGTCTTCCTTATAGAGAAAGAAGTCCGGGTCGAAGATGTTTTCGCCAAAAGGCTGCAAGGCTTTTATCCGACAACACATCAGCGCGCCGCACGCCGCCGGCAGATTTTCGATCAGGGCATACTGTCCTTGATCTTCTTCCCCCTGTCCTCGGTCATACCAGCGACCATACCATTTTCTGAAGACCCCGGCTGAATCGATCTTGCCGGTAGGTTTCATTGCCTGCAGATTATAGCCGAGCAGCTTGCCGGAAACCACCGCCGCCCCCGGATTCTCATGCATCACCTGAATCGCCTGGGAGATATAATCGGACGGCAGGAAGGCATCGGGATTCATAAAAAACACCAGGCCGTCGCGA
>MGTI01000171.1:0-1688 GCA_001799365.1 Desulfobacterales bacterium GWB2_56_26 | reverse complement strand
TGAACTGGTATTGGCATGGCTGTCGAAAAGTTACAGGAGAAGAGTACAGTAAAGATTGAGCAGGAAATTGCCTTTCCCCGCGGCTGTTCTTCTAGCCATGATGGAGCATACCGCTTCCCGTTCTGCCGAACGTATCATGGCGGCAAATCGCTTAACCGGTATCGCGGGATCGTGAGCTGGCATCTTCCCGCGCTTTTTCAGCAGACCAGGAAGGGTACTCATCGCCTGGCAAAGACCCGACAGGTAAGGCGCCAGCATGCCTTTTTTCAGGCAAAACAACAGCCAGGCCGTCTGGTAGACGGCAATCGCGGGCAGAAACCGCAACAACAGTCCCCATGAATAATTCTTGAACAGAACGTAGATATTATTTCGGGTGGAGAGGCGCACGGTCAGTTCGTTGATTTTCGAGCCGGAACTGGCACTGCCGATATGGTAGACGAGGGCCGAGGCGAGGAACATGCAGCGGCTTCCTAACCGCCTGGCCCTCATGTTCAGATCGACATCCTCCAGATAGGCAAAGAAATCGCTGTCGAAGAGACCGACCCTGGCAAGCATTCCTCTTGAGTAAAGCGCCGCTCCGGCACAGGCCCCGAATGTTTCCCGGTCGTGACAGTAGCCTTCGCCGTCTTTTTCCATGGTCCCCAGGCGGTACCCGACCCCGCCCCGCAATACCGCATCGCCCGCACCATCGATATATTCACGCTGGTGAAAGTTCATCATCTTTAAGGCGAAAAAATCGTATTCGGGATATTGGGCAACGGCAAGACAGAGCTTTTCCAGGCAATCCGGGGCAACCTCCATGTCATTGTTCAACAGCAGCAGCCACGGCGCCTTTGCCGCCTCAATGCCGGTATTGACCGCCACGCTGAAGCCGGTATTGTGATCGAGCTTGATCAGCCTGACTTCGGGAAATTGCCGTTCCATCAGTTCGATCGATCCGTCATGCGAACCGTTATCGACCACGGTTACGGCAAAATCTGAAAAGGTCTGCTGCCTGAGCGACTGAAGGCAATGGTTGAGCATGCCCTCGCCATTCCAGTTTGGAATTATGATCTCGATTAAGGGGTCATGGCCGATCATCAATTTATATCGACAACTTCCTCGCCTGCGGTTCGATAGACTTTCTTGACATGGTACACCGGTTTATTCTGGGACTCGTGGTAGGTCCGGGCCTGGAGTTCGGCAATGAGACCAAGCGAAATAAACTGGATACCGATAAAGATGAGCAACACTGCAAGAAAGAGCAGCGGCCGGTCGGAGAGAGGTACGTTGAAAAATTGCCGCTGAATGGTCATGAACAAAGCAATGAGAAACCCGATACCCCCGGAAATAACCCCCATCAGACCGAAGACCTGAATGGGACGCGTCGAGTAGCTGAGCAGGAATTTGACGGTCATGAGGTCGAGTATGACCCTAATGGTCCGGGAAATGCCATACTTGGACGCACCGAACCGCCGGGCTCGGTGATTGACCTTCACCTCGGTGAAATCGATACCCATTCCGCTGGCGATGGCAGGAATGAAACGATGCATTTCGCCATACAGCTTGACACACTTGATGACTTCCCGGCGAAAGGCCTTCAGGGTGCAGCCGTAGTCGTGGAGATTGACACCGGTGGTCTTGGAAATGATCTTGTTGGCGATAATCGAAGGAAGCTTCCGGTTGATAAAGGCATCCTTGCGGTCGTA
>MGTI01000170.1 GCA_001799365.1 Desulfobacterales bacterium GWB2_56_26 | reverse complement strand
CAACTCAAGAGTGCGCTCTTCGACTCGTTTCTCCAGATTTTCCCGGGACTTTCGCAGCTCGCTTTCCATCTGCTTGATGTCCGTGATATCGTGCAGTGTGACGAATACCTCGGCAGGTTGGCTCTCGCTTTCCCTGAACTGCGGCATGGCGTTGACCACCAGCCAGACATATGCTCCAGTCTTCGAGTTGAATACACCAACAATTTTTTCTCTAACGGGCCTACCCCTTAGCACAAAGCTGGAGGGACGCTCCTCTAGAGGTAGCTCGGAGCCGTCTTCGTTGATAACCTTCCATTGTGGAAAAGATGCGTCTCTTTCCAGGAACTGCTCCCTTGAGAGGCCTAAGAGTTCCAGGGCAGATGGGTTAACGTCGCTCAGACCTCCATTTTGATTCCAATAAAAGGCACCTTGGGCCATGCAATTGAACAGCGTTTCAAAACGCTCCTTCCGATTGCGAAGCTCAAGTTCTATTTTCTCACGTTCATTTAGTTCTTTTTCGAGAGCCTTGTTGAGCTTGGCGAGCTGCATTGCGCTTTCACGTAGTTCACCTTCCATCTGACGGCGCCGGGAAATATCCCGAAAAATTCCCAGCAGCTTTTTACTATTATCAAAGGTCAGACTTGCTGCCATGATTTCTATAGGCACAGCCTTCCCATCAGAACGCAAAGCGAAATGTTCGATCGGGTACAACTCACCATTCACTTCTGATTGCAGAATGTGAGTATGAAAATGCTCCTTACTTTTCTCCAGCATTTCCGGCGGATGCAGCATACTGAAATGCATGCCGATGATTTCTTCTTTTGAACGTAGGAGCAACTTGGTTGCTGCTTGGTTGCCATCTTCAATTATTCCCGTCTCGATATTTGCGACAAACATCGCATCCGGAGCACAATCAAAAAGCAACCGAAACGATTGTTCGCTGTCCTTAACTATGGCTTCAGTTTCTCGATACGTTGCAGTGGAGCCTTCCTCACGGATGGCCGTCAGTGCTACTTTGGCCTTGAAGGCAAGACTGTCTTGCTTGCGTTGCTGTTTGCTCATATTCCTTTCCTATTTGCGGTACAACAAACTGGGGGTGCAAAGCTACACTACCTTCTCCGTTTACGGTTCAACACTTCGGAAGCAAAAGACCCTCTTTCAACATCATGAGTGAGCATCAAGGTGCAGAACCGGTTTGTTTTGCTCGATTGTTAATTTGCCATGTGTGTAAATGACCGTATCGTCGGAGTCTACGACATTCTTCTCTGTACGTTTTTGATAGGAATTCGTTGTCATTTCTTCGAGATGATACTTCTCAGATAACACACCGTCTCCGATCATCCTTTTGGAATTGCTCCACTGTGCGGAATGTTGTGCTTGATGGCTACATCAAATCCGGCTTGGCCTGGCCCGGTTTGTCCTCCGGACAATTATCTTCTTTAGCATCTGTTTTTCTTGATCAAAAGACCTATAGCCATCTCTTTCGAATCTCTTCGATCTTTGTCATAAGTTCTTACTGAGACTTCCTTTGACTACGAGGATATCAGCCAACACCTGATTGATAATAATTTCCATATTCACGGAGAGAGAACGTCACTCGAATTTACCTTGGTTGCCATGATCATTACCTTCCTCTATCATTGATACTTTACCTGTGAATTCTTCACAGATACCTAGCTCACTTCCGGCAGCATTACAATATTCATAACACTCCGACAAGCAGGTACTGGGAAGGGCCGGTTCGTTGGTTTGATCTACGTGAGGGGGTCGATTTATCGGCGGTACATGTCTATACTGGTAACGACCAAACCTCAGAACCTCGCTAATCTGTAAGCAAAAAGGGACAGATTCTCAGTCTGTTACCTTTACTTACATTCTTTTTGGCAATAGAATAAAATCCGCTGCTGAAATA
Organism: Desulfobacterales bacterium GWB2_56_26; assembly: GCA_001799365.1. Lineage (GTDB taxonomy): Bacteria > Desulfobacterota > Desulfobulbia > Desulfobulbales > Desulfocapsaceae > Desulforhopalus_A. The sequence goes on along the minus strand of MGTI01000170.1, from coordinate 6,449 downwards.
GAGGCAGAATTTTTAAGAGTTCTAGATCCCTAATTGCGAGGTTCTCCAATGAAAATCACTTCAATACGATTCCGGCTTATCGCCGGCGGCATTACTCTTGTTCTCATTCCTCTTCTTGTTATCAGTATCCTGTCGATATCCAAATCCTCTACCGCCTTGTCGGAGATGGCGAAAAAACAGGCGCAGTCGATTGCTTCGGACCTTGCCGGCCTGGCCGATCAGGTGCTGAAGGAAGAGGTGAAAATTGCCGAAGTATTTGCCGCCGACCAGCGGGTAGTCGATATCCTCACCCTGGTACACAAAAACGGCGCGGATGCGACTGCGGATCGGATTGGAGAACTGTATCGAAGCCTGGGCGGAAAATTCACCAGACTGGGGCCTTCTTATCAAGGGGTGTTCGTCAGTGATGCCCAAGGAAATCTGTTCACCGGTGTTCTGGAGGACGGCAAAGAATACAAAGGCAGTAATGTAGGGGATCGGCAATATTTTCAAGCCGCCAAAAGCACCGGAAATACAGTCATCGGCGATATTGTCCGGTCAAAGACTACCGATAAACTGATCTCCGTCATCTGTGTGCCGATCAAAACAGCGTCGCAAGAATTTGTCGGGGTTCTGGGACTGGTGATGAAAGTCGAATTTCTCACCGAGATTGTTTCAGGAAGAAAAATCGGCACTACCGGCTACGGGTTTATGACCGACAAAAAGGGCATAATCCTGGCCCATCCGGTCCCGAAGCACATTCTCTCCCTTGATGTGACCAAACTTGCCGGGATGGAAGAGATTGTGAGAAGAATGCTGGCCGGAGAAAAAGGGGTCGAAGAGTACACCTTCAACGAAATTGAGAAAATCGCCGGGTTTGCTCCACTGTCCGCAGTGGACTGGTATATCGCCGCCACCCAGGATGAATCGGAGTTCCTGATGGCGGCAAACTCCATCCGCAACGCAAGCCTCCTCGTTACTCTCGCGGCGATAGCGCTGACCGGTGCCGCAGTTGCATATTCGGCCGGTCTGATAGTAAAACCGATTAACCGGGCGATCAGCAGTCTCAAGGATATTGCCGAGGGTGAAGGTGACCTGACGATGCGACTCGATGCCAGGTCCAAAGACGAAATCGGTGAGCTTGGTTTCTGGTTCAATACCTTTATCGAAAAACTGCAGGGCATTGTCAAGCGGATTGGGGAAAATTCAGCAGATGTAAATTCTTCCGCCAAACAGCTTTCCACCATAGCCGGTGAACTGTCCGACGGCGCCGAAGACACCTCGCAGCGGGCCAATAATGTGGCCACCGCCTCCGAGGAGATGAGCGCCAATCTGAATAATGTGGCGGCAGCCATGGAACAATCGGCAACCAACACCAATATGGTTGCATCTGCGGCCGAGGAGATGAGTTCAACCATCAATGAAATCGCTGAGAATGCAGAAAAGGCTAGAAATGTTTCCAGCAAGGCAGTAGCCCAGGCCAAAAATGCTTCCGAAAAAATGGGAGAACTGGGGAGTGCGGCGCAAAAAATCGGCATGGTCACTGAAACAATCACCGAAATCTCCGAGCAGACCAATCTCTTGGCGTTAAACGCCACAATCGAGGCGGCAAGGGCTGGGGAAGCGGGGAAAGGCTTTGCTGTGGTTGCCAACGAGATTAAAGAACTGGCTAAGCAGACAGCGGGAGCCACCCTCAATATTAAAGAACAGATTGATGAGGTCCAGCGGACAACGAAATTGACTGTTACCGAAATAGATCACATCTCCGCGGTAATCAGCGGTGTGAACGATATCGTCACCACGATAGCGGCCGCAGTCGAAGAACAGACTGCAGCGACCAGGGAAATTGCCAATAATATCGCTCAGGCCAGCCAGGGGATTCAGGAGGTCAATGAGAATGTGAGCCAAAGCTCGGCGGTTGCCGGTACTATTACCGAGGATATTGCCAAGGTTAATTCTGCCGCAACAAGTATTTCCGAGAGCAGCAGACTGGTTCAGAAAAACTCCGGCGATTTGCAGCAGATGGCCGCCGAACTGAATACTATTGTCGGCAGTTTTAAAGTCTGATCATCTTTCTTGTTTTCAGCAGGATTGCCTGGCTCACCTGGAACCCAGGCAATCCTATTGCCTTGCCGCTTCCAGTCATTGGCGCATCCTTTATCCCCGACATGATTTCGACATGGCATCTACATGAGGCTGCCTGGGACCCCTGTTCCACCTGATGTCCTCTACTTTTCCTCCGGTATCGGGATACAAAGAGAGAAAGGCTGTATCTCTCAACTTTGGATGAATGTTTTCGTCCAATCTTGGGGACTCAGTGCCAGGTGGATGATATCCCTGTGAGATGCATGCTCTAAAGTATCGCCAGGTCCTACTCCGGATTCTCCGATATGTGTGCTAGACATGATGAAGAAAGTTTGATCAACTCCTAAGTGTATTGTAAACCTTTTCCAGTAGGCTTTCGGCGGAAAAGGGTTTCTGGAGAAAATGTACCCCCTCATCCAGTACCCCATGATGGGCAATAACGTTTGCGGTATATCCCGACATGTAGAGGACTCGAACCTGGGGATGGAACTTGCATACCTTCTCATACACTTCGGTGCCTTTCATCGTCGGCATAATGACGTCGGTTAAAAGCAGCTGGATCGGTTCCTTATGATGGCTGGCGACGGTAATCGCATCATTCTCATCCTTACTCTCCAGTACCGTGTATCCATTGCGCATCAGAACCTGGCAGGCGAGTTTTCGCAAAGATGGTTCATCTTCGACTACCAAAACAGTTTCCGCCTGTGCTGAGGGTTTCCGCTTGTTAATATGCTTTCCTTGCGGGATATTGACCTCTTTCACCGAAGGAAGATAGATTTTAAAGGTTGTCCCCTCACCAGGCTCGCTATAGACCCAGATGTTTCCATTATGCTGCTTGACTACACCATATACCATCGATAGACCTAATCCTGTGCCTTTCCCCATGGCTTTTGTGGTAAAAAATGGTTCAAAAATCCTGTCCCGAGTTGCTTTATCCATGCCGCTGCCATTGTCACTTATAGCGATCATTACATGTGGTCCGGGACTTACTTCGGGTTTGCCCGAAACATATGCTTCATCAAGAACGACACAGGCGGTCTCAATGGTAAGCAAACCGCCATCGGGCATCGCATCACGGGCGTTGACTGCTAAATTTAACAGAATCTGTTCGAGCTGAGATTCATCTGCCTTAACCAATACAGGTTCCGAGGTCGGGATAAGACGCATCTGAATATCTTCCCCGATGGTTCGCCGGAGCAGCTTTTCGAAACTGCTGATCACCTTATTCACATCAACAACCTGCATCTCTAGCATCTGTTTCCGGCTGAAAGCGAGGAGCTGTCGGGTTAAATTGGTCGCCCGGATGGCGGCATCATATATTTCGGTGACTGCTTCCTCGGAGGAGGCGGCTGCTATCCCTTCTTCTTTCAGGAGGTCTGTATAGCCGATAATAATGGAGAGCAGATTGTTGAAATCATGGGCCACCCCTCCTGCCAACTGGCCCACCGCCTCCATTTTTTGCGATTGAAAAAACTGTGCCTCGAGTTTTTTCTTTTCTTCTTCGGTTCGGAGCATAATCTTTTTTGCTTCCATATTGTGGAGAGAATAGGCTAGGTCCCCGGCCAACTCAATCAACAACTTCTCTTCTTCGTCATCCATGGCGATGTCTATGTCGACTCTCACCACAAGGTAACCATAGACCGTCTTCTGATGCTCAAGGAGGATCGACATTTTCTGCGGTGAAACGCACACAGAAGCCACAGGGCAGGCTTCACAGATCGTGTCTTTTCCTCTGGTTAGATAAATCCCTCCTTTCTTTTTGGCCGATGCACAGCACAGGGGGAGGGTCCCCTGTTTTATCTGTTCGATAAAGTGGTGAAAATCAACCCCTGCACCTTCTTCTGCGTGGGCAAACGGGCGATCGTTTTCATCGGTGAGGACAATGAGCGCACTGATGTAGCTCCGCCGATCAGCTAATATCGTGCAGGCCTTCTGTATCAACTCGTCAACAGACGAGGCCGTGACGATCAACTGGTTGACACTGCGGATTGCCCGAAGGACCCGGTTGAGGTGTTCGATTCTTGCCTCGGCCTGCATCCTGTCGGTTATATCCCTGAAGGTTCCGAGGATACAGTTTTGATCATCGAGTCGTATCTGGGTTGCATTGATATCAGCATAAAATACCGATCCATCCTTGCAGAGCATAGGGATATTGACAATCAAGGACGCTTCTCCGCGAGCCCGCCGCTCGAACTGTTCGGCAATAGCCGGCAAAGCCGCGGCAGGGTGGATATCGCTCAAGTGCATTGTCAGCAATTCGTCATGTCCGTAGCCGAGCATCCGGCATATCTCCTCGTTGGCAACCACGAATTTTCTTGCCTTCATATCAACCGCCAGGATTCCGTCCTTGGAGCTTTCAAATATGAGGCGCAGTCTCTTTTCAGACTCTTCAACTGCCATTGCCGCCTCATACTGCAGCCGATAAAAATTTGCCCGCTGGTTACGCCAGACAAGCCCGACCAATCCCCCAGCGCCTAAAAGGAGGGCGCAGAGCAGTCCAGTCATGCCGAAAAGACGCTCGCGTAAAGGCCGGGCGATTTCCTCCAGATCGATTTTGGCAACCATAAACCACGGAGAATCAGGTACGGGCTGCACGGCTGCGATCACTTTTTTGTTTTGATAATCAACTCCTTCGATAATTCCAACTTTGCCCTGCACGGCCATCGCCGCCGAAAGGTCTCTCTGAGTTAAAGGAAAACGGAGGTTGAGGGCAGCGTTATTTTTAAACCTGAGGTCGTTCAGGAAGAGAACACTATCGCCATCCCGGCGGACGAGCAGTGTCTCAGCGCTTTCACTGGGGGTGGGCCAGTTCTGGAGCAGCGGATAGAGATACTCTTGAGGGTCTATTTCTATGGTGAGCATACCAAGGAGCTCACTCCAATCCGGTGCCGAAAGAATCGGCACAACAATAGCCAAGCAGGGGGGCAGATCTCGATCTTTCCTGGTGAAATCCAGAAAAAAAACTTGCTGCGTTTCGGCAGCATTGCCGATATCCAAAGTTTTTTCAGAAACAGTTTCTACAGAACGGTTGGGGATGGAAAGCTGCTCAACGCCTGCAGCGTTTAATAGTGAGATTCTGTTGTATTGAGGAAACAATATGATTTTTTCCAGCCAAAAATCCAGATGCCGTTTTGCCTCCACATCGCCTGATTGATATTGTCGAATCGTCTCGGAAAAGGCAGCATTCTTAAAAAATACCAATCCGTCTTTAAGACGTTCCTGACGCCATTGTTTGATTTCTCGTATCTTTAGGTTGGCTATGGTGTCGAGTTCAACTTCGGTTCGGCTGCGGAATTGCTTCTGCTGATATTGAGCATAGAGGTAGCCGGTAGCAAGAATGCCGGTAGCCAAAAGTATGAAAACCAGCAGGAGAATGCTGCCTGCCCCATTTCTGATACCATCGTAAGCCGTTTGCCGTGGCGGCCAGGCTTTAAATCCGGCCGCCAGCAGAAGGGAAACCCCGAGGAAGGAAAAGGCGAGAGAAGTTGCCATCGCCGGCGGGATAATTGCGGTACCATAAAACAGTGGAGTACCTAATAGATAGCCGACAATCAGAATCATGCTGATCAGAACGATGATTGCCGCCAGCCAGAAGGATACCAGATTTGATGTGCGAATATCAGGAGAAAGAAGCAGAAGAGAACAGCCGGTAATTGAAAAAATAAAGGCGGTCATTGGCGACATATGGCCAACGGGGACCCCATCCATCATTCCGGTAATATCGATACCCAGATATTCGACTGGTAAATAGATCCCGCGCAGAGAGAGTATCAGGAGTATTATGGAAAACCCGGTCGCCATCCAGCCCAACAGGGGTGACAACCGGAAAAGCCGGGAAGTTTCCGAGCCCATTATCCGAAAAGGCAACACTGAGCCATACAAGAGAAAGACTAAGGCCGAGCTCGGGGCCATGGGAATGCCCCCAGGCCAGAAGGTTGTAAGCCAGTGGATGGATACAATCCAACCGACGAGGGCAAGCAGGCCGAAGCCTGCTGCCAAAGATGAAAGGAACCATGAAAGTCTTCCCAGGAAATGACTCTTTACCTGGGCTTTATATTCTGTCATTGTTCGTCAGGGAGTGAAATTTGGAAGTGTTGGAATGCCTTGGCGATATTTTGCCGCAGTACTTCATTTTCAAGGGGTTTGGTGAGAAATTTATAGATGGCCCCACGATTGATCGCCTCGGTAACCATATCCATGTCGGCATAACCGGACATGGCGATACGCACGGTCTCGGGATGAAGACGGCTGACCCTGCTGAGAAATTCAATGCCGTCCATTCCGGGCATCCGCAGATCGGAAAGGATAACGCCTATCCGATTTGTTGCCAGTAACTCAAACCCTTCGTCGGCCTTGGTGGTTGAGAATACTCTGTAGCCTTCCTG
>MGTI01000169.1:5439-18047 GCA_001799365.1 Desulfobacterales bacterium GWB2_56_26 | reverse complement strand
CCGTCTCCGTTTTGTCATGGGCCTGGTACCAAAAAAGCACCAGTTCCTTATGATGTTCAAGAGTGGCCGTCATTTCCGCATAGTTGATAAGGTGCCGGCCCACCTGCAGTTGCCGTGTATCGGGATCGGTTAGAGTCCAGCCCTGGCCTGGAAAACAGACGAGAGGAGAGTGTGCTGCAGAAACCTTATCCGATGTAAAATAGTAGCCGATATAAAGATTTATGGCCGAGCCGTCTTTCTTATATCCGCCCTGAGTGTAATCATCCAGCTCAAGATAGGAGACGGTGGTCGGATCCAGGGCCAAGGTACCCGTTATCTGATATCCCGGAACCGGCCCGAGCAATGTTTGCAGGCCTATCGGCTTAGCAGCTTTCACAGGCTCTGTTCGCCAATAAACAAAACAACTTGTCAACAGCAAGAGCACAATCAGGAATATATTCTTTTTTTGGACTTTCTTTCCCACGACTCCAGAATCCTTTGGAAGGCAAACAGCATAGTTAAGCCAAAAATAAAAAGAACCAGCCCGGTAATGGTATGAAGAATTCCTTCCGAGAGGTTCAGGTCAAAATAATGAAACGCCAGTGCAAGAAAAACAACCCTGAGTATGTTGATCAAAATCGCCACAGGAATGCTGAATAAAAAGAGAAACAAGGCCGACCACAGCCTGGTGAGGGTAAAATAGCTGACGATTACACTGAAGGTCGTCATGGAAATCAAGGAACGTACGCCGCTGCAGGCATCGATTACCTGAAAGGCCATCTGTTGAAAATACAGCATGTTTCCTTCCCGATACATAGGAATGGAGAACAAGCGAATGAGAAACTCACTGGCTTTCGAGATTTCGAGCTGCAGCGTTGCAGTGACCGCCGACAGCAACTGGCTCGGAATCGGGATAATCAAAAGGAAGAGCAGAATCGGCATTACCAGATCCTTCAGCGCTCGAAAGCCGGCAATAAAAACTAGCGCACTCACCAGTGACGAACCGGTTGCGAGAAAAATCAGAGTAGGAACCTGCAGCCGAAGCGAAGCCAGATAGAACAGTATCGAGAGAATAACGAGGATGCAACCTGCCACTGACGAACCAGGGCGGTTGACAAGGCATGCACGTTTTGACCAGACCATGTAGCCGATGGCCGGAACGACGAGAAAGGCATGAAAGTAATCTTCCGAAACTGACCATTTCACCGCAAAAAGCCGAAGAGCGGGATAATAGGCCACCACAAAGACGGCGAAAAGGAGGCCCGGCAGGATATATTCTTGTAACCGACGCATAGCGAATAAATATTTTACCAGCGGAGCCATTCCTTTTCCCATGATAAACTCAGAACAAGACGATGGTCTTCGTAATCTTCGTCTATTCTTTCCGAATCCTGTTTGATAAAAGTGTAGTTGAGGCTCGTGCTGTAATCTTTCAAGAAGCTATAGCGCAGGCCCGCTCCGGTGGTATATCGGTTTTTGTTAAAGTCCTCTTCCCGGGCATCTATCTCCACCCCCGCAGCAACTGCCTGTGAGTCATCACCTGCTGAAGGATTTTGTCGGTCTTCATAGCGATAGGCCAGATGACCATTAAAGGAGAGATCTTCGAGCAAACGGTATTCCAAGCCAGACCTAAGATTCCAGAAATCCACGAAGCCACGCTCGCCTGTGCCGGAAAAATTGTCGACATCATAACCCTTTTCAAGGGTAAGCGAGAAAGATCCGGATCGCAAAAGATATTTCCATTCAGCTATGCCGTTGCCGCTCCAGTTGACATCCTGCCCTTCGGTTTTTTCATAGGAAGGTCCTGCGCCCAACTTTGTTTGCACATGCCTTGAGTATTCGTGCCGCCATAAAAGCTGTATCTCATGGATATCGCCATCGTCATGCAATGCTTCGTCGTATCTCGCTCCGATATAGGAATAGCCGAGGGATACGTCATGGTGTCGGAAGGTATTGTTTCCCACGAGAGTCCTGGCACGATATTCCCTCACATCTTCCGACAGTGCATCTTCCTGGGTTGGCTCAGTCGCAGTGGTATTACCCTCCTCCGATGTCGCCATCTCGGTGGTATCAAATTCACCGCGGACCACGCCAAAATCGACGCCGGCCTGCCATGCGGAGCTAAAGCGGTGCCTTTGCTTCATGGCAATCTCGGTTCGATTATAATCCTCATAGCTGCGTACCACCGACTCATCGTTTCGCAAAATCCGATTATTGAAACCCAGCCTCAATTGACTGTCTTCCCTGTATGGATGCTCTGAAGCGAAATTAAAGGTATTGAGCCAATATCTGCTTCTTCCTCTGTCGACAGCAAGTGCCGGAATACTGCTTTCGCTTTCAATATCCTGCGCACCTGAATCGACAGCGACAGAGTTATGCGGATCGTACTCGTCACGGCGCAGTAAGGTATTGGTTGTAGTCAGTCTCCAGTTTTTGCTCAACGACTGTGCTGCAGATAAGAACACGTCGACTTCCCAGTCAAGCTCGGAATCGACAAAATCATGCTTGATGCCGGGGGCAGTAAGTAACTCGAAGGTACCCTCCTTGCTTTCCGAGAGGAACTTGACAACGGGTCGGAGACCGAGCGCGGCAGAGCTCTCCTTATCTTTTTCGTTCGTTCCAGACGAATTGCCCGTCAAAGAATCGGTGGCTGCCGATTCGTATTGCGGATTGTCATAATCGAATCTTACTGAAAGCCCCGTTATCACAATTTTGGCATCGGCGAATGTCAGCGCGGGAAATACGAAGACAAGTACACCCGTGATGCAGAGGATTCGGCGAACTGTCATACTCATCTTTCCATTTCAGGTAACATAATGGCAATCAACCATAAGCTTTCTGGCAAATGCTATTACGGTCTTTTTTGAAAAAGTGCAGTGATTTGGCGGGAAATTATGCTAGAATTGCTTACCTTTCAGATCTTCTCGTTTTTTAAGGTTTTCACAAGAAATGACATCAGACCTATTTAGGTGATATTTTAACCTTTTTTCTCGTGGCCATCTGGACAGAGTTTCCTTAACACAGTTGCACCGCTTTGTCACCATCTGACTGGCAAAGCTTCGATAACGAGATTTGGATTTATGGATGTCTTTTCTGTATTTACCTGAGGTTTTAGGAATGATCACAACCAAAAAGTTGTTTGCAGTACTTCTTCTGTTTTCTACAGCTCTTTTATCCTCATGCAATTCTCCTGAGAAAGACAAACAGACGCATTTCACAAATGCCCTCGAGTATATAGAACAGGACAAATGGGAAGCCGCCATTCTGGAATTGCGGAGTGCTATCCAACTCGATGCAAAATACGGAGAAGCGAGATACCAGCTGGGTCTGCTGTACCTCAAGGAAGGTGATCAGAAAAAAGCCTACGAGGAACTGATACGGGCGGCGGACCTTCTTCCCGACAACCTTGACGCAAACTTCAAGGCCGCACTTTTCCAGCTTTTGACCGGCAACAAGGAAGAGTGCCGCAAACGGCTAGACCATATTCTCACCAAGGATCCGAATTACCGGGATGCCCTTATCTTGCTGGCCAATCTGGAACTCTCCGAGGGAAACTTTGAGGCGGCTCTTGCGGCACTTGCTAGACTCGGAGCAGAACAGCTCGATAGTTCAGGTGACCTGCAGAATCTGAAGGGACGCATTCATGTCGCTCAGAAACGATGGAGTGAAGCAGAGGCTTCTTTTCAGAAAGCCATCGCAGTAGAGGAAAATAATTTTAATCACTTCAAAACTCTCCTTCTTCTCTACGAGACGAGAAACGAAAAGGAAAAATTCAAAAAGCTGCTTGACGAAATAACTGAGAAATTTCCGGACAACGCCGAAGCCCACCTGCTCCAGGCCGGCTATCATCGCAGTACGGGCGACTTTGAAAAGGTAGGGAATGATCTTCGGAAAGTTGTCGAGATAAATCCTGAGAACCCTGGCTATCGCCTGAAATTAGCCGATCACTACCAGTTAGTTGGTCAATATGATCAAGCCGAAGAGATTCTGATCAAGGCTCGATCAGATATTGCCCAAAATCCGGATATTACCGGGGCGCTCTCCGGCTTTTACTTGGATCGGGGACGGTTTGAGGATGCCAGGGCACTCTTTGACAACCTGAGGGCGGAAAGTCCCCAGTTCAGAGAAGTACCCCTCCTTCAGGCCCGCTTTCACCTGAATGACGGCAAGGTGAAGGATGCCCTGGAGATTTTACAACCGCTCACCAAAAACTTCCCCGATTGGCCCGAACCTTTTTTCTACCTTGCCATGGCGCACCAACGTCTTGGAGAAATAGATGCCGCCCAACAGGCAGCGGCTGCCGCGATTCAAAAGAACAAGCGAAACTATCGCTATCACCTGCTCATGGCGCAGCTTCTCCTGACTCAAGGTCTTTTCGATGAGGGAAAGAAAGAAGCGGCAACCGCTCTTCAGCTCAATCCTAAAAACCTGAACGCCGCCCTTATCCTGAGCCGCGCTCTTATCGGCCTGAAAGAATTCGAACCTGCTATAACCATTCTCTCCGATCTGAGAAAAGTTGTCCCGGACAGTACGGAGATCCTCAGCCATCTGGCACTGGCTACATTAGGGGCGGGAGACCGCAAGAAAGGTGAAAGGATCCTGACCGATCTGCTCGAAATCGATCCCGGTCATATTGAAACTATTTCTCTGCTCATTAATCTGACCCACAAAGGCAATCTTCCCGGCGCCGAGGCCTTTGTCCGTCAACAGATCTCGAAAGCTCCAGAGGACCATCGACTCTATCTGCTTCTGGGCAATCTTCTCGAAGAACAAAAAAAGGACGAAGAGTCTCTTGCCGCATACGACAAGGCCCAGAACCTCAGCCCGGATAGTCCCGAGCCAATGCTAGCCTCAGCCAATCTATTAAGACGACTGGGGAAAAACAAGGAGGCAATGGAGAAGTGCTCAATGCTTTCGGAAAAGAATCCGAAATCGATCCCCGGAAAGATGTGTCTGGCGGGCTTATATGCAGTGGAAGGCAGCGCCGGAAAGGCAATTGAACAATACAAAAATATTATTGAAATTAATAAAGATTACGCTCCAGCAGCAAACAACCTGGCCTGGCTGATAGCCTCGGAGCCGGGAGGCGATCTCGGCGAAGCGCTCATGCTGGCAATGACGGCCAAACAAGCCCTGCCGAACGATCATCGTGTCGCCGACACACTCGGATGGGTGCATTATCAAAGGGGATCTTACGCCCTGGCTATCGCTCAGTTCGAATTTGCTCTTCAAAACAGCCTTGCCGACCCTGCTGTTGCCTATCATCTTGCTATGGCTCAGAATGCGAATAACCAGAAAGAAAAAGCCGTGCAGACTCTGAACAAACTGCTGACCAGCAAAGGAGAGTTTGCCGATCGGCAAAAGGCTGAGACACTATTAAAGGAATTAAATAAATAACTTCGGTGAACTGCCGTAGACCTTTCTGCTACGGAGACATGAAGCAAGTCCTCTGTCTTGAGTTTGTACGGAGTTGCTCATATCGCATCTGCAGGGGCGCCTAATCATAATAAGCACCATGATTGGAAGCATATCCCTTGATTATCCTTTTCTGCAGCAGATTGATTTTCTGATCATTAAAGACAATGCCGAGGATCCGTTCGGTGCCGACTATATCGATCAGCTTCTGAATCTGCACTTTACCTGAAGTGCTCTGGCGAACCACCAGTACCATAGCATCCACCTGTCCGGCAAGAACACTGGACTCTGCGGCCACAAGCATGGGCGGACTGTCGAAGATAATAATCCTATCATCATAGCGGCTGGACAGTTCTTCGACCAGTGCGGACATTTTGCTCGAACCTAGCAATTCAGCTGGATTTTCGGGAGGGATTCCACTGGCAAGTACGGATAACGCGGTTATCTGGGTTTTCTGTATCAGCTTCGACAAAGCGACACCGTCCCTGAGATAATCAACAAGGCCTGGACTGTTATCCAACCCGAACATCTTTGCCATAGCAGGTTTTCGCAGGTCACAATCCACGAGTAACGAATGCTGATCCAACCCGTGGGCAAGCGAAATACCCAGATTCGCCGCGACGAAGCTCTTCCCTTCCCGTGGAATGGCTGAAGTAATTAATATGGTTTTCGGGATGGCTTCCCCACTAAGCGGGTGCAGGATCCTGGACCTGAGCGTTTTAAAAATCTCCGGCACGTAGCTGCTATCGTTCACCGCTTTGAAAAGGCGTTCGTCCCACTTGCCGCTTATGCTTTTTTGCACAGACCTAATATTTGCCGAGTGTTCCTCCTCTTGGCCTGCCCTGGTTTGGGATACCGCTATTCGATCATGGTCGAATTCTTTTTCAGGGCCTTCTTCTGCCCTCTTTTCAAGATCTTCACCGTAACCTGCTTTTTCGAGGGCTTCTGAAATTTTCATTTTGTTCTGCTTTGAATGCTCTATTTCTTTAAAAACGTCGATCGGATCAATAAATTCCTGCCAGCCATCTCCGAAGATGGTCAAAATAGATGAAGCCACCGGCACCGATTAAGGCCAAGGTAATAAAAAGCGCGACTTTCGCCTTTCTGTAATTTCCCATTTCGAGTGCAGTTGTGCCTGAAGATGAATCTTCCGGCCGAGATACTTGCAGCCTTTTTTCACCTTGCAACCCGACCGCTTCGAGGCATTCAATTATGGTCGCCTGATCGATCAGAGAGATTTCACGCGTAAATCCCAGTACCATTGCATGGTCACAGATGACATTGATCAACCTTGGGGTTCCCCGACTGGCCTCGTAAATACAGTCTATGGCCTTCTCCGTAAATATCGATGTCTTGGCGGCACCCGCCATTTTCAAGCGATACACGATATACTGCGAGGTTTCTTCCCGGGTTAATGGCTCCAGATGATAGCTGACACCTATTCTCTGCCTGAGGGGCAAAAGCTGAGGTGAAGCCAATTTCTCCCGAAGCTCGGGCTGACCGATGAGAAAGATACTGAAAACATTCCGTTCCCCTGCATGGTTGGAAAGCAGGCGGATTTCCTCCAGCAGATTTATCGGAGAAGCTTGCGCCTCATCAACTATGAGCAGGAGCTTCTTTTTCTCTGCCTGGAATTTTCCAAGTAGCTCGGAAAATTCCAGGATAAATTGACTCTTGTTAACATTTCCACTGATGCCGAGTTTTGCTCCTAAATAATAGAAGAATTCTATTCGGGTCATCCTGGGGTTGTTGAGCAGGCAAACTTCGATACCATCCTGTAACATATTGAGCAGGGTATTGAGAAGAGTCGTCTTACCGGCGCCGACCCCACCAGTCAGGAGGAGGACCCCCTTATCCGCTACAATGCCATATCGCAATATCGCAAGCCCTTCCCTGTGCGCATCGCTCAGATATACCAGCCCCCCCACCGGCGCCAATTCGAATGGCCTTTTATCCAAGCAGTAGAACTTTCTATACATCGCATTATCAGGGATATCCCTGCTCCGTTACGGGGAAAACCGAACGCTCAAGCCAATCAGACAATAATCCGCCCCTGTTTCCAGAAAATTACGAGTGCGGCGGCTATTGCCAAAGTCCATGTTGAAAATATGACGATACCTATAACTGTTTTGATACGCTGTCTGTCAATTTCCGGCTTTAACGGCAAATGCGGGATCGTACAAAGGACTTCAAAGGGGAAGGCCGTCTCCAGTTCCTCGGGAAATCGAAAAGAGGTATCCATTTTCTGGAGAAAAAGGGCCCCCGCCACTCCGGCACCGCACCCCAACAAGAGGGCGACTCCCATGATCTTGAGAAAATCCGGCTTCACCGGCTTCACCGGCTGCTGAGCCGTGTCCTCAATTTTAAACTGACTTCCCCGCTGTTTTCGTTCAAGGTTGAGCGCTGAGCCAGCCTGAAGATTCTGGCCTACAAGAAAATCATAATGCCTTTTCAATTCTGCATACTCCCTTGTGAGAGCCGACCATTCCGCTTCCCGTATCGGCGCTGCAGCCACCCATCCTTCGTACTGTTTGATCAATACCTCTACTTCTTCTTTCTCCTTGAGGATCTTTTCGATGCTGTAATCGATATCCTTGATTTGGAGTTGCAGGTCCATGAGAGTCTTATCGCCCCGCTCTTCAGGATTGTCGGCAGCTTGAGTCGTGGCAAGTTCGCCCTCCGATTCATCCTCTGATGACTGTTCCAGCTTGACGATCTTGTTTTTCAGGCTAACGATTTTCGGATGTTGCTCTTTATATCTCAACTCCAGAGCTTGCAGCTCAGCGAGTAGTTGCTCCTTCTTTTGCTTCTTGCTCAAAACCCGGGACGAATCACTGGCGACTGCCACGAGACTGCTTTCTTTTATTTCCAACAATTCTCTTCTGGTAGCAACCTGATCGCGCAGGAGCGCACGTGTCCGCTCCAGATTCTGTGTGGATTCCTGCCTGCTCTGATTATGGGTCTGCAAAGCTATCAACCTTGACATATTCGTTTCGCGCTGGTCAGGCATTTCATTGTAAAATTTCAGCTTATAGTCCCGCATGACCGCTTCCTTGCCATCGAGCATCTTTTTTGCCATCTCAAGCTCTTCTTCGGTATATGCTGAAGTTTCGGACGCCCTTTCCTCACGGTACTTTAAATTTTCTTCAATGAAACGTGCCGCCAGTGCATTTGCCACCCGGACAACTTTCACCGGATCACTCCCCGTATACACCACACGAAAGGTGTCGCCGTTCTTTGATGGCTCTATGCTGATTTGACTGCGCATTTCCTCTATTACATCTTCCATTGGCAATTGCTTTCTTTCTTTCTCGAACAATTTCTCATCATTGATAATTTTCTCAAGGCTGGACCTGCTCGTAACAATTTGAGTCAGTGTACTTACGATATCCTTCAGCTTTGAGTTATCATCGGGCAGCATCCTGCCGGCGTTGACCATTTGCTGTTGATAACTGAGCAGGCTGTCACTCTGGAATACTTTAGGCTGTGAAAGATACACTCCGAGCCCAATGGTGAGAGCAGTGAGGATACAGGTTGTTATTAAGGCCTTCCTCCGATCACCAATGTCGATCCATTGGATTATCTTCGGCACCTGATTCATTTCTTCCATATTAATTCGCAAACTCCCATGAATATGCACAATGGCTTACAATCGTCAATATCAGGACATTAGACAGATCAGTATCCAAAAGGCACCTGTTTTCGCCACTGGCGAGGCTTTCTGGGCGCATCCTTTCTTTTCTCGTATTCACAAGGTTGTGTACTCTCTTCTTCCTTTCAATGCAAGAATATGACTGGAGCCGTCGAGATTCTCATCGTCCATCTTCTTGATCCTGCCAGCGCATCACTCGTCATAAGACTGCTTCTTCATTCACCGATTCCCAACGCCAGGGCAAGCGCCCGACGCGCGTGTTCTTCCCCGTGCACCTTCTGGATTTCTTTTGGATACTCGGGCATGGCCTTGACCTAGTCGACAAGCATCTTCTGGTCGGCATGCGCTGAATAGGCGGTAAGGGTGTGGATTCCTGCTCAAAAATCTCTACCCTGCTTGTTCTGTTGGGGTGGAGTCGATCGCAGGCGTCGGGCGGAGTTCCGGATAGCCTGAGCGTCAGGCATCCGGAACATCACTTGCAGTGATCAGATTCCTTTTTTCAACCGATTCAGGCTGCTCAACACCGCCTTGATCGAGGCGATGATGATATCCGTATCCACCCCCGTTCCCCAGCGGGACGTACCGTCCGGCATTTCGATCTCGATGTAGGCGGCGGCCTTGGCGCTGGAGCCGCCGTTCAGGGCGTGTTCGTCGTAGTGGCTCAGACGGAAGTCGCCGGTGACATCCTTTTTAAGGGCGGAGCAGAAGGCGTCGAGCGGCCCGTTGCCGGAGGCGGCGATGGTCACTTCCCGACCGTCGGCGAGGAGTGTCGCTTCGATTTCAGCGTGAGAGCCGTTTTCGTTGTCGCTGATATGGCGTTTGACGACATTGAAAGACTTCAGTTCATAGGGAGCTTTTATGGTAAGATACTCTTTTTTAAACGCCGCGAAGATCTCGTCAAGCTGCAATTCCCGACCTTCCCGGTCGGTGAGGGCCTGGACGATCTTGCCGAATTCCGGGTGCATGGTCTTCGGCATACGGAAGCCGAATTCTTTTTCCATCACGTAGGCGACACCGCCCTTGCCGGACTGGCTGTTGATGCGGATGATCGATTCGTAGGTGCGGCCGACGTCGGAGGGGTCGATTGGCAGATAAGGCACAGCCCATCGGCCGGAGGCCAGTTCCTCGTATTCGTGCATGCCCTTGTTGATGGCATCCTGATGGGAGCCGGAAAACGCGGTGTAGACCAGTTCCCCGGCGTATGGGTGCCGCGGATGAACCGGCAGGTGAGTTACCCGCTCATAGACATCGACCAGGCGATTCATGTCGTGGATGTCGAGTTTGGGGTCCACGCCTTGCGTGAACATATTCAGGGCGAGCGTGACGATATCGACGTTGCCGGTCCTCTCGCCGTTGCCGAACAAGGTCCCCTCGACCCGTTCTCCGCCGGCCATGAGGGCCAGTTCGGTGGCGGCTACCGCACAGCCGCGGTCGTTATGGGCGTGGAGGCTGATGATGGCCGAGTCCCGGTTTTTCATCTTGGTGCAGAAATATTCGATCTGGTCTGCGTAGATATTGGGTGTGGCCAGTTCGACGGTCGCCGGCAGATTAAGGATCAGCTTATTTTTCGGAGTCGGCTGCAGGATATCCATGACCGCCTCACAGATTTCCAGGGCGTAGTCGAGCTCCGTCCCGGTAAAGCTCTCCGGCGAATACTCGTAATGAAACAGCGTCTCCGGGTATTTCTGCTCTTCCTGTTTGAGAAGTTTCGCCCCGTGCACCGCAAGCTCGGTAATCTCCTTCCGGCTCATCTTGAAGACCGTCCGCCGCTGCAGGATTGAGGTCGAGTTATAGAGATGAACCACAGCCTCCTTCGCGCCCTTCACCGATTCGAAGGTCTTCGTGATCAAATGCTCGCGGGCCTGGGTCAAGACCTGGATCAGCACCCCTTCCGGAATCAGGTTCCGCTCGATGAGCACCCTGGCAAAGTCATATTCCACCTGCGAGGCGGACGGGAAGCCGACCTCTATTTCCTTGAACCCGATATCGACAAGGAGTTGGAACATCTCGAGTTTTTTGTCGAGACTCATCGGCTGGATGAGAGCCTGGTTGCCGTCGCGCAGATCAACGCTGCACCAGATCGGAGCTTTTTCTATGGTTTTTCCCGGCCAGGTGCGGTTCGGCAGAAACACCTGCGGATAGGGACGATATTTTCTCACCAACTCAGGATTCATTTCTTCTCCTTGCTTTACGATCCGGATTGAACAAAAAAAAAGGCCACGGTTTTTCAACCGTGGCCTTTTGGAAAACAGAGTTATTAAATCACACTACAACCCCTCCGTATCAGCCACGGATTCAGTCAATAGACCTAGTAGGAGAAGCAGCGAGTTTGCCATAATCATATCACATGCGTATAATGAAGTTTGCTGAAAATGCATGTGGATTGTATTACACATCTTGGGCTGCGGTTGTCAAGGGAGTTTTCACGCTGCCGCACGTCTCCCGCCGCTGGATCTGGGCGAGAGCCCCACGCCATTGCGGTTGACAGACGCCAGATTGACAGATATATTCCGCTGTCAAATGTCTAATCAGAAAGGTATTTCCCCTGATTCTTCATTGTCGGAAGAAAGTTTAGTGGCCGTTACGAAATAACTGTAACAATTACCTCCATTTCGTTACGGCCCCATATGCCGTTTCGGAAGATAGTATGTTATCTTAATTGTTGCACAACGGCTTACCTGCCCGAGGTCGATTGATTATGGGCCTTGGTGCAGAGAGCATTGTCCGGTCTCCTGACGAACATGTCCACTTTTTTCGGCTTTCCAGATGCTCTCCAGTATTGAAATTTCTAACTATCTCAAGGGAACAGATTAATGGGAAAAATTTCCGGAGCCCAGGCGATCGTCAAATGCCTCCAGGAAGAGGGCGTGAAAATAATCTTTGGATATCCCGGCGGAGCAGTGCTCGATCTCTATGACGCCCTGATGGATGCCGACATCACAAATGTACTGGTCCGTCACGAGCAGGGCGCGGTCCACGCCGCGGACGGCCTGGCCAGGGTAACCGGCGAGGTAGGTGTCGCCGTGCTCACCTCGGGGCCGGGGGCCACCAACGGCGTCACCGGCATTGCCACGGCCTATATGGATTCGATTCCCCTGGTCATTCTGACCGGGCAGGTGCCCCGCCCACTCATCGGCAACGACGCCTTCCAGGAAGTCGATATCGTCGGCATCACCAGACCCTGCACCAAACATAACTATCTGGTCAATAATCTCGATGACCTGGTCCCTACCATCCGCGAAGCCTTTCACATCGCCCGGACCGGCAGACCGGGACCGGTGCTGGTGGATCTGCCGAAGGACCTTCAGTCCAGCAAAATGACCTATCCGGAAAAGAAACCGATCCATATCTCCAGCTATCAGCCGAACTACAACCCGCATCCGGTCCAGGTCGAGAAGGCCTGCCGGCGGATCATGAAGGCGATGCGACCGGTGCTGTATGTCGGTGGCGGTGTCACTCTCTCGGATGCCAGCGGGGAACTGACCGAACTGGCGAGGAAGCTGAGCATCCCGGTGACCATGACCCTCATGGGCCTCGGCGCCTTTCCCGGCACCGATCCCCT
>MGTI01000169.1:0-5416 GCA_001799365.1 Desulfobacterales bacterium GWB2_56_26 | reverse complement strand
GCTTCGATGACCGGGTGACGGGCAAGCTGGCCGAATTTGCCAAAAAGGCGGAAATCATCCATATCGATATCGACCCGACCTCGATCAGTAAGAATGTCCGCGTCGACATCCCCATCGTCGCCGACTGCAAAAACGCTTTGAAGGCTATCAATAAATGGTTTTCTTCGGAGTCGATAAACCTTGTTGAAGAGGCCGGCCGGCACCAGGCCTGGCTGGCAACCATCACAGACTGGACGGAAAAGCACCCACTGGCTTACAAGGAAAACGATACCATTATCAAACCGCAGTACATCATCGAAACGATTCACCGCCTGACTAAGGGGGAAGCAATCATCACCACCGAGGTCGGCCAGAACCAGATGTGGACCGCCCAGTTCTATAAGTTCGATTATCCGCGGCGCTTCGTCACCTCCGGCGGCCTGGGCACCATGGGTTTCGGTCTGCCGGCCGCCATCGGGGCGCAGATGGCTTTTCCGGACCGCACGGTCATAGACATCGCCGGCGACGGATCGATCCAGATGAACATCCAGGAGCTGGCGACGGCCAGGCAGTTCAAGTGTCCGGTAAAGATTGCCATCCTCAACAACGGCTATCTCGGCATGGTCAGGCAGTGGCAGGAACTGTTCTATGACAGGCGATATTCCTCGACGACGATGAATGTGGTGCCCGATTTTGTCGAATTGGCCAAGGCGTATGGCGCCGTCGGTCTCAGGGCGACACAGAAAAGCGAGGTGGAACCGGTGATCAAAGAGGCCCTTGCCACCGACAATCTCGTTATCATGGATTTCAAGATCGAGCAGGAGGAAGGGGTATACCCGATGGTTCCGGCCGGCAAGGCGACTACCGAGATGCTGCTGGTGTAATGCTGCTGGTTCCGCAACCTTTTGGAATAACGAACCATTACGCATTCACCCTTGAACTTTCCACTTCCAGGACTATAAGATGAAACATACGATTTCCGTGCTTCTTCAGAACAAACCGGGTGTCCTTTCCCGGGTAACCGGTCTTTTTAGCGGTCGCGGCTTCAACATCGAGAGCCTCTGCGTGGCCGAAACGCTTGACCCGAATGTCTCCTGCCTGACTGTCGTGTCACGGGGCGACGAAGCCATCATCGAACAGATCACCAAGCAGCTCAACAAGCTGATCGATGTCATCAAGGTCACCGAAATGACAGCCGACAAGGATTTTGTCGAACGGGAGATGGCGCTGATCCGCGTCAAGGCCGAAGCCCATACCCGGGCCGAGGTTCTGCGGGTTATCGACATCTTCCGCGGCAAGGTGGTGGATGTCAGCGCCAAGAGTTACGCCGTGGAAATAACCGGAACGGCGTCGAAAATCCAGGCGGTTATCGATATCCTGCGGCCGATCGGCATCAAGGAAATCATCCGCACCGGCAGCATCGCCATGTGCCGGACCGCAAAAACCAAATAATCAACAACCTCAACAGGTCACAAACTCATGTTTACACCGCAAGTACCCGTCGCCAAGGAAGGGTACCCATTTATCTTCTTTTCTGCTTTTTGCACCCTTCTCGCAGCAATAGTCGGAATGGAAATTCCAGCCGGCATCCTGCTGCTCGTCACCTTCTTTATCCTCTGCTTTTTCCGCGATCCCGAGCGATTTGTCACGGATCAGGAAAATGCGGTGGTGTCCCCCGCCGACGGGAAGATCATCTGTATCGAACGGGTGACGGATAGCCGGTTTACGGACGGCGAGGCGCAGAAGATCTCGATTTTCATGAATGTCTTCAATGTTCATGTCAACAGGGTGCCCGCCACCGGCAGAGTGGAAAAGATCCTCTATAGTCAGGGCAAGTTTTATTCGGCCGACTGCGACAAGGCCGGTCTGCAGAACGAGTACTGCGCCACGGTCATCACCACTCCTCAGGGTAAGAAACTGGCCTTTGTCCAGATCGCCGGTCTCATCGCCAGACGCATCGTCTGCTGGCTCGAACCGGACGACGACATAATCCGGGGGAGACGCTTCGGTTTGATCCGTTTCGGCTCGCGGGTCGACCTCTATCTGCCTCCCGACACGGAGATTGTGGTGCAGACGGGCCAGAAGGTTTGCGCCGGTGAAACAATACTCGGCCACCTGGGCTGAATTTTTAGTCTACGTTGCATTCTCTCTTTGAATATGTATACACTTGACAGGTAGGAGACGGCTCGCCCAAAACCGCACACCACTGAGCCGTCTCGTTTCTTTTTTCAGGAGATACCACCATGGTTGAAGAACATGCGGAACTGAGTTCCAAGTTTTATCCGCTTCCCTGTATGTTTACTATAGCAAGCCTGTTTTGCGGCTTCTACTCGATTTTGGCCGCCATCAAAGGCGATTTCGTCATCGCCGCTGTGGCGATTCTGGTTGCGGCGGTTTTTGACGGCCTGGACGGCCGGGTCGCCCGGTTTACCGGCACCACCAGCACCTTCGGCATGGAACTCGATTCGCTCTGCGATCTCGTGTCGTTCGGGGTGGCTCCCGCCCTGCTCGCCTATTTCTGGACCCTGCAACCCTACGGTCGGTACGGTTGGCTGGCGGCGTTTCTATATGTGGCAACCACCTCGCTCCGCCTGGCCCGGTTCAACAGCCAGAATTCCTCAGCGGCGAAACATTTTACCGGCCTGCCCTGCCCAGCTGCGGCCAGCATGATATCGGCAGCCGTTCTCTTTGCCGGTTATCTCGGCATTGAAGGCTCCGTCAAACATTTAGCGCTGTTGTTTCTGGTCTATATCCTTGCCTATCTTATGGTCTCGACCCATCCTTACTACAGCTTCAAGAAGCCGCCGCAGGCGACCAAAGCTCGGACCTTTCAGCTCCTCGTGGGCTCGGTCCTGCTCCTGGTGCTCTTCGCCGCGGAGCCGCAGGTCATGATGTTCATTACTTTTTTGCTGTACATCGCTTCGGGTCCGGTCTTTGCGGCAGTAAGAAAAGTGAAGTTGATTGCGGCCAAGGCGGAAATAGCCCGGAAAACACCGGCAAAGGGATGAGACGACACCGTGAATGGGTTCCCGGGCGCAGGTCTTTTCCTTTGTGCTTTGCATCGTAATCTCTTTTGAGAATCATCAGCGGCAGCCAGAAGGGTCGCAAGCTTTTCTCGCCTCCTCCGCACGAGAAAAGCATTCGACCCACTTCCGATCGGGCGCGCGAGGCCTTGTTCAGCATCCTCGGCGAGCGGGTGCATAACGCCAGGGTACTCGATCTTTTTGCCGGAACCGGCGCCCTGGGACTTGAAGCATTCAGCCGCAAGGCGGCCCTGGTGGTCTTTGTCGATAACAATCGCCTTGCCCTGGACCTCATCAAAAAAAATGTCCTGCTCTGTCTTTCCGGCTACACCGGAACCAGAGAACTGCGCGTCATCCCGCATGATCTGAGCAAGGGACTGCCCGTGAAGAAGCTGCCCCTGGAAGCGGCATCCGGCTTCAATCTCATCTTTGCTGACCCCCCCTATGCAAAAAACATTTCCCTTTCCGTTCTCGATTCTTTAAACAAGAGTAATCTGTTGACCGAAGACGGCATGCTGATTATGGAAGAACGATTTGACATAACTCTTCCTTCGCAGCTGTCGCAGCTGAGACTCGTCGACAGGCGTGTCTATGGCGAAAACGCATTCTGGTTATATGTTCCGATTCTGCCCATGCGATAGCGACCTGCGGGCAGAGACCTTCACCGAGTGAGAGAAATGAGAGAACTTAATCACGAACCTTCCATCGCCGTCTATCCGGGCACCTTCGACCCCATCACCATGGGCCATGTCGACATCATCAACAGGGCTCTGAATCTCTTTGATAAAGTGATTGTGGCAGTGGCCGTCAATTCCGCCAAGGACCCCGTTTTTACTTTGCCGGAACGGATAAAGATGATAGAAGATACATTTACCGGCCAGGAACGGATAGAAGTCTCTTCAGTGTCCGGTCTCCTGGTCGAATACGCCTATCGACAACATGCCAAGGCCATTGTCAGGGGGATTCGCGCCGTATCGGATTTCGACTATGAATTTCAGTTGGCCCTGATGAATAGAAAGCTCAAAAGGGAGGTAGATTCCGTTTTTCTCATGCCCGGATTCCGCTGGATTTTCATCAGTTCATCGATCATCAAGGATGCCGCCCGCAACGGCGGCGATGTCAGCGATCTGGTCCCCCCCCATGTCAATGAAATGCTGATCAATAAGTTCAAGAACTTCAGGCGATGACACGGATCCTGCAGACCCGGACAGGCTGGTCCAGAAGAAAATTTTTTGTATTCCTGGGATCGTTGACACTCATTTACCCGATCTGCCGTTTTGCCGCCTTCCATGTGCCGAAAAAGCCGGTCTTGATCAATATCTCCAAACCCATATTGACGGGCGGCTATTTTGTCGCAAGCGACTTTGTGCTCTTTGACCGCGGCGACAGTGTCTGGGCGTTATCCCGAAAGTGTACGCATCTGGGCTGCAAACTGACCTACCATGAAGATCGGGACATCTTTGAATGTCCCTGTCATCAAAGTCAATTCCATGCCGAAACCGGGGAGGCGATACGAGGTCCTGCCACCAAACCTCTCGCCTTCTTCCCGGTTGAGAAGAGGGCAAGCGATCCATTCTATGTGGTTACCACCTGAGCATGACACTTCACCCGTCGCCTCCACTATGTGCAGCCGATTTTCCTGGCAAGCGATCAAGTGGGGCGCCTGGGCCTTATCCAGCCTTTACGTTTCCCTGCTCTCAGGCATTGTAGTCGGTATACAATACGACTACGCAACTCCCTTTTACTCGACGACAGCTATCGATCTCCTCGTGCCCTACGGCCGGTTTTTCCGTTCGCTCCATTTCTATTCCAGCCAGTTCTTTTTTTTCTTCACCTGCATTCATCTGGCCGCAGTGTATGGGAAGTCGGAGAAATTACCCTACCGGGAATGGCTGAAACTGAGCGGAACCCTGCCGATAATCCTCTTGCTGCTCTTTACCGGGTATATCCTCAGGGGCGACAACACCGGGACTTCGGCCGGAATGATTGCCGAAAACATTATCAACACCATCCCGCTGCTGGGCCAGATGCTGGACGACCTGTTTTTTTCAATATCCGGCAGTGGCTTGAGAAAGGTGTATGTGCATCATGTTATAACATTTGATTTTTTTCTCCTGCTCTGTGCGTGGAGCCATTTGCGCATATACAGGGTAAACGTCCAGGACCATAAAGTCCTGATTGCCGCAATGCTCATTTTTTCGATTTTTGTCTCCGCGCCCCTTGAACCGGAACATCTCGGCACTACATACATTGCCGGCCCCTGGTTTTTCCTCGGGCTGCAGGAACTGCTGCGTTACCTCCATCCATTTCTGGCCGGCGTGGCAATACCCGGAATTTTCCTGTTCGCTTTATTTGCAGCCCATCCCGGAGGAGGTAAAAAATCGATTTTTTTGGCGGTTATGGCTTTATTGTTG